>JANOAS010000117.1:0-57204 GCA_031411255.1 bacterium
CGATGACGAGGAGCGAGTCCTGGTCAAAAAACGTGCCCGCGGCCCCTGGGTTTGTCGTTCTCAGTGTGCCCCCGTCGATGGTGACCGTGGAACCTGCCGTGGTGGAAAGCCGAAGCGAGCTGTCCGAACTCAGCGTGGCCCCGGGGCTGACGGTCACGGGATTGGCCCCGAGGGAAACCGTGCCCGTGGCGAAGGCCACCTCGCCCTCCTCGATGTTGAGCCCGCCCGCCGTCTGCGTGCCGCTGACGGTGACGGTGTAGGCACCGATGGCATCACTGCCGGCGGCAAAGACGGCCACCTCCCCGCCGCTCCACGCCGTGGTGGCGGATTCGCCCGGTTCGCTCGTTGACCAGAAAGCGCTCGACCCCCAGTTGCCCACCGGCGCGGTCCCGGCCCCGGAGGTGGGGCCATTGCTGTCCCAGTACAAAAGCCCCGCGTGAAGCTGAAGCGGTACGGCTGCGGTGAGCAGGGCGGCGAGGATGATGGGTGATTTTTTCATGGGAAGGTGGATCGAAGGTTCGCAGGAGGCGTGCCGATGAGGGCGGGTTGTCCGAGAGTAGAGGGAAATCCGCTCCAGGCGTCAACCTTAAAATTGACATGAGAAAACTTGGTGGGGGGCTCGTCCCCCGCAACCCCCGCCAGTGGCTCAGTAGCCTTGGTGCGGTGGGCTGTGGGGCTCGGGCGTGGCGAATCGGCAGGCGGGGTTTCGGCTGTCGCTACGCGACACGTCCATTTTCGGGTGGGCACCGTGGACTGAAGTCCACGTCTACTGTCGGTGACCGCTCTGCGGTCCAGGGGGGCGCTGGAACTTCCAGTCGGGGGGGAAGCTTGGGGCACGGGGCTTGGATGGCGAATGCGGGTTAGCCGGAGGCAAAATCCGCACCACTTTCTGCGGTTCCGCCGGCGGTCTGAAACGAGGAATCAACTTGCGCCTGTGGCGGGGCGGGTAAACTCGGGGCTTTCCAATCCTGAACCACTCCATCTTCAATCTACTGCCATGCGCCTGAAACCGATCCTTGGTCTGCTGCCGAAACCTGAATTTGCCTCCGAAGTCGCGGCGGTGCCGTACGACGTGGTGGACACGGCGGAGGCGGCGGCGCTGGCGAAGGGGAAGCCGCACAGTCTGCTGCATGTGGACCGGGCGGAGATCGACCTGCCTGCGGACACGAATCCGTATGACGCGGTGGTTTACGCGAAGGCGCGGGAGAGTTTCCTGAAGCTGCAGGCGGACGGAATCCTGGGGCGCGAGACGGAGCCTGCGGTTTATTTTTACCGGCAGGTGATGGGCGGGCACGTGCAGACGGGGCTGATCGCGGGGTGCCACATCGATGACTATGAGAAGGATATCATCCGCAAGCACGAGAAGACGCGGAAGGTGAAGGAGGACGACCGGACGCGGCTGGTGGACACGCTGAGCGCGCACACGGGGCCGGTTTTTCTGACGTATCGCGGGGTGGGGGAGATCGATGCGATCCAGCGTGAGGTGACGGAGCAGGAGGCGCCGCTGTTTGACGTGATGGCGGAGGACGGCATCCGGCACGTTGTGTGGCGGGTGACGGGGGTACGGGCGGCGCGGCTGGCGGAGTTGTTTGGAAAGGAAGTGCCGCTGGCCTATGTGGCGGACGGCCACCACCGGAGCGCGAGCGCGTGGCGGGTGGGCAGCGAGCGCCGGGCGAAAAATCCGGCCCACACGGGCGAGGAGGACTACAACTGGTTTCTGGGCGTGCTCTTCCCAGGCACGCAGCTCCAGATCCTGCCGTACAATCGCGCGGTGAAGGACCTGAACGGCCACACGCCGGAGTCGCTGCTGGCGGGCATCCGCGCAGCGGGGTTCACGGTGGCGGAGACGACGGTGAAGTCCCCGAGCGCCTCGGAGCATGTGCATCTCTACCTGGGCGGCGGGAAATGGTATGCGTTGTCCTGGAAGGGCGACGCCACGGCCAGCCCGGTGGACCAGCTGGATGTGAGCGTGCTCCAGAGCCGCCTGCTGGCGCCTCTCCTGGCCATTGGCGACCCGAGGACGGACGAGCGCATCGAGTTCATCGGCGGCATCCGGGGGCCGGAGGCGCTGGAGAAAAAGGTGGACGGCGGGGAATCCGGCGCGGCCTTTTCCATGTACCCGACGACGGTGGACCAGCTGATGGCCATCTCTGATGCGGGGGAGATCATGCCGCCCAAGAGCACGTGGTTCGAGCCGAAGCTGCGCTCGGGCCTGGTGATCCAGACGTTTTAACCCAAAGGCCGGAATGGTTTGGAACAGGAGGAGACGGAGAGAACGGAGTGCCAGCACTTGGGGTGCGGAAATTAGAGTCCAGCCAGCCCTTCGGGCAGGTGACTGGTGATGTGCGTGCAAGACGTTCTTTCTCCGTTTGCTCCGTTCCCTCCTGTTCAATTCTCGCCGATTTTGGGCTTCAGGGTGGGGGCGTCCGTTGGGGGCCTGAAGGGACGGGACTGCCAAAGCCTGGGGTAAACCGAGGTACGAGGCGCAACCCCAAGTAACTGACGAACAGCGGGGAGCCCTGAATGGGCGCGACAACCCGTCCTTGTCACGTTGCGTTCAGCGTGCGGCTCAGACGGCGAATGTCCCGCCCATTCAGGGCTTCCGATTTTTGGGTGGGGAACCTGGGGCTTCGTTCGTGCCTCACTCCGCCCCAGGCTAAGGGGTCCCGTCCTTTCAGGACTTCGGACTTGGTGCGGGCGGGGCTCGGGTCGCTGGCTTGGGGCGCTGGATTTGGTGCGATGCGGCGGCTGGGGGACCAGCCTGACCTACCTTGCAGGGTACGGGCGCGGCAGGGTTGCTCGGGCGACTTGCTTTTTTCCGGTTGAAGTCCGCGCAGGAAACCTCCAGCCTCTGCGGCATGAAGTCGCGTCGGGGATTTTTCTTTTTCTGGATGATGCTGGCGCTGCCGGCGGCGGTGGGCGTGGGGGGTGAGGTGCCGCCGGGCTATGCGGTGGAAAAGGTGTGCGACGGAATCACGGGAGGGACGGGGCTGGCGGTGCTGCCTGATGGGCGCATCCTGGTGGCGGAGCAGACGGGCACGGTGCGCCTGGTGAAGGACGGGAAGCTGGCGGCGGCTCCGGTGTTGACGATGGAGGTGGAGAGCAGCTGGGAGCGCGGGCTGATGACGGTGGCGGTGGATCCGGATTTCCCAAAATCGCCCTACCTGTATGTGCTCTCGACGCCAGGGAAGCCGTACCCGCACCACCGGGTGAGCCGTTTCACGATGTCGGGGGACACGGCGGGGGAGGAGAAAGTCCTCTTCGAGGGGGACAACCAAAATGAGATGCCGGGCACGACAAAGAATGGGCACCAAGGCGGCGGGCTGGCGATCGGCAAGGATGGGAAACTGTATGTGGGCATCGGCGAGCAGACGTCGATGCTGCCGGCGCAGGAGCTGACGTCGCTGCTGGGAAAAATCCTGCGCCTGAACCGTGACGGGAGCATTCCGGAGGACAATCCCTTTTACACCAAAGCGCAGGGGAAATACCGGGCGATCTGGGCGCTGGGGATGCGGAACCCGTGGGCGCTGGCGGTGCAGCCGGGAACGGGGCGGGTCTACGCGAATGACGTGGGGGCCTCTGCATGGGAGGAGGTGGACGAGATCGTGGCCGGGGGGAACTACGGCTGGCCGGCGGAGGAGGGGAAGGGGAGCGGAAGCGGGAAATTCAAGGACCCGGTCTTCAACTACTCTCACCAGATGGGGCTGTCCCTGGGCGGCGGGTGCTTTTTTGACCGGAAATCGGTGGCCCAGCCGGGTGCCGGGATGCTGCCGCCGGAGCTGGACGGGGTGTATTTTTTCGTGGACTACATGGCGGGGTGGATGGGGTTCTTCGCCCCGGAAAATGCGGGCCAGGTGAAGATGATGGCGCGGAAGCTGGAGAAGCCGGTGGCTCTGGCCGTGGCGGGGGACGGCTCCCTGCTGGTGCTGGAGCGGAATGCGTGGGTGAAGGACGGGAAATTTACCGAAAAGACGGGCTGGCTGACGAGGATCCGTCGCGATGCCGGGGCTGCGGCCGCCGCGCCGGTTCCTCCGCAGCCGGCCGGCCCGGTGATGGCGGCGACGCTTTCCGCCCTGGCCAAAGACCGCACGTGGACGCCGTATGAGGTAGTGGTGCCCTTCTGGACTCCGGGCTGGGAGGTGGGCCGGAGCCTGAGCCTGCCGGCCGGGAAAAAGCTGACGGTAAATGCTGCGGGCGGGTTTGATTTCCCTGCGGGGACGCTGCTGCGGCATGACATGAAGCGCCCGGGGCGCGAGGTGAGCATGGTTTTTCAGATGGAAGCGGGCGGGCGCTACAGCGCGGGGATTTACGAGGCGGGCAAGGACGGCGACCGCACGCTGCTGACGCAGGCAAAGATGGAGGAGGGCGGCGGGTGGTTCTGGCCGGGCCCGGTCGCAGGGCAGACGCTGCCGGTGGTGGCGCTGGGCTGGTTTATTGATCTGAGCCCGGCTAACCTGGCCGGAGGAGGCCTCGCGGGCTTGGTGGAGGGCGGCGGAAAAGCGGCGCGTCTGGTGGCTCTGGAGGCGAAGGCTCCGGTGGCGGACCGGGTGCGGGCCTGGCTGGATGTGAATTGTGCGGCCTGCCACCAGCCGGGCGGACCGGGGCGGGGATTTTACGACGCACGCTTCTCCACGCCGCTGGACCAGCAGAGGATGATCAACGGCCCGCTCATGTCGGGAGACCTGGCCGTGCCGGGGGCCAAAATGCTGGTGCCAGGGCACACGGAGCAGTCGATGCTGCTCATCCGCCTGGGGCGTGCTCCGGCCGACCCGATGCGCATGCCGCCTGGCTGCCTGAGCCGCGAGTCCCCGCCCGTGGTGCCGCTGCTGCGCGAGTGGATCGCGGAGTTGGGGCAGGCGAAAAAATAGGCGCGCACTGGCTGCCGGCGGCGATGGCGGGGGTTTCGGGCGCAGGCCGGAGTTGACGAACGCGCGGGCGTCCCCCACTTTCCGGCTCTTTTTTCCAATCCAATCCATCCCACGACCATGGCCTACCTGAACGAGAACTACCTGAAACTGAAAGCCGGCTACCTCTTTCCCGAAATCGGGAGGCGGGTGGGGGCGTTTGTCGCGGCAAATCCAGAAGGGGCGAAGCGCCTGATCCGCTGCGGGATCGGGGATGTGACGGAGCCGCTGCCCGCCGCCGCGCGCGAGGCGATGCACGCCGCCATCGACGAGCAGGCTGACCGGGCCACCTTCAAGGGCTACGGCCCGGAGCAGGGCTACCCGTTTCTCCGCGGGTCCATCGCGCAGAACATGTACCGCGATCTCGGGCTGGACGTGACTGATGACGAGGTCTTTGTCTCCGACGGGTCGAAGTGCGACACGGGGAACATCCTCGACATCTTCGGCACGGGCAATGTGCTGGGCATTCCCGATCCGGTCTATCCCGTTTACGTGGACACGAATGTGATGGCCGGCAACACCGGCGATGCGGATGCGAACGGCGCCTACGCTGGCATCCACTATCTGCCCTGCACGGAGGCGAACGGCTTCATGCCCGACGTGCCCTCTGACGTGAAGGCAGACCTCATTTACCTCTGCTCGCCGAACAACCCGACGGGCGCGGCAGCCACTCGCGCTCAACTGGAGGCGTGGGTCGCCTACGCGCGTGCGAACGGCTCGATCATCCTCTTTGACGCGGCGTATGAGGCGTTCATCACCGAGCCCGGCGTGCCTCACTCGATCTATGAAATCCCGGGAGCGCGCGAGTGCGCCATCGAGTTCCGCTCCTTCTCGAAGCACGGAGGGTTCACCGGCGTGCGCTGCGCTTTCACCATCATTCCGAAGGGCCTGAAGGCCTCCACCCGCGCCGGGGAAAAGCTGGACCTGCATCCGCTCTGGTCTCGCCGCATGACGACCAAGTTCAACGGCTGCAGCTACATCGTGCAGCGCGGGGCCGAGGCCATCTTCAGCCCCAAGGGCAAGGAGCAGGTGACCGCCCTCATTTCCCACTACCTGGGCAATGCCAAACTGCTCCGCGAGGCGGCGGGCGAGGCGGGCCTGACGGCCTTCGGCGGGGTGAATGCGCCCTACATCTGGGTGCGCACGCCCAATGGCATGGGAAGCTGGGAGTTCTTCGACGTCACGCTGCAAAAGCTCAACGTCGTCGTCACGCCCGGAGCCGGCTTCGGCGCGGCGGGCGAGGGCTACTTCCGCATTTCCGCGTTTAACAGCCGGGAAAACGTGGTCGAGGTCTGCCGCCGTTTGAAGGAGGAGCTGGGGAAATAGCCCTCGGACTTCCCCGCATCGGAAAAATGGGCCTTCTGAAGTCCTGAAGGGACGGGACTCCGCAGCCCGGGGTAAGCCGAGGGACGAGGCGCAACCCCGGGTAGCGGGCAAGCGCTCGGAGCTGAATGGGCGAGACAACCTGGCCCTGTCACGCTGCGTTCCGCGTGGGGCTTTGGACGGGTTGTCCCGCCCATTCAGGGCTCCGGATTTCGGTGAGGAAACCTGGGGCTTCGTTCGTGCCTCACTCCGCCCCAGGCTATGGGGTCCCGTCCTTTCAGGACTCCGGACTGCGGGGAATTGAAGCTTGGCCCTCCGCCTCTGAAGGCACCGGTCGCGTCTTTTCAGGACTCAGGACGGGTGGAACTGGAGCTTGGGGTGGCCTCGTGTTTCCCCATCAATTCCCAAGCCATGGTGAACAAACGCCTTTGGAGTAAGGCTACTGCCGTGGGCTTCTGTGGGAGGCTCTTATAGTCTCCATCCGCAAGCCGTCTGGAGGCAGGCTCGATTGAGTCCGATTGTGGGGCGATTGGCGGTCATCCGGCACGTCGTCTGCAACTGCAAGAGCGGTTGAAAAATCAGCAAATCGTGATTTTTTACTCATTTTTGGGAAAAATCGCAGAAATGCCTCTCATTTTTATGGACATTTACCAAAATTGCCATAAAAATGGAGGAGAAACGAACCGGTGCTCCAGATTCTAGAGCGCCAGACTTTCCCCCCATCAAATGAAAACGATTCCCAGCCTGTTGGCCCGATTGGGTGTTTTGTCCGCACTCGCCCTGGTTCTCCTGGCGGGCACGGCTCCGGCTGCTGTCGTCTCCAAGGGCGGCGCGCTCTTGCCGGACAGTAGTGCGGGTTTTGGCCAGCTCTCCGGTGCAGGGCAGTCCGCCGGCAGTTTTTTGGATGAGCAGGGTTCGGCCCGGCTGGTCACGCTGGCCCTGAGTGATGCCGTCCTGAACGAAGCCCACCGCGAGAGGTGGGCTGGGGCGGTTTCTTCCGATTTCGCTCTGAACGAAGGGTATCGCGAACGCTGGGCTCTGGCCGCCACGGCTGAGCCGGTCCTGATGGTGAGCTACCGCGAACGGTGGGCCGCTGCGGTCGGCGCTGATGCTGCCCTGAACACCTCTTGGCGCGAAAGGTGGGCCGGTGCCCTGACTGCCAGTCCCGCGCTGGCTGAGGCCTACCGGGAAAGATGGGCGGGGGTGGCAGCAACCTCATTTTCCCCCGTGCCGGAACCCGGGGTGGCGGCCTCGCTCGCCGCCGCGTTCGCCGCCCTCGTGGCCCGCCGGCGCAGGCCGGGAAATCCAGCGGCCTGATTTTTGCTTCGGAAGGCGCGAATTCTTATTTTTTGTGGACAGGCAGGGAGAAATTCGCTAAATCGAGAAAGTGGTGCTGAGACCACCTCTTCAACCCTTCACACGTCAACCCGGTCCTGCCATGATTCTCACCCCATCTCCCCTCGCACGGCTGCTCCTGCTGCCGGCTCTGGCGCTGACCTTCTCCGCCATGCCCGCCAAGGCTGGCATGACTTCCACGGTCCTGAAAAAGGTCGGGGCAAAATCGAGCGGTTCCAAGAGCAGCTCGTCCGGTTCGCACAGCTCGGGCGGGAAAAAGTCGAAGGGGAAATCCAAGGGGAAATCCAAGGGGCACGACTCCGGGAGTGGTGGGGGAGCGGGGGGGGCGAATGGTGGTAGTGCTGGAGCTGTGCAAACAATGATCGGCTCAACCCTGACTTTGGATTCGGGCTCTATAGTCAACTTCCCAGGTTCGACCACAACCTCGTCAGGCGTGATCGGCTTCGTGAAAACGGGTGCTGGAGGAAATTATTTCCCCAATGACCCAATTACGCTAAGCGGAGTTGTCATCGTCGGTCCGGGGCAGAATTTATTGGTGGGCTCAATCGGGCTGGCTCCCGGCACCCCCAACATCGTTGTCACTCCCGGGGCGGCCACAACCATCACGCCAGTGCCGGTTCCGACTGTATCCAGCGGGGCCACGCTTAACGCGGGCGGCGTAATCACGGTCGGGTCGGGCGGCTCCACTTCTGCGGGGCCTGGCAGCCTCATCTCGACGGGTTCAGGCCAGCTAATTTCCAATGGTGGACCGATCAGGTTGTCGGGAAATCCTACCGCCATTTTGACGATCTCCGGCACAGTGGGGACGACGGGTGTCGTCTCGCAGACGGTTGTTTCGAGTGATCCTGTCTCGGTTCCCATTGACCCTGCGGACACGCTGGATTCCAGCGCGGTCCTCTCGTTAACCACGCTGGACCTGGCCTCCAGCGTGTCCCTCGACCGGGCGAGCAGTGGATTGGTGATGGAGAGGGCTCAGAGCGATCCCGCCGCCGGGCTCGCTTGGGCATCGAATCTGTCGGATCCATCATTGAGGTCCGCTGCCCAGAGCCAAGTCGCTGCGGCGTGGGTCCGGAAAGACCCTGAGGCTGCTCTTGCTTGGGGGTCGACTCTGCCCGAATCCGCACCGGATCGGGCCCTTGTTTTCAGCCGTATCTTTAGCGGTAAGGGCTCGGACCCGGCGCTGCTGGAGGCCTACCGTGAACGGTGGGCTGGCTCGCTGCCTGTGGTCTCCGGGTTGTCAACGGTGCCGGAGCCCGGAACTGCGGCCTGCCTGCTGCTGGCGCTGGCTCCGCTGGCGGCGCGCCGCCGCCGGGTGAGGGGCTGAAGGGCGCCCCTCGAAAAGCCCCATGATTTCGCCCCGTCCACGTCTGGGATTGAAAATTCTGCAGATCGGCCTCGTCATGAGTGCCGTGGGGTGGGGGATCTCGTTTCTCTTCACCTTTGCCTCCTGGGGGCTGGCGGTGGACACGCTCTCCAGCATGGGGGCGGAGGACATTCCCTACCAGCCGCTGCTGGACTACTGGCTGCGGATGGCGTCGTCCGTGTTCGGCTGCATCGGCATCGCTTCCGTCCTCGCGGCCATTCGCCCTCACGCCTTTCCCGGTCTCATTAGGCTCTTGGGGCCGTTCCATTTCATTATCGGCACCGTGCTGGCCGTTTCAGCCGGGCAGAACCACCTCGACAGGGCCATCCACCATTCCTTTACGGCGGACATCTCCTTCTGTTTCCTGACGGGCACGCTCATTCTGGCCGGGCTGGCGCGGGGGGGCGGGAGAAAAAATTGATTTCCGGGAGGGAAATCCGAGTTGCTTTTCCCCGTTCCGCTCGTACAATGCGCCTCCACTTTCGTCCCCCTGACCATGTTGGCGCTCCGGCGGCCAGGGGAAATCAATCGGAGCAATGCCGGAAGTGAATTAACGCAACTACACAACCCTAAACCCATTGCCGGCCCCGCAAAGGACCGGTTTTTTACATTATGGCCATCTCGCCTGAACTGCAGGCCCTCATTGGAGCTTCTTTTAAAGAACTCCGCGAAAACACAATCGTGAAGGGCCGCATCATCGACATCAAGCCCCAGGTCATCCTGGTTGATGTCGGCTACAAGTCTGAAGGCGCCATCCCGGCGTCCGAATTTGAAGATGACGAAATCGAAGTCGGGGACGAAGTGGAAGTCCTCCTCGAGCGTCTGGAAAACGATGAGGGCATGGTCGTCCTCTCGAAGGAAAAAGCCGCCCACAAGCAGAACTGGGACAAGATCGTCAAGGTCTTTCAGGAAGGTGGTCTGGTCAAAGGCAAGGTCAAGAGCGTCGTCAAGGGCGGTCTCATGGTCAATGTCGGCGTCGAGGCGTTCCTGCCCGGCAGCCAGGTGGACATCATTCCGCCGAAGGACTTGGAAGCCTACGTGGGCAATGTCTACGAATTCAAGATCGTCAAGATCAACGACGACCGGAAGAACATCGTCCTCAGCCGCCGCGAGGTGATCGAGGCCGAGCGCGCCGAGCAGCGCCAGCGCTTCCTGGAAACCGTCAAGGCGGGCGACCGTGTGACGGGCATCGTTAAGAACATCACGGACTTCGGTGCGTTTGTGGACCTGACCGGCATGGACGGTCTGCTCCACATCACGGACATGAGCTGGGGCCGCCTGAACCACCCGAGCGAGATGCTGGTCATCGGCCAGGCCATCGAGGTGCAGATCCTGGATGTGAACAAGGAGAAAGAGCGCGTCTCCCTCGGCCTGAAGCAAATGCTGAACAATCCCTGGGAGAACATCGAAGCACGGTTCCCCATCGGCCACCGGGTCAAGGGCAAGATCACGAAGCTGGTGCCCTATGGCGCCTTCGTGGAAGTGTCCGAAGGCGTGGAAGGCCTGGTTCACGTTTCCGAACTCAGCTGGACCAAGCGCATCACGCGCCCGAGCGACGTGCTCAGCCTCGGCCAGGAAATCGAAGCCGTGGTTCTCCAGATCAACAAGGAAGAGCAGAAGATTTCCCTCGGCGTCCGCCAGCTGGACAGCAATCCCTGGGACGACATCGACGGCCGCTTCCCGATCGGCACCCAGATCAAGGGCAAGGTCCGCAACCTCACCGCCTACGGCGCCTTCGTGGAACTCGAAGACGGCATCGACGGCATGGTTCACGTGTCCGACCTCAGCTGGACGCGCAAGATCAACCATCCGAGCGAAACGCTCAAGAAGGGCGACGAAGTCCACGCCGTGGTGCTGGAAATCGACAAGGCCAACCAGCGCATCAGCCTAGGGGTCAAACAGCTCGAAGGGGATCCGTGGAGCCTCATCGACAACAAGTTCAAGGTCGGCGACATCGTCAAGGGCACGGTCGCGAAGATCGCCAGCTTTGGCGCCTTCGTCCAGCTGCAGGACGACATCGACGGTCTGGTGCACATTTCCCAGCTCAGCGAGGACCATGTGGTCCGCGTGAAGGATGTGCTGAAGGTCGGGCAGGAAGTGGAAGCCCGCGTCATCAAGGTGGACAAAGTGGAGCGCCGGATCGGTCTCTCCGTCAAGGCAGTGGCCTACGACGAAGAGCGCCTCAAGCGCGAAGCCGCCGCCTTCGACGCCCTGCGTCCGAGCGCCGACCTGGTCGGTCTCGAGGAAGCCTTCCGCTTCGCCACCCCCGAGGAATGGCGTCCGGGCGAGGGCAAGGAGTAGTCTCCGGCCTTCAGGCAGACCTGAAACAATCACGAGCCCTGCGGTTGAAAAACCGCAGGGCTTTTTTGTTGAGTTGCCGACGAAGCCGGACAAAGTGGCCGGACGGGCCGCAGAGCGGCGCGGTGATGCATGAAACCAAACGAAGATCTTTATTGTGTGATCTATCTGAGCCGCGCGACCAACCCGATGACGGACGCGGATCTGGAGGCGCTGCTGTCGCGTTCCCGCTGGAAAAACTGGATCTCCGGGGTGACGGGGCTGCTGCTGTACGAAAATGGGTGGTTCATGCAGGCCCTGGAGGGGTGCGAGGAGGTGGTGAAGGAACTTTTCCAGGTGATTTCAAAGGACCCGCGTCATGCAGAGGTGCGTGTGGTGGTCGAGGACCGGCTGAAGCACAGGCTCTTCCCAGACTGGGGCATGGGGTTTCACCGGGTCGATATGGCCGGCGGGGAGCCAGCCTGGGGGTTCACCTCCATCCTGGAGCGCTATGAGGCGGGGACGATGAACGAGGTGGATTCGGCCTTTGTGTTTCACCTGCTGGTGCTTTTCAAGGAGCTGGCGCCGCCGCCCGGGGCGGCCTTCAGCTGGCGGGCCTGAGGGCGCTTTTTTATTTGTAGATGGCTGGGAGCACGGGCATGGTCCGCGAATGCCTCGTCGATTTAGCTGTGCCTGGCTGAAGCGCCAATGGGGGCGCCTGCCCTTTCGTCATGTCATCCTGCTGGTCCTGGGGCTGGCGGTGGTGGGGGAGTTCTACCCGTTCTCAAATTTCCCGATGTACTCGAACATCGTGGACGAGGCGGACGTGGTCTACGTGACGGACCAGAATGACCGCATCCTGCCGATGCAGGTGCTTTTCCGCACGGCGTCATCCAGTGCCAAGAAGACGTACAAGCGGAACCTGCGCGACCTCTGCGGCCCGGCCGGCAGGAGCACGGACGAGGCGACGGCGGCGGAGCGTGCCGAGGCGGGACGGGTGACCCTGGCGGCGCTGCATGAGGACTTCCAGGCGCGGCGGAAAAAGATGCGGCACCTGCCAGTGGAGGGCGTCACGCGGCTGCGGTTGTATGCGCGGGTCTTCGGCGTGCGGGACGGCGGCATTGCCATGGGTGAACCGGAGAAACTGGCGGAGTGCGACCTATGAAGGGCTGGTGGAGCGAAATTGTGCGGCAGGGGCAGCCGGCGGTGTTTGAGGACTCCCCACGTCTGCTCTTCATCATGCGGCTGTGCTTTAGCCTGCTGCTGCTGAGCGCCATCCCGTGGGGGAGCGAGCTTTTCAAGGAGCAGCCGCATCCGCTGGGGCTGGCGCAATGGATTGACTTCACCTTTCTCTCCCGGCCCGCAGTGGCCCGGGCGGCCTTTTTCCTCTCGGCCCTCGGGCTGGCGGCCTACACGGCGGGAAAATGGCCGCGAGTGGCCCTGACTCCGGCGGCCCTGTGCGGGGTGGGGTTCGGCACGCTGGCGATGTCCCAGGGGGCGCAAAACCACAACACGCAGCTGCTGGTGCTCTGCCTGCTAGCGCAGTGGATTGTCCACCTCGTTCGCGGCGGCGGGGTGGCGGCGGGGCGGCAGGCGGTCTACTGGACGAATGTCGTGATCGCCTCAGGCTACGTGGTGTGCGGGGTGGTGAAACTCGTCCGCTCCAATGGCATCTGGATCTGGAAGGCCCCGCTGCTCACCGCCCAGCTGCTGAAAACCAACTGGTCCGCCTATTATGACGACCTGACGCCGCTCCCCGCCTGGCTGGAGCCGATGACGCGCCTTTTCCTGGAGCATCCCAGCCTGGCCCGCGTCTTTTTCGGCAGCGGCCTCGTGCTGGAGCTGGCCGCCATTCTCGCCCTGCTCAGCCGCCGCTGGGCGCTGGTGGTGGGGCTGGCGCTGATCGCCCTGCATTTAAGCATCAGCGTGGTCATGAATCTGAACTTCACCACGCACATGTGGATTTTGGCCATTTTCTGGGTGCTGCCGGGCCTCTCCGGGCTGCTGGGACGTGCCCGGCTGTCGGACAGCGCTGCTCCTTGCAAAATCACTCCGCCGGGGGCATGATCCCTGCTCTTTTTTGATCCGCACTGAATTACTTTCCAACCTATGCCGAAGAAGCCTGCCGCACCCTCCACCCCGAATGAAACTCCAGTCCTCCGCCCCATCAAAAAACTGATGGTGGCGAACCGGTCGGAGATCGCCATCCGCGTCATGCGTGCCGCCACCGAGTTGGGCATCAGGACAGTGGGCATCTACGCCACGGAGGACCGCTTTTGTCCGCACCGGTTCAAGGCGGACGAGGCCTATGAGCTGAACAAAGAAAAGGGAGCCCTCGGCGCCTACCTGGACATCCCCGGCATCGTCGCCCTGGCCGTGGAAAAAGGCGTGGATGCCATCCACCCCGGCTACGGATTTCTTTCCGAGAACCCGGAATTTGCCCGCGCTTGCGAGGCGAACGGAATTATTTTCATCGGACCGGACCCCGGCATCCTCGACATGATGGGGGACAAGACGGCGGCGCGGAACATCGCCGAGAAGCTGAAAATCCCGACGCTGAAGGGCACGGCCGAGGCGCTGGAAAGCAAGAAGGAGGCCGTCGCGGCTGCGAAGAAGATCGGGTTTCCGCTCATCATCAAGGCGGCCTTCGGCGGCGGTGGACGCGGGATGCGCATCGTGCGCGAGGCGAAGGATTTGGAGAAGCTCTTGGACGAGGCCCAGACGGAGGCGAAAAACGCCTTTGGCAATGGCGCGGTGTTTTTGGAGAAGTTCGTCGGCCAGGCGAAGCACATCGAGGTCCAGATCCTGGCGGACAAACACGGCAGCGTGCTGCATCTGCATGAGCGCGACTGCTCCGTGCAGCGCCGGCACCAGAAGGTGATCGAGCAGGCGCCCAGCTACGGGCTGGACCAGCGCGTGGTGGACGGCCTTTGCGACGCCGCCCTGAAGCTGGCCCGCGAGGTGAAATACACCCACGCCGGCACGGTCGAGTTCCTCGTCGACAGCGAGACGGGCGAGTGGTTTTTCATCGAGATGAACCCGCGCATCCAGGTGGAGCACACGGTGACGGAGGAGGTGACGGGCATCGACATCGTGCGCAGCCAGATCCTCATCGCCCAAGGCTGCCAGATGCACGAGGAGCCGCTGGCGCTGCCCGTGCAGGACAACATCGAGAAAAGCGGCTACGCCATCCAGTGCCGGATCACGACCGAGGACCCGGAAAACGGCTTCACGCCTGACTTCGGGAAGATCCTCACCTACCGGAGCGCCGGCGGCTTCGGCGTGCGGCTGGACGGGGCGCTTGGCACGACGAATGCCGTCATCACGCCCTACTACGACTCCATGCTGGTGAAGCTGACCGTCTCCGCGCGCACCTACGAGCAGGCGCTGGACCGGATGGACCGCTCGCTGCGCGAGTTCCGCATCCGTGGTGTGAAGACGAACATTCCGTTCCTCATGAACGTGGTGCACCACCCCATTTTCCGCGCCGGGCAGGCCACTACGCGCTTCATCGACAACAACCCGGACCTCCTCAAGTTCACCGCGCGCAAGGACCGGGCGTCGAAGATGCTCAGCTACCTGGCCGACACCATCGTGAACGGCAACCCCTTCTCCAAGGGGCACAAGATCAGCAAGGCCTTCCCCGCGCCGCCCATTCCTGTGGCGGACAAGTCCCTGCGCCTGACCGCCCCGCCGGACGGCACGAAGCAGCTCCTGGAGAAAATGGGGCCGGAGAAATTCTGCCGCGAGTGGGTGGCCAAACAGAAGCGCCTTCTCATCACGGACACCACCTTCCGCGATGCGCACCAGTCGCTCCTGGCCACGCGCATGCGCACCTACGACATGCTGGCCGTGGCCGATTCCGTCTCCCGCCGCACGCCGAACCTCTTCTCCCTGGAAATGTGGGGCGGTGCCACCTTCGACGTGACCATGCGCTTCCTCCGCGAGGACCCGTGGGAGCGCCTGCGCCAGCTCCGGGCCAAGGTGCCGAACATCCTTTTCCAGATGCTCTTCCGCGGCTCGAATGCGGTCGGCTACACGAACTATCCGGACAACGTGGTGAAGGGGTTCATCAAACATGCCGCGCAAAACGGCATGGACATCTTCCGTATTTTCGACAGCCTGAACTACCTGCCGAACCTCACCGCCGCCATGGACGCCGTGCGCGAGGACACCAGCTCCATCTGCGAGGGCACGGTCTGCTACACGGGGGACATCCTCGACCCGACCCGTGACAAGTACGGGCTGAAGTACTACGTCAAGCTGGCGAAGGAGCTGGAAAAGATGGGCGCGCACATGCTGTGCATCAAGGACATGGCAGGACTGGTCCGTCCCTATGCGGCGAAGAAGCTCGTCAAGGCGCTGAAGGACGAGATCGGCATCCCGATTCATTTCCACACCCACGACACGAGCGGCCTGAATGCCGGCAGCATCCTGAATGCCGCCGATGCGGGCGTGGACGTGGCGGATGCGGCCATCGCCTCGATGTCCGGCGGCACCAGCCAGCCGAATCTGAACTCCATCGTCGCCGCGCTCCAGCACACGCCCCGCGATACGGGCCTCGATGTGGAGGCTCTCCAGGAGTTCAGCGACTACTGGGCTGCGGTGCGCACGTTCTACAAGCCCTTTGACACCAGTGAACCCTACGGCACGGCGGAGGTCTACCTGCACGAGATGCCCGGCGGCCAGTACACGAACCTCAAGGAGCAGGCCACCGGCATGGGCATGGCCGCCCGCTGGCCGGAGATCGCCCACGCCTATGCGGAGGTGAATCAGCTCTGCGGTGACATCATTAAAGTGACTCCGTCCAGCAAGGTGGTGGGCGACCTCGCCATCGAGTGCGTGGCGCGCGGGGTGAAACCCGGAGACATCATCAATCTCCAGGGCACCAAGTGGTCGAAGGACGTGACCAGCATGTTCGAGGGCTGGTTGGGCGAGCCCTTCTACGGGCTGGAGCCGGACGAAGCGAAGGACTCGTGGAAAAAGTGGAACGCGCTGGCCGACGCCATCGTGGGCAAGACGGGCAAGCGCATCAAGGGCCGCCCCGGTCTGCACGCGGCGAAGATCAAGCTCGACGACGTGCGCGCCGAGCTGGAGGCAAAGATGAAGCGCAAGCCGAGCGAGGACGACGTGTGGAGCTACCTCATGTATCCCGACGTCTTTATGAAGTTTGCCGAGTTTCGCCGGACCTACGGGGACGTGGGCGTGCTGCCCACCCCGGCCTACTACTACGGGCTGCAGCAGAAGGAGGAAATCCACGTCGACCTGGAGCCCGGGAAGACGCTCTTCGTCCGCCTGCTGAACCTGACCGAGCCCGACCAGAACGGCCAGCAGACCGCCATCTTTGAACTCAACGGCTACCCGCGCCACACCACCGTGACGAACAAGCTCCTGGCCAAGGACGCCGTGACGCGCGCCAAGGCCGACCCTGCCGACCCGTCGCAGGTGGGCGCGCCAATGCCCGGCATGGTGGCCAGCATCGCCGTGGGTGTGGGGCAAAAGGTGAAGGAGGGCGAGACCCTGCTCACCCTGGAGGCCATGAAAATGTTTGCCGCCGTCTCCGCGCCCTGCGCCGGCACGGTGCAGGAGGTCTGCGTGAAAGTCGGCGAGGCCGTCGAGAGCAAGGACCTCCTCGTCCGCGTCGGTCCGTAACATCGAGTCACTTTATTTCCCCAGCCAGTCATGCACATCGACGACATCTTCCAGAAACACCCGACCACGATTTCCTTCGAGTTTTTCCCGCCCAAGACAGCGGAGGCCTCGGGGAAGCTGCTGGAGACGGTGGCCCAACTCGTGCCTTGCGCCCCGGCGTTCGTGAGCGTGACCTACGGGGCGGGCGGCTCGACGCGGGAGTTGACGCATGACCTCGTCGTCAAGATCAAGGCGGCCACTTCGCTCGATCCCATTCCCCACCTGACCTGCGTCTGCCACCAGGAGGCGGAGGTGCAGGATATACTGACCCGCTATGCCGCGGCGGGCGTGGGAAACATCCTCGCCCTGGGCGGTGATCCGCCGAAAAACCTCACCGGTTACCGCCGGGAGAACGATGCCTTCCAGCACGCGGCGGACTTGGTGAAGTTCATCACGAAGTTCAACCAGTCCGGCGTTCATCCGGACAAGAGGGGATTCGGGATCGGTGTGGCGGGATTTCCCGAGGGGCACCCTGGCACGCCGAACCGGCTGCTGGAGATGGACCACCTGAAGGCGAAGGTGGACGAGGGCGCGAACTACATCTGCACCCAGCTCTTCTTCGACAACCACGACTTCTATGATTTCCGCGACCGGTGCGAGCTGGCCGGCATCCACGTGCCCATCATCGCGGGCATCATGCCCATCACCTCCACCAGCGGGCTGCGCCGCATGGCGGACCTGGCGGCGGGGGCGCGATTCCCGGCCAAGCTGCTGAAACAGCTCGCCCGGGCCGGTGACGATGCCGAGGCCGTGCGCCGCGTGGGTCTGCACTACGCCACGGAGCAGTGCGCCGACCTCCTGGACCACGGGGTGAAGGGGCTGCATTTCTACACGCTCAACCAGTCCAGCGCCACGCGCGAGATCTACGCGAACCTCGGGCTGAAGACCGCTGCGGCACCTGCGGCATGAAACCCGGGACCCTCATCGGCGCGGTGGAGGCGGGCGGGACGAAGTTCGTCTGCGGCGTGGGCACCGGACCGGGGGCCATGCCGCTGAAGACCCGCATCGCCACCACCACCCCGGCGGAGACGCTGGGCCGTGTGGTCGATTTTTTCCGCGAAGCCGAGAAGGCCGCCCGCCAGCCGCTCACCGCCTGGGGCGTGGCCACCTTCGGCCCCGCCGGAGTGCTGCCAGGAAAGCCGGACTACGGGTTCATCACCACCACGCCCAAGCCCGGCTGGGCGAATACGGACCTGCTCGGCGCCCTCTTGGCTCACCGGCAGCTGCCTGCGTGTTTCGACACGGATGTGAACGGTGCCGCCGTCGGCGAATGGCGCTGGGGTGCCGGTCAGGGCTGCCGCTCAGTGCTTTACCTCACCGTCGGCACCGGCATCGGCGGCGGGCTCGCGGTGGACGGCGTGCCGCTGCACGGCCTCGGCCATCCGGAAATGGGCCACGTTCTCCTGCCCCGTCCCCCCGGCGAGACGTCGCCCGGCACCTGCCCGTGGCACGGTGCCTGCCTGGAGGGCCTCGCCTCCGGTCCCGCCATCGCCGCCCGCTGGGGCACCCCGGCGGAGACCCTGCCTGCCGACCATCCCGCGTGGACTCTGGAGGTCGAGTACCTGGCCCTGGCCATGTACCAGTTCACCCTCACCCTTTCCCCGGAGCGCATCATCCTCGGCGGCGGTGTCGGCAGCCGCCCCCACCTGCTCCCCCCTCTGAGAAAACGCCTCGCCGAACTCCTCAACGGCTACGTCCCCGCCCCCGAAGTCGTCAACCCCGGCCTCGGTGACGGCGCCGGCCTGCTCGGGGCTGTGGCCCTTGGGCTCGGGGCAGGGGAGTAAGCCGCAGTCGGATTGGGCCGTCGCATTAGTTTTGCCTTGAGGGTCGAACCTTTGCTTGCAGAGAATTGAGGGGGCTTGCCTGTGGGGAAACATAGCGGTGGCAAAGTTCTGCTGCTTGTGCAAGGTCTGAAGAATGCCTGATCCGAACCTCGCATCTGCGGTTTCCTCCCTGCTCAGCACATCTCGATGGGCCGGTGCTGCGTTGGCGCGTGCTGAGGTTTTGCTGAACAGCGGTGGGGCGGATGAAGATGCGGCCCGCATCCTCTATGACTCTGGCTGCTACACGTTGACCAAGGCTCGCGCCCTGATCCCTGAGCTGAAGACCGGAGGCTTTGTGGCCCTCATCGAAGATCGCACTCGCACAGGTTCTGCAGAGAACCCGGTCACGAAGTTGTTCCCCGCTGCGGTGACAGAGCGCCACTTCCTTGCCTGCCTTGATGAAATCACCGCCGGGCAACCCGACCTGACCTATTCCGACGCTCGCTTTAGCGGCCACACGTTGGTGGATTTCACGCTGCATCAAGGTGACATCGCATTGCCGGTGAATGTGAAGAATGCAGGAACCCGATTCGAGAATGCCTCCTCTTTGGTTGGACTTGAGCCCGATGACTGCATTCCCATCCCAGCTTACAAGGCTCACGATGCCATCGAGAAGGAGCCGAATCTCATCTACGTCTTCGCCATCGACTACCGGCTCACGACGAAGATCGAGACGCACTTGCTCACGCATCTCAATGCCCAGGAAGCCGCTGTCTGGAAGCTGCTCAACACCAAGGCCGGTTCACGCATCCGTGATGCCGAGGACAAATTCATCTACTCCACCGTCGAGAAATACTGGCCTCAATTCACGGCTGAATGCCCGCTGCCCGGCTTTCGTGCCATTTCCGCCCGCCGCGCCATTCGCATTCTGCAGACGCAACCCAAGCGCACGCCCGGCATCGGGCTTCGCGCGTGGGGCACAGGTGCCAGCGCTGAGGTGAATGTTCACGTTTCGATTCACAGCGAGACAAAGCCCTGGGATGAACTCCATCAGCGCATTTTGAGCAGCGGGCTGACGGACATCGTCGCGGCGATCAACCGCAAGCGCACTGAAGTTGTCTTCGATCCCGAGCTATGAATGCAGTGAGCTTATTTTCAGGATGCGGCGGCATGGACTTCGGATTTGAGGCTGCGGGGTTCGACGTCCTTTTCGCCAACGATTTTGATCGCCATTCTTGCGAGACCCTCCGCATGAATGGAGCATCGCACGTGGTCGAAGGCCCCATCGAATCCATTGCATCGTCTGTGATCAAGGAGCGACTTGCTGGTCGTGAGCTTGATGTGCTTTTTGGTGGCCCTCCCTGTCAGCCATTTTCCAAGTCCGGGTACTGGGCCACTGGTGATACAAAGCGACTCGACGATCCTCGGGCAGGAACACTTGGTGAGTATTTTCGGCTTGTCGACGAACTCCAGCCGCGCGCCTTCCTTCTCGAAAATGTCCACGGAATTAGTTATTCGGGGAAGGAAGAGGGCTTTGAGTTTCTTCTCAGACGGATTCATGAGATCAATCGCCTCCGAAAGACCAACTACCGACCTGCGTGGGCCATCCTGAATGCCGCCGACTACGGTGTGCCGCAGTTGCGCATCCGTTTCTTTCTTGTCGCAATCCGCGATGGCACGCCCTTCACCTTTCCCAGCCCTACGCATCAATCGCCCGAAGCCAGCGCCAGCGCCGATCTCTTTGGCTCTGTTCTGGTGCCTCACACGACTGCCTGGGACGCCATCGGCCACCTCCAGCCAGATGCCGGCGAATCCCTCGCCATGACCGGACGCTGGGCCGGCCTCCTGCCCAGCATTCCGGAGGGCGAAAACTACCTTTGGCACACCGACCGCCGCGGCGGTCTCCCTCTCTTCGGCTGGCGCACCCGCTACTGGAGCTTCATGCTCAAGCTCGCCAAAGCCAAACCCAGTTGGACCATCCAGGCCCAGCCCGGCTCCGCCATCGGCCCCTTCCACTGGCGGAATCGCCGCCTCTCATGGCGCGAGATGGCTGCGCTCCAAACTTTTCCCGACAACTTCCGCATTCAGTCCTCCCGTGTCGAAATTCAGCGTCAAATTGGCAACGCCGTCCCCAGCCTCCTCGCCGAAATCCTCGCAAATTCCATTCATCAGCTGCTCACCCGAGAGAAGACAGCTGGCACGCTGAAACTCGCTGTCAAACCGGCTGCAACCACTCCTGGACCAGAAAAGTTGATGCCTGTGCCTGCTGAGTTTTTGAATCTTAAAGGGCTGCATAAAGCACATCCAGGCACTGGCAAAGGACGGTCATATCAAGCCAAACCAGCTTCATCGGCGACGCAATCCAAGTGATCGGCCTGGACTTGGCCTGTCGCGCCCGCCTGTTCGCTCGCTTGAGAAGTCGGCTCGCCGAACTCCCCAACGGCTACGTGCCAGCGCCCCTCGGCGTTCCGGGCACGGGAGTGCCCCGCCGACATCCTCCGCCACCCAAAGAAATTCCCCCAGCCCGGATCCAGCTCGACCCTTCGATCCAGCAATTTCCCATTCCCTTGCCCAAACATTCCTTTGCCCGGACTCCGGAAGGCAGCACGCAGACAAGACTCAATCCGGCGCAAACCAGACTCGATCCACCGCAGATCAGCCTTCATCTGCCCCAGATCAAACTCGATCTGCCCCGGACAAGACTCAGTCCAGGGCAGACAAGACCTGATCTGTCCCAGATCAAACCCAATCCAGCCCGGACAAGACCTCATCTGCCGCAGATCAAACTCAATCTGCCCCGGACAAGACTTAATCCACGGCAGACAAGACTCGATCTGTCCCAGATCAAACCTCATCCGGCCCAGACAAGACCTCATCTGCCGCAGATTAAACTCAATCCGTCCCGGACAAGACTCAATCCGTCCGTCCTCAAAAGCCAAAACCCAGGAATGGGATTTCATCGGCGGTGAATAGACGATTGATCTACATGTATTTGATCGATTTTCAGTCCTGCGCACCTTCAATTCTCCGGCCCAAAGCGTCATCCGTCCCGCTGGGGGCTGTGCTGCCGGGGCACCTCTAGTTCTCTCGCCAAACCACGACGGTTGCATTCCGCAGATTCTGCGCTCAAGTGCCAGACGTTGTGAATCCCCTCCTGCCTATCCTGAAAATGCGTGGAACTCCCGTCTCCGCTCCCGAGCCACCGGAGCTGGCCCGGCGGCAGCAGAATTTGCCTTGAGACTGGATGCATGACAATCGTCTCTCACTACCTTAATGAACATCGACCAAATCATTCCGCAGATGGTAGTGCGTCACCGGCACCGGCCTGGCACGGTGGGCGTTTTGACAGGTAATGTGATCAAGGGGATTGTCCCGATGGTAGAGGTCAAGTGGGCTGATGAAACTGCTTTCGAGCCGCTAGCGGCCCTCGAAATCTTCACAGCAAGTGAAGATCAGAGTTTCGAGAGCCTTATTCGCAGCGGTCGGTATGGCGACCTCGACGCGATGCGTTCCTTGATGACCTTCGAGAAGCTGCGTGGCGACCTGAGCAACGTAGTCTATTGCATGCGAACTGCGGAGATTGATTTTTATCCCCACCAGTTCTTACCAGTCCTCAAATTTGTGCAGTCTCCCTTGGGCCGCCTTTTGATCGCTGATGAGGTGGGCTTGGGGAAAACCATTGAGGCCGCTCTAATTTGGACAGAGTGCCAAGCCAGATTCAAAGCTCGTCGTCTGCTGGTCATTTGCCCTCCGACACTCATTCCCAAATGGATTCGTGAGCTTCAAGACCGCTTTGGAATTGATGCACAGTATGCAAACGCAAAAGGCCTTCTGGAGCACTTCAAAAACTGTGAGCGCAAGGGCGCTGGTCAGGGGTTTGCCATCGTTACCTCCTATCATGCCCTTCGTCCTCGCCGCAACGAGAAGCGCTACTTGCAACCCTGGCTTTCAGGGCACTCAGGACCACTCGGAGACGATGAAGTAGACGAGAAGCTTGAAAAGCGTGCGAGAGTTAATCTTTTTCGTGGTTTGCTGGAGTGGAATCACAAGCACTCGTTCGCTGATTTGGTGGTGTTTGATGAGGCGCACTTGATGAAGAACACCGCTACGGCCACGCATGTGGTGGGCGAAGTGTTTTCATCATCATCCCAAGGCGTTCTCGCCCTTTCCGCCACACCGCTCAACAATCAGACGAGAGACTTGTATGCCCTGCTCAAGCTGGTCGATCCAGACATGTTCCGTGATGAGGCCACATTCAACGCGCTGAGAGAACGCAATCGTCCTGCTGTCCTTTTGGCAAATGAGCTTGGCCGCACAGCACCCGATTTCCAACGGTGCGCGGAGCATTTGCATCTGATCCCGCCATCGGCGGCGAAGGACCACCTTGCCCTGCATCTCAATAATCACACAATCTGCGCCGGAGAGATTTCGCCATCGGAAAGGGTTTCCATGCTCAGCAAGGCCCAACGACTCAACGAGCTTGGAGCCTTCCTCAACCGGACTCGGAAAGTCGAAGTCTTCCAGAACAAGGTGACGCGCGATGCCGTCACCTTGAATGTGAAACCAACACCGGAGGAGTCAGCGTTCTATAACGGGGTGCTCAAGCTCATCAGGCGGAGGGTCGCTGAACGAGGCGATGTCCTTTCGGTGTTTCACCTGATCTCTCCAGCTTTGACCATGGCGAGTTGCCTTCCGGTCATGGCTGCAAAGCTTCGCGATGGTCGTTCACGATGGGGTGATCTCGACGATTTGGCAGCACTCGATGACCCTTTTGAGGCTGAGGATGAATCGGAGGACTTCGTTTGCGAAGAACCTCAAGCCATCGCTGATGACCTGTCCTGGGTGCGAAATCATGATTTCGATTCATGCGACACCAAATACGCCAGGCTCAGGGACGAGCTACTGAGGCGCACTCCAACAGACAAGGTTATCATCTTCGCCTTCTTTAAGGATACGCTTCGTTACCTCCAACGAAGGCTGGAGCAGGACGGAATGAAATGCATTCTGGTCACGGGGGACGTAAAGACACCGGAAGAACGGGATGCCCTTTTGCGATCATTTGAAGCACCAGAAAGCAGGGTGCTCCTGTGCTCTGAGGTGGCGGCAGAGGGTGTCGATCTTCAGTTCTGCCGCATCATGGTCAACTATGACCTGCCTTGGAATCCGATGCGGGTAGAGCAGAGAATTGGCCGCATTGACCGCATCGGCCAAGCCGCACAGACAATCGTGATCATCAATTTCAACGTGGAAGGAACAATCGATGGCAGTATTTGCGTGCATCTTCATCATAAAATTGGCGTCTTCACTCAAACTGTTGGTGATCTCGAAGGAATCATGGGCCAACACATCAGCAGCCTCACCCGAGAGCTTTTGGTGGATGAGTTAAGCTCTGAGCAGATCGAGCAGAAGATCGTGCAAACTGCGGCTGCCATTGAAAAGGAGAGAGTGATCACCCGAGAGGTTTGTGATGAGTCCGACAGCCTCATTGGCCTGCGTTCAATTCTTCAAGACTCTGTATCCAAGGGGGAAACGCTTGGCCGCTACATCAAAGCCAATGAGCTGCGCCGCTTCACTGATGAATTCTTCGCTGAGACTTATGGAGGCAATCAGCATTGCCAGCTCAGTTGGGACTCACCACACGATCAGTGTCTGACATTGCATTTCAGTTTCGAGGCGATGTCAGATTTTGAGTCATTCCTTCGCCGGAACGATCTGCACTGGCCGAAAGGTTTCAACACGAGGCAACGGCTGACAGCATTGACGTTCAGCCCACAGCAGTTTGAGCAGAGCAAAAAGAAACATCGCAACCTGATCCTAGCCAATCACCTCCATCCGTTCGTCCAATGGATGACGAACACACGACGGGAGGGTTCGAAATCATGGCATCCGGCCTCGGCTTCGATCCTGTCCAGCAAGCGATGGGAGGCCGGTAGCTACTTGTTCCTCATCATGCGCTTGTCCCTGTCCCATCCTGCGATGAGCAGGAAAGAGTTGGTATTTAGAGCGTCGCACCTTGACTCAGGCATTGTGCTAAGCGCGGAGGATTCGGAAGCGCTTGTTAATGACCTTTTGGAAGCGGGTCGTTCTTGGGGCACAACTCGTGGTCACCCAGATTACTCGGTCGAATTTAAATGCTTGGTCGCAACCGCAAACGAAGACTGCCGTGCCAGACAGGAAGCATTCGGTGAGGATCTTGAACTGAGGGTGAACTCAAAGCGCGCTCAGATTACGAACCACTTTCAGAGTCGAATCGAAGGAGCTGGGCGACGACTTGAGATCATGGCGCAAAGAGGCGACCGTGCGCGAGGTATCCGTTTGATGGAAAGTCAGGTCGAGGCTTTGCAGAAGCGGCTGGAGGAGGAACTCTCGATTTTGAACGGCGATCTAGTTGTGACGCCGCAATTCAAGCGGGTAGCCTGCGGGCTGATTCGCATCCAACCAAGTCATTGATTTATGAACCATTTCTTTGTCGCAGGCTTCGACTTTGGGACCAGCTACTCAAAGGTAGTGTTGAGAGATCAACTCACGAAGCTAGGGAAGGCCGTCTCCTTCGGCGACGAGGGCGAAGGGCTGTTCCCATCATTCGTGTCGTGTGATGGAGAGAAGATTGGCAGCCCTGTAGGTGAAGCCTTTGGTGAACGAGTGCCGTATCTCAAGCTGCTGGCGGCTGACTCAGCCACCGAGAGGCAGGACTACAGAGCACTATACAGCACGGCTCTCAAGACCACGCCTGCTGCAGACCTCCTGCTGACCGCATTCTTCGCTTCTGTGATCTCAGGCATTCTTGAGTTCATCGCCAATGACTCTGAATGGGATGATTTTGTTATCGGCCAAGACATAGTGGTCATTCAGCTCGCTGTGCCCACTGGTATGATGGAGAGACGGGACAGCAAATTGGAGAAACTCATGAAAGGTGCTCTCAAGGCTGCCTACTTCCTGGTCGAACAACGCGGGGTGTCATCCGAGCGGATGCCCCTGAAAACACTGCGGGCCGCTTATGACAAGGCAAATAGTTCGCCAGAGGATAGCCGCTTGGACCAGCTGTGCGGAATTTATCCTGAAGTGGCTGCTGGCGTTCAAACTGTTTTGCGTTCACGAAGTTCGCCTGATGGCAAATACATCACCATGGATGTTGGTGCGGGCACGGTTGATCTTAATGCCTTTTACTACATGAGCGGAAGGACAGGCCCTCCGCGTTGCTTGAACTACTGGTCTTGCCAAGTTGTGCCGTTGGGGTGTTCGCGTCTTCCTTCACTCCATGAAGATGCAGGCTCCCATGAAAGGACAAGCGGCACGCTGACTTCATCTCAGGTGCAATCTGGGATTGGCAAAGCGATCACCAGTCTGATGAACAAGGCATTCAGCTACCAGCCGAGAAAAATTTTGGGGGACGGAGGCGATCCGTGGTCCAGAACGACGCACTGCTATGTTTTCGGTGGTGGTGCCAGGAATCAACTCTACATCGACGAGCTTTGGGATCGGCTGCAAGAACTCAAGATCGGAATCTCCGCCTTATACTGGTTGCCCCAACCCAGTGAGGGTTTTGCACTGCCTGGTGATGTTGATCAATTTGGGCGCTTCGCCGTTGCCTACGGTCTTTCGTTCCATGCAGCAAATTTGGAGGAAGTTCGACTGCCCAGTGAGTTACAGACCTTCCGCGAAGCCTATCCCAACGCAGGGAAGCCATCAAAACCGCCGCGCTACACACCCTGCACCTGCTATTCAAACCCAGACTGTGTGCGATGTGGGGGAACGGGCTTTCTCAACCCTTAGCCCTGTCCAACTGACGAGAGTGCCGGCAACCAGCCTTCCTTGCAAACCCATGGAACGGTTGGTGAGGAGCTTGAGGGCGCGGCGGGTGGTGGGTTCATCGACGCCGCTGATCTCGGCGATGGCGGTGACGGGGATGGGTTCGGTGGGGGTAGCTGAGGGTGGCGACGATGCGCTCTTCCTCGGGGGTGAAGCGGGCGACGAGGTCGCCGAAGATGAACTGGAGGGGATCATTGCCCTGCGGGCAACTGCGCAGGTGGGCGAGGGCGTCGGCGATGGTGGTAAAGGAACCGCTGCCGACCTGCTAGGCGGTCCAGGTGAGGAGGAGGGTATTGCCGCCGGTCTCGGTGATGAGGCGGAGGCGGTCGAATTCAGGGGCGGCGGCGAGGGCGGGGTTGTCGCGGGCGATGTCGGCGAGGCTCTGGAGGGCGGCGGTTTGACCGAGCTGCTGGAATTTGAGCCGTCTGCCGGTGGCGATGACGAGGGGCGGCTGGTGAGGAGGGCTTTGCAGGTGCGCGGAAGGTGGCCGAGGAAGGCGAAGAGGCTGCGCTGGTCGGCTTCGGTGTGGGTTTCGAGGTTGTCGAGGACGAGGAGGGGGCGGGTGCCGGTGAGGGCGTCGATGAGGGCGTCGATGAGGAGGCGCGGGCGCTCGTCGGCGGGTAAGAAAGTAGTTATGCGCTTTAGCGCGTAACGGCATCGAGTGGTGATTTGGTGGCTTTTCGCCCCATGGGGAGCTGTGCGGGCTGAAGCTTGGCACTACTTTGCAGCGGTCGCCGCGAGGCGTGCTTGAGAAAGTAGTTATGCGCTTTAGCGCGCAACGGCATCGAGTGGCGATTCGCGGCCTCCTCGCTGTTGCCGGAGCTGTGCGGGCTGAAGCCCGGCACTACTTTGCTGCGGCTCTTGCTCGACAACTTCACCCGGCCATTCCAAGTTTGTGCGTGCTGAAGCGCCGCACTCCTTTCCATGCCATTCGTGCCATACAACCCGTTCGCCGAGACGCACGTCCATCGCCAGAACCTGCCGCATTGGCAGCAGTGGGGCACGACTTACTTCGTCACCACACGACTCGCAGATTCGATCCCCACCGCTCTCGTCGCCGAGTGGCGACGCAAGCGTGATGCCTGGCTCCAGTCACACGGCATCCGCACCACCGAGGAGCTCCCGAGCCTCACTGACGACGAACGCCACGAGTATCACCGCGAGTTCACCCAGCGGTTCCATCAGTTGCTCGACGCCGGTCACGGCGAATGCGTCCTCGCTCGCCCCGCCTGTGCCGATCTCCTGATTGCTCGACTCCTTGCCGGTCACAGCACCGCCTATCAACTTGACGCCTGGTGCATCATGCCGAACCACCTTCACGCCCTCGTTGAGCCCGCCCGGCACACCATCCTCGGAGAAATTATCCGCCATTGGAAGGGCGGCAGCGCCCACGACATCAATCAAGCACTCCATCGTACGGGCTCCCTCTGGCAGCGAGAGCCCTTCGACCACATTGTCCGCAGCGAAGCTCAGCTCCAGCATTTCCGTCGCTACATCGCCGAGAATCCCCAAGAGGCTGGCCTGCGCCAGGGCTTCGTCGTCGGCATGGGCAACGACGTACGCCTGCGAAAGTAGTTCTGCGCTTTAGCGCGTAACGGCATCGACGGCCGACTCGTTGCCTTCTTGCCCAAGCTGCGTCTGTGCGGGCTGAAGCCCGGCACTACTTTGCTGCGGCCGCCGCGTACGTCTGCAAAAGTAGTTCTGCGCTTTAGCGCGCAACGGCATCGACGGCCGACTCGTTGCCTTCTTGCCCAAGGCGCGTCTGTGCGGGCTGAAGCCCGGCACTACTTTGCTGCGGTCGCCGCGTACGTCTGCGAAAGTAGTTCTGCGCTTTAGCGCGCAACGGCATCGACTGCCGATTCGCGGCCTTCTTGCCCAAGCCGCGCTTTGCGGGCTGAAGCCCGGCGTGGCCTATTTTTTGGGGGGCAGGGTGAGGACGCGGGCGTTGTAGGTGTCGGTGATGTAGAGGGTGCCGTCTTTTGCCACTGTGACGCCGTGGGGGCGGGCGAGGGCGGTGGAGAGGGGATCTTTTCCTGCGGGGCCGGCTCCTTTTTGCCCGGTGCCGGCGAGGCGGGTGATGCGGCCGTCTTTGGGCGAGTAGCGACGGATGACGTGGTTCTCGGCATCGGCAATGATGACGGTGCCGTCGAGGTCCATGCAGAGGTGCTTTGGGCCATTGAGGGTGGCGGAAAGGGCGGGGCCGTCGTCGCCGGTGTTGCCTGCCTTGCCGGTGCCGGCGACGGTGGTGATGCGACCGGCCTTGTCGACGTAGCGCAGGGCGTTTCCTGAACGCTCCAGAATGTAGAAGCCGCCGAGGGAATCGGGCACGACGGCGCGGGGATCGACGAGGGGCTCGCTGGTGGCCTTTCCGCCGGATTTAGGCACGCCTTTTTTTCCGTCACCGGCCACGGTCTCGACGCGGTTCTTCGCCAGGTTCCACCGGCGGATGCGGTGGTTCTCGATGTCGGCCAGGTAGAGATTCTCCGCCTTCGCATCGAGGGCGATCTGGATGATCATGCCGAAGTCCGCCTTTTCCGCCGGACCGCCATCGCCGCCAAATCCCTTTTTTCCCGTGCCCAGGACGGTGGTGATGACGCCGGTCTTCGCATCGATCTTCCGGACCCGCTGGTTCCATGTGTCGGCCAGGAGGATGTCTCCAGTGGGCAGGATGGCGAGGTTGTGGATGCCATTGAACTGCGCCTGAAGCGCCGGTCCGCCATCTCCGGCGAAGCCCTTCGCCCCCGTCCCGGCAATGACGCGCGCCTGGCCGTCCGTGCCCACCCGCCAGACGCGCTGGCCGCCCTCCATCTCCACGATGACGGCACTGCCGTCCGGGGCAAACTCCAGCCCGAATGGTTCCTTCAGCTGCACCCCGGTGGCCGCGCCCTCCGTCTTCGTGCCGCCTCCGGCGAAGAGCGAGAGCGTTTCCGCACGGGCGGGCAGTGCGGCCAGGATGGACAGGGCGAGGAGGAGGGTGGTGAGGAATGGGCGGGATTTCATGGCGGGGTGGAAGGGGACTCTCCGCCCGTGGGGCATCCCGCTCAACTGGAATTGGCCGGGTTTGAAATACTACAAGCCGCGGGCTTTATCGATGAGCTGGAGGAATTCTCCGCGGTAGCCTTCCGGGTCCGGGCCCTTGGCGGGGAGGGCGAGGGCGCGGACTTTTTCCCAAGTGAGGGAGCCCTTGTGCTGGCTGTCTTTGAGCAGGAGCCCGAACCCGGCGACGCTGGCGGCCCAGCGGAAATCTGCGGAGGCGGTGTCGATGGTTTTGCCCTCGTCCTTGACGGGGATCTCGGTGAGTTCGCTCACATCGGAGTCGAGGGGTTTGGCGCGGAGCTTGAGGGTGAGCAGCTCCGTGGCGACGGGGGCGTCCGGCGCGACGGGGGCGGCTGCGGCGACGGGAGCGGCTGCGGCGACGGGAGCGGCGGGCTGGTATTTCAGCGGATCAGTGGTGGGGCGGTCATCTGGGCCGTTGGCTCCGGCGGGGATGACCTCGTAGAGGGCAGTGATGGTGTGCCCGGCACCGATCTCTCCGGCGTCCTTTTTGTCGTTGTTAAAGTCCTCCTTTGCCAGGAGGCGGTTCTCGTAACCGAGCAGGCGGTAGCTCTGGACGCGGGCGGGGTTGAACTCGATCTGGACCTTCATGTCGCGGGCGATGGTGACGAGGGTGGAGTTCATCTGTCCGGCGAGGACCTTGCGGGCTTCGCTGAGGCTGTCGATGTAGGCGTAGTTGCCATTGCCGGCATCGGCGAGGGTTTCCATCTTGGAGTCCTTCAGATTTCCCGTGCCGAAACCGAGGACGCTGAGGAAGACTCCGGTCTTGGCCTTTTCGGTGATGAGGTTTTTCATCTCGTCGTCGGAGGAGAGGCCGACATTGAAGTCGCCATCGGTGGCGAGGATGACGCGGTTCACGCCGCCCTTGATGAAGTGGTCCACGGCCTGCTGGTAGGCGGCGGTGATGCCGCCGGCGCCATTGGTGGAGCCGCCTGCGCCGAGGGCGTCGATGGCGTGGAGGATGGCGGACTTTTTGTCCCCGCTGGTGGAGTCAAGGGCGAGTCCGGACTGGCCGGCGTAGGTGACGAGGGAGACGTGGTCGTCGGCATTGAGCCGCTCGACGAGGAGGCGGAGGCTCTTTTGCACGAGGGGGAGCTTGTCGGGCTCGTTCATGGAGCCGGAGACGTCGATGAGGAAAACGAGGTTTCCGGCGGGGCGCTGGCCTGGGGCGAGGTCGCGGCCCTTGAGCCCGAAGCGTACGAGGCGGTGGGTGGGCGCCCACGGGGCGTCGGCGATCTCGACGTGCGCGGCGAAGGGTTTTTTGTCCTCTGCGGCGGGCGGGGCGTAGTCGTAGGAGAAATAGTTCACGAGTTCCTCCAGGCGCACGGCGGCCTTGGGCGGGCGCTGGCCCTGGTTGAGGAAGCGGCGCACATTGGCGTAGGAGGCGGTGTCCACATCGATGCTGAAGGTGGAGAGCGGCGCGGTGCGCACGTCGACGAAGGCGTTCTCCGGCGGGGCGGTGTAGGCTTCGTTTTCACCAGAAGTGCGGCTGCGAAGCCCGCTGGCTGGTTCGCGGTCGTCTTCGAGGGCATCCTTGGTTATATCCAGGCCGAAGGCGTAGCCGCGCGTGGTTTCGGCGACTTTGAAGTCGGAAGAAGTTGCGGAGGCCGGGGCTGCCGAGGCTGCCGGGGCGGCGGTTTTCGTTTCCAGGTAACGATATTCCTTTTGCGCGAGTTGGAGGCCTCCACGCTCAGCGGGGATGGCTTTGGCGCGGTTGACGGCGAGACCGCCGCCTGCGTAGCCCCCTCCGCCGCCGCCAGTGCCGCCAGTGCCGACGAGGCCGAGCCCCCGGCTCTTGTCGAAGGCGTCTGCTCCGGCCTGGCCGGGGACGGGAGTGGAAAGTGATTCGAGCGATTCTGTGCGGATGGGAGGTGTGGAGGCGGCGAGGGTGACGCCGGTGGCGGGCTTGTTCGCGGAGAGTGGTCTGGTGACTGGCGCGGCCTCGTCTGAGAGGATGTTTAACGTGGTGGTTTCGTCAAGCTTGGCCTTCGAGAGGGATTGCAGGCCATTCGCAGCCAAGGCATCGACGGGGCCGCTGACCGGCTGGGGTTCGGTGCTGAAGTGGGGCTGGGAAAGGGCGAGTCTGCTGGGCTGGGAGGGGGGGAGGGGCGCGGCGGGGGCGGGAGTGGATGCCGCGAGGGTGCCCTTGGGAGACAGCTCATTCTGCTGACGGCGGAGCTGGACGACGGCGAGGGCGGCCACGGAGGCGGCGGCACCGAGGAGGGCGATGTGGCGGAAATTGAACCCGCGAACGATCTTTTTTTCCCGGGAGGCGGCGGTCAGCTCGGCTACGAGGGCGGCGCGCTGCTCGTCGGTGAGGGCGACGTCGGGCGGGGCGAGGGTGGAGGAGAGGGTGTCGCAAAACTCGCGGGTTTCAGCAGCGAGGGCTGCGGCGCCGGGGTCGGAGGCGAGGAGGGCCTCGATCTCGGCGCGGGCGGCGGGATCGAGGGTGTCGAGTTCATCGAGGGCGGCGGTGGTGAGTGAGTCTTTCATGGCAAATGGGAGTGGGAGAATTCTTGGAACGTGGAAAAGGGGTGGTTTAGACGCCGGCCTCCAGGCAGGAGGAGCGCAGTGATTGAACGGCGGTGTGAATGATGAAGCCGATGTTCGAGAGGCTGAGGCCGGTGGCGGCGGCGATCTCCCGGTAGGAGAGGCCGGCTTCGAACTTGAGGCGGATGAGGTTGCGCTGGCGTTCAGGCAGGGCGGCGACGAGTTTTTTGATCTGCTGGCCGCGCTCCTTTTCCTGGAGGGCCTGGGTGGGGTCGGCGGCGGTGCTGGCGAGGTCGGGGAGGGTGGCGGTGTCCATGGCGATGAGGCGTGAGTTTTTGCGTTGCTGGTCGATGAGGCGGCGTTTGCAGACGGTGAAAAGCCAGGGGGCGAGGGATTCGGTGTCGCCGGAGGGTTTTTCGCGGGCGAGTTTGATGAAGGTGTCCTGGACGGTGTCGCGGGCGAGTTCGAGGGTGGCGCCCTGGCTCATGGCGTAGCGGATGAGGGGCCGCTCGAACCTGGCGAGTGCGGCGAGGAGGGGGCACCCCTGAGAGGGAACGGATTCCGCACGGTCTGCGGCGGTGTCCGTCTCTGCCCCGGTCAGGGGCGTGGCGATTAGAGGAGTTGGCATGTTGGTTCGAGTTTGGAAAAATGACGGTTTTATTAGTAGGGATGATCCATACTTGGGTCGTGAGGGAATGTCCCCGCAAGGTCCACGGCGGGGGAGGGGAAAGTTTAGAAAAAATCTACATTTTTCTGAGGGGTGGTTTTTCCTGGCAATGGGCTGCGTGCGGTCTAAGGGAAGAAGGGATGAATGGAGACACCGGAAACGGGAATGGAGGCGGCGGCGCGGTCGAGGCGCTGCCGGGAGACTGGCTGAGGGGACTTGGGATCACGCTGGGAGCCCTCGTGGTTTTCATGGTGGTGACGCAGGTGGCCTGGGAGGGGTGGTACCCGCTGTCGAGCTTTCCGATGTACTCGAACCCGCAGCCGTGGGAGGACTACCTTTACCTGACGGATGCGCAGGACAAGCCGCTGCCGCTGCAGCACCACCTGGGGCTCTCGGCTTCGAAGCTGAACAAGATGTACCGGAAGTACCTGAAGGATTTCTGCGTGGTGGAAAAGGCGCATGATGACTACCCCGGGAGGGCGCTGCAGCAGAAGGCGGTGGCGGCGCTGATGGAAAAGGTGCGTCCGATGGCGGAGCGCCGCGGGAGGCCGCTGCCGGAGACGGTGAAGGTGGTGGAGGTGGTGATCGGCCGGAAGCCGCCGGAAAAGGGAAAATCCGCACCTGCGGGCGTGGCGCTGGCGGGACCTCTGGAGGAGGTGCCCACGGTGATAGGTGAGGACACAAACAAAAAGGGAGCAGCGAAATGAAGACGTGGCGTGAGGAAATCAAGGAGCAGTTCAAACCGGTGTTTGGTCCGCTGCCGATGGATGGCCGGGAGGCCTTCTGGTTGAGGCTGTTCTTTGCCATTCTGGTGGTGTGGATGATGGCGGGGGAGGACTTCAGCAACCTGGGCAGCCAGGACAAGCCGACGGGGCTGGCGCGGCTGATGGACCTGACGTTTCTGGCCAGGGGAAATGCGCTGCTGTGGGTGAAGATCGGCGTGGCGGGGCTGATGCTGCCGTATGTGTTCGGCCTTGGGCTGCCGGTGGTGCTGCCGCTGGTGGCGCTCATTCACGCGGCGGTGTTCAGTTTTTTCAACTCCCAGGGCTACACGAGCCACGGGAACCAGATCGTGAGTCTGATGCTGGTCGGGCAGACGCTGGTGGCGCTGTTTTTTCCGGTCTATCGCATGGTGGCGGGGCGTCCATTCGTCCCGCGCGGCGGGAAAAGGCGGGAGAGCTACCTGCTTTACGCCACGATGATCATGATCTGCGGGGTCTACATGACGTCCGTGGTGTCGAAGATGCGGAAGTCCGACGGACGCTGGCTGAGACAGTTGCCGAATGTGGCGGTGCAGGTGATCAAGACGCACCGGCAGACGTGGTACTCCAACCCGGAGGACCCGAAGGGAGTGGCCCCCGGTGTGCCGGTGCCGAAGGCTGCTGTGATGCTGGAAAACCCGTTGGGGACGCAGATCCTGCTGGGCGCTGGCCTGGTGCTGGAGTGGTTCTGTTTCCTCTGCCTCGCGAACCGGGGCTGGGCGCTGCTGGTCGGGCTGTCGCTGATCGGGATGCACCGGTCGATCGACCTGATCATGCACCTGACCTTCGGACTGAATGAGTGGGCCTCGGCGATTTTCCTCGTGAACGTGCCGTTCTGGGTGATGTGGTTTCTGAGGAGGAGGAGGGAACGGAGGGATAGCGGTTGTTCGTTGCCGACTAGCAGATAAGAGCCCGTCAGTGGGCCGTCTCAGAGGAGCGACGGCACGTCTCTGGCGGCGTGGAAAATGCGGAGGATGACCAGTGGGCGGCCTTCCGGGCGGTAGACGAGCAGGTAGTTTTTCCGGACTGGCCAAAACCTGACCGGCTTGTCAGTCCAGCGGGGGCGGAGGGAACCAGCCTCGGGGTGGGCAGCGAGCAGATCGCACGCGGCGTAGATGTCCGCCTCGATTTGATCAGCGGCCTCGGGGTTGTCCCCGGCGATGTGGCTCCAGATTTCTTCCAAATCGGCCCTGGCCGATGGAGTGAAAGCCCAGCTGCTCATTGGCCACTGGCGGGTTTTCGAGCTGCTGCACGCTTTTTGAAGGCTGCCATCCCAGCTTTGACGGCGGTCTCCGGGACGAACTCACCAGACCCGGCTTCCTTCCAGCCGCGATCCACCTCGCGACGGATCCAGTTGAGCTGTTCGCGCTCTGCGTCCGCTTCTTTCATGGTCCGCAGCGACGCACGCACGACCTCGCTGGCGTTTTGAAACAAGCCGGAGGCCACTTTGTCGTGAACGAAGGTTTCGAGTTCTCTGGTCAGGGAAACATTCATGACTGGAGCGTATCCCTGGGAGGACGGTGTGTCAAGGTTTGCTAAAGTTTGACATCATCACTTGGCGACTGCGGCCGAGCGCAGGTCGAGGAGGCGCTTCATGACGTGGGCGAGTTTGCCGGACCATTTCCTGGTGCCGAAGGCGTCGTGGATGTCGAGGTAGAGGGAGTAGACCTGCTGGTAGGCGGCGTGGGCGGCGGGGTCCGGGTGGTAGACGGTGTCGCGTGTGGCGCAGAGTTTTTCCTGGGCGGCGGGCAGACTGGGGAAGGCGCCGCCGGCGACGGCACCGAACATGGCGGCTCCCATGGCGCAGGTCTGGTCGGACTTGGCGACCTTCATGGGGCGGCCGAGGACGTCGGCGTAGATCTGCATGAGGGCGGTGTTTTTGACGGCGAGGCCGCCGGTGTTGACGACTTCGCGGACGTGGACGCCGTATTCTTCGAGCCGGTTGATGATGGTGAGGGCGCCGAAGGCGGTGGCCTCGATGAGGGCTCGGTAGATCTCCCCGGCGGTGGTGTGGAGGGTCTGTCCGAGGAGGAGTCCGGTGAGGCGGACGTCGACGAGGATGGTGCGGTTGCCGTTGTTCCAGTCGAGGGCGAGGAGGCCGCTCTGGCCGGGCCGCAGCGTGGCCATTTCGGCCTCCAGGCCGGCGAATTTCTCGCCCTGGGTGCGGCCGTAGGTGTCCGGGACGAGGTTGTTGACGAACCAGAGGAAGATGTCGCCCACGGCGCTCTGGCCGGCCTCGAGTCCGTAGAAACCCGGGAGGATGGAGCCGTCGACGATGCCGCAGAGGCCGGGGATGTCCGGGAGGCGGGTGGTGTTGGGCGCGGTCATGACGTCGCAGGTGGAGGTGCCGAGAACTTTCACGAGGGTACCTTCCTTGATGCCGGCGGCGACGGCGCCCATGTGGACGTCGAAGGCTCCGACGGCGACGGGCAGGCCGGCGGGCAGGCCGAGTTTCTGTGCCCACTCGGCGGTGAGGCCTCCGGCGGATTTGTCCGAGGTCTGGGCGGTGGTGTAAAGGCGGTCGCGCAGGCTGGCGAGGTCCGGGTCGAGCCGGGAGAGGAATTCCTTGTCCGGCAGGCCGCCCCACCCGGCATTGAACATGGCCTTGTGCCCGGCGGAGCAGATGCCGCGGGCGAGGGTTTCGGGCTTCGTGTTTCCGGTGAGGACGGCGGGCAGCCAGTCGCAGTGCTCGACAAAGCTGTGGGCCGCGGCGAAGACGTCGGGGGCGCTGCGTTTGAGGCGGAGGATTTTGCTCCAGAACCACTCGGACGAGTAGGTGCCGCCGCACTTGGCGAGGTATTGCGGGCGGATCTCTGCGGCGAGGGCGGTGATCTCGGCAGCCTCGGCATGGGCGGTGTGGTCTTTCCAGAGCCAGACCTGGGCGGCCAGGGTGTTTTTGAATTTCTCCTGGAAGGCGAGGGGAGTGCCGGCGGCATCGACCGGGATGGGGGTGCTGCCGGTGGTGTCGATGCCGAGGCCGGCGACGTGGGCGGGATCGAAGGCAGGGTCTGCGGCGCGGGCTTGGTCGAGGGCGCCGCGGACGATGGCGACGAGGCCGTCGAGGTAGTCATGCGGGTTTTGCCGGGCGACGTGGGGGTCTTTCTCGCAGAGGAGAATGCCGGCCTCGCCGGAGGGGTAGTTAAAAACGACGGATCCGAGTTCCGCGCCGGTCGTGAGGTCGAGGAGGAGGGAGCGGCAGGAGTTGGTGCCGTAGTCGAGGCCGAGGGCGTAGCGTTTGGTCATGGGAGTCGGGCTTGGGGAGTTCAGAGTTCAGAGTTCAGAGTTCAGAGATCAGGGTTCAGAAGTCGGAGGCGGAAAGTCGGAGGCGGAAAGTCGGTGAGGGCGGAGGGGGCAAAGAGGTCAGGGAGGTCGGAGGTGTCTGGGATGATGAAGGAGGGAAGGCTGGCAGGCAATTGCCGATTGCGGTTGGTCGATTGCGGAGGCGGGGCCTTGCAAAACTGGGCCGGGGATGGCAAAGGGGCGCGGTCTTTTTTAAACCGAAACTGAGGAACTGAAAACAGGATGATTACGCGTGTCTCGATTATTGATTCCCACACCGGCGGCGAGCCGACCCGGGTGGTGGTGTCCGGCTGCCCTGACCTGGGCGGAGGAACGGTGAAGGACCGGGTGAAGGTGTTTCATGATCAACACGGGGCGTTCCGTGCGGCGGTGGTGAAGGAGCCGCGGGGGAACGATGTGCTGGTGGGGGCGCTGCTGCTGGAGGCGGCGGAGCCGGAGTGTGTGTGCGGGGTGATCTTTTTTAACAATGTGGGGGTGCTGGGCATGTGCGGGCATGGGACGATCGGCGTGATGACGACGCTGGCGCTCCTGGGGCGGATCACGCCGGGGACGCACAAGATCGAGACCTGTGTGGGGGTGGTGACGGCGACGCTGCACGAGGACGGGGAGGTGAGCCTGGAGAATGTGCCAAGCTTCCGCACGCGCAAGGGGGTGAAGGTGGGGGAACTGACGGGGGACATCGCGTGGGGAGGGAACTGGTTTTTCCTCTGTGACAATGCGGGGGTGGAGATCTCCCTGAAGAATGTGGACACGCTGACGGTGCTGGCGTGGCGGGCGCGGCAGGCGCTGAACCAGAATGGGTTTCCGGAGCTGGACCACGTGGAGTTTTTCGGCCCGCCGACGGCGGAGGGGGCGCACTCGAAAAACTTCGTGCTCTGCCCGGGCAATGCCTACGACCGCTCACCCTGCGGCACGGGGACCAGTGCGAAGCTGGCCTGCCTGGCGGCGGACGGGAAGCTGGCCGAGGGCGACTGGTGGGTGCAGGAGTCGGTGATCGGCAGCACTCTGGCCGGGACGTACCGGCGGGAGGGGGAAACGATCATCCCGACGATCAAAGGACGCGCCTGGGTGAATGCGGAGGCGACGCTGATCCTGGACGAGCGGGACCCATTTTGCTGGGGGATCGGGTAGGCGTTCTCCGGTCCGGCCTCCGGTCGGGAAAAATGGGCACGAAAAAGCCCGGCGCGGAGGCCGGGCTGATTGGTGACTTTGGGAAGTCGAGGACGAGAAAAAATGGAGCGGGTGAGGCGATTCGAACGCCCGACATCAACCTTGGCAAGGTTGCGCTCTACCCCTGAGCTACACCCGCATTTACTTTCTCGCGTCCGCAGACTATGGGGAGGACGGGAAGGGCTTCAAGTGGTTTTTTAAAAGTCTGCAAAGTTTTTGATCCCGCAGAGCGTGGGGGCGGATCATTTCGCCGGGAGCGGGAGCATGACCTCGTTGCGCCGGAGCGGGCCCGGGGTCCAGGGGGGATCAAACCGGGCGTAGGTGGCGGGGCCGGTGGGGGTGAGTTTTTCTGCGGCCAGCCAGGCTTGGAGTTTTTCCAGGGCCTTGCGGTCGGCCTCGGGATCGGCCAGGCCGGAGTAGCGGAGCACGGCGCAGCGCCGGGCGGGCTGGACCTGGATTTTCACCGTCCCGGCGGCTGGCGCGGGGGCGGTGGCGGCGGTGACGCCCTCGGGCAGGACGAAGCTCATTTTTTGCGCGCCGCCCTCGGTGTCCATGAAGACGGGGGTGGTCATGGCGATCTTTTCCTTTTTTTCGTTCCCGCCGGAGATGTAGCCGAACAGGCGCATGAAGGAGCCGTCGTCCTCCTTTTTCCCGGGCTCTCCGGAAGTGGAGGCAAGGGTGAGGGCGGGGTAGTCGCGGATCTCGATCTTGTCTGCCTGGCGGCTGACAGTGTAGGGGGCGGAGGAATAGCCGCCGCGGCTGGTGGCGCAGGCGGCGACGGTGAAGACGAGAACGAGCCCGGCGGCGGAGCAGAGGAGGAGGGTTTTCATGCGAGTGCTGTTACGCCTGCGGCTGGGAATTGGAAGCGGGCGGGAGGGAAAAAAATCAAGCCTGCTCCGCCGTCCACGCGGCCCGGAGGAGGGGGGCCTCGCCCAGGGCGGGGCCGAGGAGCTGGAGGCCGACGGGGAGTCCATTGGCCGTGCCTGCGGGGACGCTGATGCCGCAGATGCCGGCGAGGTTGGCCGCGATGGTGAAAATGTCGGCGAGGTACATCTGGAGCGGGTCGGCGGTTTTTTCACCGAGCTTGAAGGCGACGTCGGGTGTGACGGGGCTGGCGATGAGATCTACTTTTTCAAAGGCCTGGAGGAAGTCGCGCCGGATGAGGGTGCGGACTTTCTGGGCCTTGAGGTAGAAGGCATCGTAGTAGCCGGAGCTGAGGACGTAGGTGCCGAGGATGATGCGGCGCTTGACCTCGGCGCCGAAACCTTCGTCGCGGGTGCGGCTGTAGTGGTCGAGCAGGTCGGCCGGGTTCGCCGCGCGGTGGCCGTAGCGGATGCCGTCGAAGCGGGCGAGGTTTGACGAGGCCTCTGCGGTGGCGACGATGTAGTAGGTGGCGATGGCGAGGTCGGTGTGGGGCAGGGAGATATGGACAATTTCGGCGCCCCGGGCTTCGAGCTTGCGGATGGCGGCCTCCACGGCGGTGCGCACGCCGGGGGAGATGCCGTCGATGAAATATTCCTTCGGGAGGCCGATCTTGAGGCCCTTCACGCCGGACTTCAGAGTGGACAGGTAGTCGGGCACCGGGGCGTCGAGGCAGGTGCTGTCCTTCGGGTCGGCTCCGGCCATGTACTGGAGGAGGAGGGCGGAATCCTCGACCGTCTTTGTCATGGGGCCGATGCCCTCGAGGGAGGAGGCGTAGGCGACGAGGCCGAAGCGGGAGACGCGGCGGTAGCTGGGCTTGAGCCCGACGATGCCGCAGAGGGCGGCGGGCTGGCGGATGGAGCCGCCGGTGTCGCTGCCGAGCGAGGCGATGGCGGTGTCTGCCGCGACGACGGCAGCCGAGCCGCCGCTGGAGCCGCCCGGGGTGCGGTCGAGGGCGCGGGGGTTCCGGGTGATCTGGTGGGCGGAGTTCTCCGTGGACGAACCCATGGCGAATTCATCCATGTTCGTCCGGCCCAGCGGGATGGCCCCGGCGGCACGCAGGCGGGAAATGACGGTGGCGTCGTAGGGCGAGATGAAGTTTTTCAGGATTTTCGACCCGGCGGTGCAGGATTCGGAAGCGACGCAGATGGCGTCCTTGATGGCGATGGGCACGCCGCCCAAGGGCAGGCTGAGGTCCACGCTGGCGGCGGACTGGAGGGCGCGGGCGGGATCGCAGGAGAGGTAGCCTTTCACCTCGCCATCCTTCTCCGCAGCGGCGGTGGCGACGGCCTGGACGGCCTCGGCGGGGGAAATCTCCCGCGCCACGAGCTGGCGGCGGAGTTCGGTGATGGTCAGGGCGGCAAGGCTCATGGGAAAATGGGGCGGGGGAGGGCGTTAGTCGACGACGCGGGTGACGAGGAACTGGCCGCCGGACTGGGCCGGGGCGTTGGCGAGGGCCTCGTCCGGGGTGAAGGAGGGGGCGGCCACGTCCGGGCGCAGGACGTTCACCACGTCATTCGAGTGCGCGGTGGGCTCGATGCCTGTCACGTCCACGGCATCAAGCCGTGTCACGTAGCCGAGGACGTTCTCGAGCTGCGCTTGAAGGGTGGTGACTTCCTCGTCCGTCAGCGCCAGCCGGGCCAGCTTTGCGACGTAACGCACATTCAATTCAGGTGCCTGCATGGCGTCCTCACTTAGGGAGAAATCTGCGGCGTGCAATTTCCGATTTGGGATTTCGGCGCGGGCCGGTGCCGTGGGCGCGGGCCGGGGGCGCTGGCTGGGGGGAGGAGGGGAGGCTAACCGCGAATTCACGCGAACTGACGCGAACAAGGAGGGAATGGGCGGGGAATGACGTGCTGACGGCGGAGGATGGACCACAGGAGGGAGGGGGCTTGGGTGGAGGTGATTGTCCCCCTTTGCATTTCTAGCCGTTCACGTTGCCCTGGCTGGCCGGGCCGGGAGAAACGGCGGGCTCCCGGGGTTGGGGGAGGGCTGGAGGGGTGCAGCGTCCGTCGAGGCAGGCGGGGCTGAGGCGTTCGACTTCGTGCCGGGCTGCCGGGGCGGGCAGACCGAACCATTTTGACAGGGTGAGGCGGTTTTCCGAAACGAGGCCGACGACGCGGCGGGCCAGGGGGAGCAGCGCCGGGTGGCTGAGGCGCTGCGACCACTCGCGGTATTCCCGCAGGGCCCAGAGGCACATCACCCACGCTCCGGCCCCCTGCCAGACCTGCCCCGTGTCGCCCACGACGACGAGTTCCTTCTCCGGGGAGAAGTCCTCGATGCCGGCATACCGGGCATCGCCCAAGGCGGACTGAAACGGCACAAAGGTCAGGGGGACGAAGGCGGGCTGGGCCTCGAGCCAGGACCGGCACCGGCGACAGAGGCCGCACTGCTGGTCAAAAAAGATGGTGAGTGTTTTCACAGGAGAGCGGTTGGCGGGCGGAGATTACCGGGGGACCGGGTTGAGTTGTCCGGTTGCAGGCACCGGGGGCGGTGCGTTGTGCAGGAGGGCGCGCTTCCTCAGCTTGCTGAACAGGTAAAGGTTGAAGAAGTGCATGGCGCCCAGAACGAGCATGACGGTGCCGACTTTCGTGGCGACGGCCTCCACGGCGTCCGTGGCGCTCTGCGGGTGCACGCCGCTCTTCAGGAAGAGGCAGACAAACCCAAGGTTGATCAGGTAGAAGCCGACGAGGAGCAGGTGGTTGACGGAATCCGCCATCTTTTCGTTCCCGAGGAAGCTGTCCACGAGAAAGATGCGGCCGTTTTTGTGCAGGGTTCCCGCCACCCAGATCGTCAGCGGAATGCTGACGGCCAGGTAGCCCAAATGGGTCCAGAGTTGAGGATTCATTTATTTTACCGTTGTTTCGGTAAGAAAAGAAATAACCCGGCTTCACCTTGATGCAAGTGTAAATTTCTGTAAAGACAGAAATAAAAGAAACCGCCCAATGGGTGTGCCGCGACAGGTTAAGGACCGAGGGGATGGCGAGCGCTGCAGGGCGGAGGCATACCGCGAATAAACGCGAAGTAACGCGAATGAGGAGGCGGGAAATGGGCGGGGGATGACGGGCCGACGCCGCGGGCGTGACGAGTGGGGGGATTCCTCCTGCCGGGCCAGGGGATCATTTTTCTTGAATGCGGACTGCGTTCCTGCACGATGCGGTCATGAGCCGGGCGGGTTGCTCCACTTTTTGTCTGCTGGTTTCGCTGGTGTTGCCGGCGGGGCTGGGGCGTGGGGAGGGGGGGACGGCTTACGCGGGGGCGGGCTGTGCGGCGGAGGATGTGTTTTTTGCCGGTGAGGTCTGGCCCAAGGTGGGGGAGGCGTCGTGCCTGAAGTGCCACAAGGCGGGCGGGGATGCGGAGGAGAGCAAGTTCATCCTGCGGGACCCGAAGCGGGAAACGGAGCAGGGGGCGGTGGTGCGGCACAACCGGGAGGCGTTCGCGGCGATGGCGCGGATCAAGGAGGAGGGAGGAGCCCGGCTGCTGCTGAAGGCGGAAGGAAAGCTCAAGCACGAGGGGGAGGAGGTGCTGAAGCCGGACTCGGCGGCTCACAAGGTGCTGGCGGATTTCATCCGGCGGATCGACGCGCCGCCGGGGGCCATGGCTGCGCCTCCGTTTGCCGAGGACAAGAATGCTCCGCGGTTTTTTGAAGGTGTCGTGATGGCGGATGACCGGCGTCTGCTGCGGCGGGTGACTCTTTCCCTGGCGGGGCGTCTGCCGACGAAGGAGGAAAACGAGGCGGCGGATGCCGGCGGGCTGAAAGCTCTGTCCGGGCTGCTGGACTCTGTGATGAAGGAGGAAGCCTTCTACACAAGGCTGCGGGAGGGGTTCAACGACATCTTCCTCACGCTCGGCTACAACGACAACGCGGAGACGGTGCTCTCGTACGACCACTTCGACAAGACGCGCGGCTGGGCGGAGAAGCATGACCTGAGCCGGATCGCCGATGAAAAGGAGCGACAGAAGGCACGCTACAAGCTCTACGACGACTACCGGAAGGCGCTACTGGGCGAGCCGATGAAACTCATCGAGCACATTGTGCGGAACGACCGGCCCTTCACGGAAATTGTGACGGCGGACTACATCATGGTCACACCGTACTCGGCGCGGGGTTACGGGATCTACGATGAGGTGAAGGCGCAGTTTAAAAATGCGGAGGATCCGTTCGAATACATTCCGGTGCGGCTGAAGGCGCTCATCGGGCGGGACAAGGCGGACAACCAAGAGTCTGCGACGGGCTTTTACCCTCATGCCGGGCTGCTGAGTACGTTCCAGTACCTGCGGCGCTACCCGACGACGGAGACGAACCGGAACCGGCAGCGGGCGCGGGTTTATTTCCTCCATTTTCTGGGGGTGGATGTGCTGGAGCTGGCGGCGCGGGTGTCGGATGCGGCGGCGGTCACGGCGAAATACGAGATCCCGACGATGCAGGCGGCGGAGTGTGTGGTATGCCACAAGACGGTGGACCCGGTGGCGGGGTTGTTTCAGGACTACTGGAAGTTTGAGGGCGTCTACGGGCGGAGGAAGGAGGGGTGGTTCAAGGACATGTTTCCCGCCGGGTATGAAGGGGAGGAACTGCCGCCGCAGGAGCGCTGGCGCTCGCTGCAGTGGCTCGGCGAGCGGACGGCGAAGGATCCGCGCTTTGCCGTGGCGATGGTGGAGCACGTCTGCTACCTGCTGACGGGACGCAAGGTGCTGCCGCCGCCGAAGGACCTGGAGGACCCGCTCTACGCAGCGCGGCGGCGTGCGTGGCACGAGCAGCGGAAACAGATCGAGAGCATCGCGGCCCGGTTTGCGCAGACGGGGTTCAATCTGAAAAGCGTCTTCAAGGACTGGATCGCATCTGACTTTTACCGGGTGGACGGGCTGGCCACTGCGGCGGGCAGCCCGGCGCGCCGGGCCGAGCTGGAGGACATCGGCCTGATGCGGATGCTTTCTCCCGAGCAGGTGGAGCGCAAGATCGCGGCCATCTTTGGCAAGCCGTGGGGGCACTTGGACGACCAGATGGCGATGCTCTACGGCGGCATAGACTCCAACGAAGTGACCGAACGCGCCGCAGACCCCAGCGGTGCGATGGGGGCGATCCAGCGCATCCTGTCCAACGACGTGGCGTGCAAACAAACGGCTCTTGATTTCACGCGTCCTGCGGCGGAACGGCTTCTCTTTCCCCATGTGGAGCCGGATGACTTGCCCGGGACCTCGCCCGAGGTGGATGCGAAGATTCGCCGCACCATCGTGCACCTGCAGGAGCGCGTGCTGGGCCGGGTGGATGCGCCGGAGTCGCCCGAGGTGGAGCGTGCGTTCCAGCTCTTCGCCGGCATCGTGCGGGATGCGGCGGGGCGGAAGGACCTGGACAAGCGTGAAGCCTACTCCTGCCGCCGCGACCTGCCGGAGTCCCTGGCCGGGAATTTTGCCGATCCCCACTACACCGTGCGTGCCTGGCGGGCGGTGCTCACCTTTCTGCTTCGCCAGCGAGAGTTCCTCTACGAGTAAACCATGAGACGCGATTTTTTAAAACTCTGCGGTCTGGCCGGTCTCGGGTTTGCGTGCCCGGGCGGTCCCGCCATGCTTCATGCGGCTGAGGCAAAGGAGGCGCCGCCCTACGAGGGGCCGTTCTACGTGGTCTTCAATGCCTCGGGCGGCTGGGATACGACGTACCTCATGGACCCGAAGGGCGTGGGGGAAATCAACCGTCTCTACAAGGAGGGGGACATCCTGACGAAGGGGAGTCACAAATTTGCCCCGACGGACAAGCACAAGGAGGGCGGCATGAGCAACGAGGAGTTCTACGGAGAGTTTGGTGGCGGGCTGCTGGCTCTGAATGGACTCGACTACTCCGTGAACAACCACTCGCCCGGCGCGAGGTACATGGCCACGGGCAAGCTGGACAGCATGCTCTACCCGACCTTTGCCGCGCTCGTGGCTGCGTGCAAAGGCCCTGCGTGCCCGCTGTCGTTTCTCACGTTTGGCAACTACTCGGCCACGGGGAACATCGTCGCGATGTCGCGTGTACCCTACGTGCCGTCTCTCCAGCGCATTGCAAATGCAGACTCCGTGGAGGGAAACGTGAGGTCGCCGTATCACGATGATTTCGCGCTGGCTCGGATTGAGCAGGCGCTGCAGGAGCAGGATGGCGCGCGGTCCGGCCAGCCCCGGCTGCCCCGGCAGGAGCACGCGGACAGCATGCTCTACGCGGCCCAGGTGAACTCAAAGGCAATGCAGCGCATCACGCCCCACATTCCGTCGAGCATCCCGAAGGAGCGGCTGGCGCAACAGGCGGAGATCGCGCTCGCTTCATTCAAAGCCGGCGTCTGCGTCTCTGCAAACCTCACGATTGGCCAGTTCGACAGTCACGCGAACAATGACAAGGACCAGATGAAACTCATCCCGGAGTTTCTGGCCGGCATCGCCTACGTGATCCGGCGGGCGGAGGAGCTGAAAATCCGGGAGAAGCTGGTGGTGGTGATCCAGAGTGAAATGGGGCGCACGCCCACCTACAACGCGGGCAATGGAAAGGACCACTGGTCAATCGGCTCGATCCTGTTTCTCGGCCCCGGCATCAAGGGCGACCGGGTCATCGGAGCCACGGACGAAAAGCAGTTCAGCGCGCCGCTGGACCCGCAGACGCTGGCCTGCGAGAAGGAAAAAGGAATCCGTGTCCGACCCGAGCACATCCACCAGGCCCTGCGAGAATATGCGGGCATCGCAGACCACCCGTTGAGCAAAAAATTTCCGCTCGGGGTGGTGGAAAAGGAGCGGCTGCGGGGGCTGTGGGGGTGAGGGGATTTCAGAATGCGGATTTCGGATTTCGGATTTCGGAAGGCGGAATTTTTGGTGAGGGGGCTCGGGGTCTGCCAGGGGGCGAATGGGGAGTGGGAAGATCTTCGCGGAATGGCCAGCGGCGTGAGCTGAAGCATGTCTGCAACCCGCATTCCCCTTCAAGCTTCCCGGGCTGCGGTGATGAAGGCCTGGACTTTGGCTGGGTCTTTTTTGCCGGGGGCTGACTCGACACCGGAGCTGACGTCGACGGCGGCGGGGCGGACGGCGGTGATGGCGGCGGCAACGTTTTCTGCGGTGAGGCCGCCGGCGAGGAGGATGCGGCGGTCCGGGTGCGTGCGGACGGCGGTGGCGGCGAGGGTCCAGTCGAAGGCGTGGCCGGTGCCGCCGTAACCGGAGGGGCTGAAGGCGTCGAGGAGGAGGGCTTTTCCCGGCCACGCGGGCAGGGTGGCGAGGGTTTCGGGGCCCTGAACGCGCAGGGCCTTGAAGAAGCGGCCGGAAAAACCGGCGCGGGCGAGGTCGTGCAGGAACTGCGGGGGCTCATCGCCGTGGAGCTGGGCGAGGTCTATTTTTCCGCTCTCCAGGACACGCGCGACTTCGGCGAGAGAAGCGTTGACGAAAAGTCCGACGCGGCAGATTTCGCCCGGCAAGTCGTCGAGCCACGGGGCGATCTGGTCAAACTGGACGGCCCTTTTTGACCCGTCGAAGAAGACGAAGCCGAGTGCGTCCGCTCCAGCTGCTGCGCACGCGAGGGAGTCGGCAAGGCTGGTCTGGCCGCAGATTTTCACCTGGACCGGACCTGGCTCCGGACGGGGAAAGGCGAGGCGGGGCATGTTACTGTTTGGTCAGCTGGACGGCCTTCAGCGTCATCAGCGGAATGGACTTCATCGCCAGCGGCTGGACCATGACGCGGTAGGTGCCTGGCTTGATGAAAAGGACGGTGCAGACGGGGACGGCGGCGAAGGTGTCGGCGTTGGCTGTCTTGCGCACGGAGACGCGGGAGTTCTGCCCGTAGAGGGAGACGCGGTAGAGGTTTTCCTCGGTGGCCTGGGAGGACTGGAGGACCTCGACGGTGTATTTGCCGGCCTCCTCGACGTTGATGTCCCACTGGAGCCAGGTGTTCGGGTTGACCCAGTCAGTGATGACGTTTTTGGCCTTGTCGATGCGGGCGCCGGTGCCGGTGAGGGTGGCGTGGTCTGCGGTGAGGAGGGCGGAGGGTGACTTGACGCTGACGAGGAGCTTGAGCGAGGCGTCGATGCGGCTTTCGGCCTGGGCGGCCTCGCGGGCGAGGGCGGCGTCATTTTTCAGCTCGCGGGCGAAGGCGAGCGAGGCGGGATCGGCCACGGTGGTGAGGGTGTAAATGAGGGCGCTTTTTTGCGAAGGCTCGATGCAGAGCGGGAGGAGCTGGCGCAGCCGGGTGATGCGCTCGGCTCCTGGCAGATTGCCCGGCAGGCCGAGGAGGCGGAGGATGCCGCTGTTGCCGTCGCCGAGAGCGAGCTTTTTCATGGTGGCATCCGGGTCGGTGCGGGCGATTTGAGTGAGGGTGTCGAGCGGCTCCAGGGTGGGCCACTGGCCGAGGGCGCCCACGGCGCGCATGGCGGTGCGGGCTTCGGTGTTGGTGAGCTGGTCGCTGATGAGTTTGAAGGATTCCGAGCCGCCGACCTGGCCGAGGATGGTGATGATCTCGGCCTGGACTTCGGGGGTGGAATTGCCGAAGGCGCTGAGGAGGTCGCGGGTGCGGCGGCTGCCTGCCTCGCGGTCGGCCACGGCGACGATGGAGTTGCGGGCGGCGGCGCGCTGCGGATCGGTCTTCATCAGCGGCAGGAGTGCGACCATGGGCTCGAGGTCGTCCCCCTTGCCCAGGGTGGAGAGCGCTTTGAAGCTGAGGAGGCGCACGGTTTCGTCGTCCTTGCGGGCGGTGTCGAGCAGTTTGCCCGAGGCGTCCTTCACTTGGCGGGAATCGAGGACGCTGATGGTGTTGGCGAGCCCGGTGGGGTCGGTGATGGAGTCAAATTTCTCCAGGAGGGCGGCGTCGATGCCGTCACCCTTCATGCGCTGGAGGCAGAAGGCGGCGGACTGGGAAAACTTGCCACCCATGCGCAGGAAGCGGGCGAGAAATTCGACGTCGTCCGGCCCGCCGGTGAGCTTGTCCTCCTGGGCGAGGGCGGCCATTTCATCGAACCGCTGCTGGTCTCCCTCGACCTGTTTGCGGTCGCTCATTTTTATGATGAGGACGACGATGAGGGCAATGACGAGCGCCGGAAGGGTGAACATCGCCCATTTTGGGAAGCCCGGTTTGGCGACGGGGGTGGCGCTCGGGTCGTATTTCAGCCGGACGCTGGGTGGCGGCGGCACGGGGGCGCCCTGGCCGGGAGGCGGGGGAGGGTTGAGCGGGCGTCGGCCGCCCTGGGCGGGCTGCCGGAGGCCTGAGTGGGAAGGAGCCACAGGTGGCGGCGCGTAGGCTGGAGGCGGCGGCACCGGGGCGTAGGCCGGCTGGAGGGGAGGGGCGTAGCCCGGCTGGGGCGGATAGACCGGGGGATAGCCCGGCATGGCGTAGGGCATGGGCGGCATGCCGTAGCCGGGGAAGGCCATGGGCGGACCGGCGGCACCGGCGGCGTCCTGCTGTTGGAAAAAATCGAGGGCCTGTTTGGCATTGAGCGGGCGCTCATCAGGCCGGCGGTTCATGAGCCACATCACCCAGTTCACCATCCACGGCGGCAGATCCGGGCGGAACTCTCCGAGCGGCTTCACCAAGTGCTGGAGGTGGCTGGCCATGACGAGCGGAGCTGTCTCTCCGCTGAAGGGATACTTCGTGGTCAGGGCGTAGTAAAAAATGCAGCCCAGCGCATAGAGGTCGGTCCGCCCGTCGAGCGGCTCGCGCTCGAACTGCTCCGGCGCCATGAAAAAGATGGAGCCCATGATGCCCTCCTCCTGGTCCTCGGTCTGCTTGGACGGGGCGCGGCTGAACTTCGCCAGTCCGAAATCCAGGATCTTGAGCTGAAATTTCCCGCTGGCGTGCCAGATGATCATCAGGTTTCCGGGCTTCATGTCCCGGTGCACCAGACCGACTGCCTGGGCGGCGATGAGGCCCTCCAGGCTCTGAGTGGCGACCTGCTTGAAATCCTCGTACGGCAGAGCCCCCCGTTCAACAACTTGCTCCAGGGTTTCTCCGCGGAGAAGCTCCATGACCACGTAGGCGCCCTCGTCGTCCTTGCCCACGTCATAGACGGTCAGGATGTTCGGGTGCTGGAGGGAGGAGAGGACCTTGGCCTCCTTGAGCAGGTCGTCCGGCGTCGTCCCCTCCACGGGGCGCATGCGCTTCATGGCGACTTCACGGCCCAGCTGGGTGTCGTGGGCGATAAACACGTCCCCGAGTCCCCCCTGGCCAATTTTCTCCTTAATCTGATAGCGCGTCGTCATGAGATGAGGGTGAGTTTGGCCAAAGCTGAAATCAAAGCAATGTGAAAGGAGGGGGAGGGTGGAGATTTCCCGTCGACTCGGATTGCGAAATCAGGCAGAAGTTTTATTTCCCCAGCCGCGCCTCGGTGCCGGGCTCCCAGGCGAGGCCCCAGTCGCGCAGGGTGCGGATGACGGGGAGGAGGGCGCTGCCTTTTTCCGTCAGCTGGTAGGCGAGGTGGCGGGAGCCCTCTCCGGCGCTGATGTGGGTGACGATGCCGCGGTCGAGCAGGCGGCCGAGGCGGTCGCTGAGGATGTTCGTCGGGATGCCCTCGGGTGAGGCGAGGAAATCCTTGAAGCGGGATTTGCCGAGGAACAGGTCGCGGATGACGAGCAGGGTCCACTTGTCGCCCATGATGTCGAGGGCGCAGGCCACCGGGCACGGGGAGCGCCGGGGCAGGTCTTTGCCGGGGGAGGGTTTCGAGGCAGCCATTGAAAGATGATGCTCGAGATTTTACTTGCATTCAACAAGTAAAACGCTTGCATAATGCAAGTATGAAACCTGCCATTGAAAAAGAAATGCCGAAGCTCGCCGCCCCCGGGGCCGGGCTGCCGAAGCCCGAACTGTTCATCGCCCGCCTGATTTTTCGCTGGGAGAAATGGCGGACCGACCGTGCCCGGGCGGTGGCGAATTTCTCCCGGGAGCGGGACGCCATTCTGGCGCTGGTGAGTGGCTGCGGAGAGGCGGATGCGGCGCAGAGGGTTTTGATCCCGAGGCTGCGCGGGCTGGAGGACAGCAGCCGCTTCTGGTCCGTCTGGATGGCGCTGGACCACCTGAGGATCGTGAATGACGCGGTAGCGGGGGTGATCACGGCGCTGGCAGCGGGGCGGGTGCCGCTTGGTGTGGTAAGCACGGCGGATGTGAAGCCGGATGCGGCGGTGGAGGGGGGAATCGTGGCGGCGTTTGAGGAATCGTGCCGGAAGTTCGAGCAGGCGGCGGCTGCGGTGCCGGATCTGGCGACGGCGGCGAGGTACGCCCACCCGTGGTTTGGCCTGCTGGATGCGGAGCGCTGGCACTTCATGGCCGGGTTTCACATGCGTCTGCACCGGAAACAGATCGAGAGCATCCTGGCCCGCCTGTCCACCGGGTCTGGGGCGGCCTGAAGCAGGCGGGGTTCCGGGATTTCTCCGAAAAATGGGCTGGGCGAGTGCCAAAATATTCAGTTGCCCCGGCGGGTGGCGAGGTGCCAGGGTGGGCGCCATTGTGGACGAACCAGCGATAGATGACATTTCCGTGAGGCGCCGCCTGGAGGCAGCCCGGGGGTTCTGTGAACTCGGCCTGCCCGACATGGCGTGGGAGGAGATCCAGCCGGTGCGGATGGTGCCGTCCGGTGAGCGGATCGAGGTGGAACTGATGGTCCAGATCCAGCGCAGAAAATGGGAGGAGGCACTGGCGCTGTCTGCGCAGCTGAGGCAGATGCACCCGGCCAGCCCCTTGGGATTCATTCATGGAGCCTACTGCCTGCACGAGGTGGGCCGGACAAGCGAGGCGCTGACCCTGCTGAATGACGGGCCAAAAAGCATGCGCCAGGAGGCGCTGTATTTCTACAATGCCGCCTGCTACCTGGCCGTCCTCGGCCGGCATGACGAGGCGGTGAAGGCGGTGCGCAAGGCGCTGCAGATGGACGAAAGCTATCGCGCGAATGCGAAGGAGGATCCGGATCTGGCTGCGGTGCGGCATTTGATCTGAGGCTGCCAGGCGCGTCAGTGGCGGTGCGGGCGATTTTCCTGGACCACTGGAAACCTCACCCTTTTAAACCGCAAGGACTGATCAAGGCATCAGGCCGAGCAGTGGTTTTACCACGGCTCACGCCCGCGGGTGGGCGGCGTCGTAGACTTTTTTCAGCCGTTCCGTGGTCACGTGGGTGTAGATCTGTGTGGTGCTGAGGCTGGCGTGGCCGAGCAGGCTCTGGACGCTGCGGAGGTCAGCCCCGTGGTCGAGGAGGTGGGTGGCGAAGCTGTGGCGGAGCTTGTGCGGGGTGGCTTTCACGGGGACGCCGGAGGTGCGGAGGTGGCGCTGCATGATGTCGTTGACGGCGCGGGTGCTGATGCGGCGGCGGAGCTTGCTGAGAAACAGCGGGCCGCTGTGCACATTGGCCGCCTGCCGGTAGGCCTGCAGGGCGCGCAGGGCGGGGCCTCCAAGCGGGCAGAGTCGCTCCTTGCGCCCCTTGCCCATGACACGGACGTTGTCGTTGTAGATGTCCACATGCTCGACGTCCAGGCTGACGAGTTCGGAAAGGCGCAGCCCGCCACTATAGAAGACCTCCAGCATCGCCGCATCCCGCAGCGCGGCCCAGGCGCAGGCTTGCTTTGACTTTGCCCCGGAGGCAGGTGCGTCGAGCAGGCTGACCATCTGCTTTTCGGTGAGGACGACGGGGAGCTTTTTCTCCGCCTTGGGCATCTGAACGGCGATCAGCGGGTTCACGGCCAGACCTTTCCGGTGGGTGAGGAACTTGTAGAAACTGCGCAGCGCGGAAAAATGAAGCCGGATGGTGGCGCGGCCGAGCTTGCGCTTCATGCAGGCAAAAAGGTAGGAGCGGAAGTCGTCGGGCGTGGCCTCCTGCCAGCCGGAAAAGCGGGGCTGCCGGGTGCGGTATTCGTTGAGGGCGTGCTCGTAGTTCGCCAGGGTGCGGTGGGAGGAGTTTTTCTCCACAGAGAGAAATTCGAGGAAGGCCTCCATCAGCTCGTCCGGCGGAGCGGGGGCGGGATCGGGGGTTTCGGCAGCAGATCGGGTGGCGGGGGTGGGCACGGAGAAGCTTAAGGTTTCCTAACAAATTCGCAACCTGCCGCTGGGTAATGTTGTGCTCCGTTATAATCCGAGCAAAGTCCGGGCGTCTGCCTCGGCCATGCCCTGGCTGACGAGACGGGCCAGGATTTCGCGTTTTGCCTCGTCCCGCCCCTCTTGGCGGCCCTCCTGACGACCTTCCTGGCGGCCCTCCTGGCGGCCCTCCTGGCGGCCTTCCTGACGGCCTTCCTGACGGCCTTCCTGACGGCCTTCCTGACGGCCATCGGCATAGCCTGCGGCTTTGCCTTCAGCATAGACGCCGCTTTTGAGCGTGCGCTCCACACTGACTGCGTCCCAGTAGCGGTCATACCATTCCAGTTCTCCAAGGGAAAAGGCAGCCTCGCCTGCGAGGTCCATTGCCTCGGTCAGTTCGGGACCGGCAGCGGCGAGGTCGGTTTGGAGTTTCTCCTGGGAGGCGGTGTCCTTCACGTTGCCGGTCTCACGCAGGAAGCGCAGCCACATCCGCCGCAGCCGATGGGGCACGTTGGCTGCTTTGAATTTGGGCAGCTCAATGAAGACGAGCTGCAGGCCTTCGATGACGCAGGCTGGGCGGTCCACATTCACCATGCGGTAGTGGTGGAAGTACTCGTCGCTCTCCTCGTCAAAGACGTCGTCCAGCAGGCTCAAACCAAACACGGGCTGGAGCAGCTCGAACTGCTCCCCTTTTTCCAACTGCCGGACGTATGCCTTGCTGGCGTTGAAAAGGACACGATGCATGAATGCGTCCGTCCAGAGCATCTGCATTTCCACGATGAACTGCCTGCCCATCTTGTCCTTGCAGCGCACATCGACGATGGAGTTTTTGAGCAGTGGGACCTGGGGGACCTGCTCGATGGGCAAATACTCGAGGGACTCGATCATTGCGTCGGGATCGAGGGGGAGCATGGCGTTTAAAAACGACACGAGGATGTGCGGGTGTTCGCCAAAAATGCGTTTGAACACCAAGTCATTGCGGGGGTCGAGGTAGCGACGTGGCATGGAGGTCCATCCTAGTCCCCGGCGCGGGCAGCGTCAAGGGTGCGTCAAGGGTTGCGCTGACTGGCGGAGCGGGGCAGGATGGCTGGATGAAGGTAAAATACATTTTCAAAAGCGCGGGGCTGGCAGCAGTCACCGCGCTAGGGCTCCTGGTTGCGGGTTCATACGGTGCGGAGGATTTTTCCACCGCTGCCGGGCTGCCCGTGCTGGAGAAACAGGAGAAGGCGTTGAGCGAGAAAATCGTGGCCGAACCTAAGCTGGTCGCTCTTTACTCCCGGCGCGGAGATGCGCGGCTGTTTCTGGGGCGTTACCGTGAGGCGCGGGCTGACTATGAAAAGATGATCGAGCTGGATCCCGCGCAGGACGTGCCGCACTGGCGGCTCGGCATAGCCTATTATTTCTGCGGAGATTACGAGAAATCAGCCCGGCAGTTTGAGAAATACCACGCCTACGGGGCGCGGGACCGGGAGAACGGGATCTGGCAGTTCTTGGCACGGGTTAAGTCCGCCGGGCTGGAAAAGGCGCGTGCCGGGATGCTGGAGTACACGGCTTTTGACAGAGAGCCGTTTCCCTCTCTTTACGAGATGTTTGCGGGGAAAAAGTCCGGTGACGAGATGCTGGCGGAGGTGAAATCCAAAGGGCTGGAGAAGGACGGGGCGGTCAGCTTTTTTGCCAACTACTACGCCGGAGTGAACGAGGAGATCCTCGGCCATCCGGAAAAGGCGATGGCGCTGCTGGGGAAGGCGGCGGGCAGCGAGTGGGGCAAAACATCCGAGGGCGGGCCGGCCTACATGTGGCAGTGCGCCCGGCTGCACCTGGTGGAGCTGCAGAAAAAGGCAGCCAAACCAGCCGGGAAGGCCCCGGAGGAGAAAAAATGAGGGTTTTCCAGGAGGCCTGAAGCCCTGTCGGGACAAGAGGTTCGCCTGCGTGTCGTACAGATTCAACGGTTCATGAAACCATTTCGACGGTTGCGAGATGTCAGGACTGGCTTATAATTCCCATAATTATGTGCGGAATCATCGGCTACGTTGGCAATAAGGACGCAACCCCCATCATGCTGGAGGGGTTGAGGAAACTGGAGTATCGCGGTTACGACTCAGCGGGGCTGGTCGTACTGGCGGGTGGGCGCATGCAGATCCGCAAGTGCAAGGGCCGGATCAAGGACTTGGCGGAGCTGGTGGACAAAAACGCGCCCTCTGGCGGAACGGGCATCTCCCACACTCGCTGGGCGACGCACGGACCGCCGACGGATGAAAACGCGCACCCGCATTTCGACAACAAGTCCCGTCTGGCTCTGGTTCACAATGGAGTGATCGAGAATTACCAGCAGCTGAAGGAACAGATGATGGCGGAAGGCCATGTTTTCCTCTCTGACACGGACACCGAGGTGCTGGCCCACCTGGTGGGGTTGAAATATGACGAGCAGGGCGGGGCGGACACGCCGGACCGCCTGGTGAAGGCGGTGCGAGCCGCGCTGCGGGTGGTGAAGGGGACGTACGGCATAGCGGTGCTGCACGTCTCCATGCCGGAGGTGATGGTGGGCGCGCGCATGGGCAGCCCGCTGGTGGTGGGCCTGGGCAAGGGGGAGAACTTCCTGGCCTCCGACCCGGCGGCCATCGTGCGGCACACGCGCGAGGCGATCTACCTGAATGACGGCGACGTGGTGACGGTGACGCCGGATGACTTTTCCCTGACCTCGCTGGACGGCGGGGAGGCGACCTACCAGGTGAGCCAAGTGGACTTCACCGACGACAGCGTGGAGCTGGGAATCTATCCGCACTACATGCTCAAGGAGATCTACGAGCAGCCGGAGTCGATCCTGAACGCGATGCGGGGCCGTCTGAGCCTGGAGGACGCGAGCGCGAAACTGGCCGGCCTGTCCATGCCGGCGAGCGAGCTGCGGGAGATCGAGCGCATCGTGCTGGTGGGCTGCGGTACGGCGAGCCACGCGGCCATGGTGGGGGAGTATCTGATCGAGAGCCTGGCGCGCATTCCGGCGGAGGTTGAGATCGCCAGCGAGTTCCGTTACCGCAATCTGCCGACGGACAAAAACACGCTCATCCTCGTCATTTCCCAGAGCGGTGAAACCATCGACAGCCTGGCTGCGATGCGCGAAGGCCAGCGCAAGGGGCACCGCGTGCTGGGCATCTGCAACAATGTGGCCAGCACCATCGCCCGCGAATCCGACGGCGGCGTCTACATGCACGCCGGGCCGGAGATCGGAGTGGCGGCGACGAAGTCCTTCACCAGCCAGGTGACCATCTTCACCCTGATCGCCCTGCTGCTCGGACGCATGCAGCACCTGAGCGCGCGGGACGGTCTGGAGATCATCAAGGAGCTGCAGGCCATCCCGGAGAAAGTGCGCCGCATCCTGGCGCAGAACGACAAGATCAAGGCCATCGCGGAAAAGTACGCCCACAGCGTGGGGATGCTCTTCTTTGGCCGCCAGTTCAACTACCCGGTGGCGTGCGAGGCGGCGCTGAAGATGAAGGAAATCAGCTACATCTTTGCCAGCGGCCACCCGACGGCGGAACTGAAGCACGGGATCATCGCCCTCGTCAGCGAGGAAACCCCGAGCGTGGTCATCGCGCCGGACGACACGGTGTTCGACAAGAACATGTCGAACATTGAGGAAATCCGCGCGCGGAAGGGGCCGGTGATCGCCATCACGACCGAGGGGAAAACGGAGCTGGAGCGCCTCTGCAGCGACGTGATCTACATTCCGGAGTGCCCGGACTATCTGAGCCCGCTGCTAACGGCCATTCCGACGCAGCTGCTGGCCTACCACACGGCGGTGGCGCTGGGGTGTGACGTGGACAAGCCGCGCAACCTGGCCAAGAGCGTGACCGTGGAGTAATCCGGCGGGTTTTTTCCGAAACGGGGGAACGGGCTGAAGCGGTCAGTTCCCCCTTTTTCGTTACTGAAGCCGGCAGGCCTTGTAGAGGCCGCGGTAGTAGCCCTTGGTGGCCTCGGCGGGGACCTTCAGTTCGTGCAGGATGCCCCAGAGCGGGCCGAGGTCGAAGTGGTCGGGGAGGCCGGCTGGGGTGGCGATGTATTTGTTGCAGGTGAAGCAAACTTCCAGCGTGGCGACGGGCTGGCTGGCGGCATTGCAGAAGACAAAGGCGTGGTGGGGCACGTAGCAGATGGTGCGCCCTTTTTTCGGTGTGGCGGTGCGGATGGCGGCGAGGAGGTGCCGGGTCTGGTCCTTCGTGAGGACGGTGCCGGGGGCGTTGAGCACGCCCTTGTGCATGGTGCCGTCGGCATGCCAGAAGCCGACGCTCCGCTCGGCCTCGCAGTCATAGACAAAGGCGCGGACAGTTTTGAAATCCGCCGGAGGCCAGCTGGCGGCAGTGGCCGGCGCGGCGGAGCCGGGCCCCGGCGTGGTGGCGCAGGAGCTGAAGGCGAGGGCTGCGGCGGAGGCCGTGAGGGAGGCGAGGAAGGAGGAGCGTTTCATGACACAGGCACCGTGAAGAGCGCCCGCGCCGAATCAAGGCTTGGCTGCCGGTTTTTGCTCGAAAAGGGAAAGCAGGTGCCCGTAGCCGGCTTCGGCCATTTTCGCTTTGGGCACGAAGCGGAGGGAGGCGCTGTTGATGCAGTAGCGCTGACCGCCCTTGTCCTTCGGGCCATCGTCAAAGACGTGGCCGAGGTGGGCCCCGTCTGACGCGCGGACCTCGATCCGCTCCATGCCGTGGGCCAGGTCCTTCAGGTTCTTCATGTCCTTTTCGTCGATCGGCTTTGTAAATGCAGGCCAGCCGCAGCCGGAGTCAAACTTGTCCTTGGACGAAAAGAGCGGCGTGCCGGAGACGATGCTCACGTAGATGCCTTCTTCAAAGTGGTGGTCAAACTCGTTGGTGTAAGGGCGCTCGGTTCCGGCCTCCTGGGTGACCTGCCACTGAAGCGGGGTGAGGCGGGCCTTGAGCTGTTCGGGCGTTTCTGGTGTGTACACGTGTTTTGTTGGCTGGGCTGGGGGCTGGGGGGCGGGACTGACGGCCGGCGCGGGCGCAGGGGCAGGCGGAGGTGCGGGCGTCCACTTGTTGCAGGCGGCCAGGCAGAGGGTCAGGAAAATGGGAAGGAGCGCAGGTTTCATCGGTCGTGAGTGATCGGGTTTAGGGGGAGAACGTGCCGCCGCCCCGGCAGGGCGTCAAGCGAAGCCGGGGCGGCGGGGATTCACTGATGGAAGGCGCGGGGGCGCGATCTATTCCCAGGAAATGCTCCGCCTTACCGCTGCGGCGGGGCGGCTTCGCGGACTAGGGCGCCGTGGTCGTCGCTGAGGATGAGGAGGGAGAACTTTGTCACGCCCTCGATGCCTTTGGTGCTCAGTGTGGCGTAGTCGAATTTCCCGCGCAGGTCGGTGTAGCCGTCTTT
>JANOAS010000118.1:0-8917 GCA_031411255.1 bacterium
TTGCGACAGAGGGTGGTCTCCCACAGATTCAAGGAGGCCAGCAGATTTTTCAGAAACCAATCTGCTGGCCTCCCTGAATCTGCTGGAGCTTTTCTGAGATTCTGGTTGGTCGCTGAGGTTAGCAGAGAGATTTGAAAACTGCGGAGAATGGCGTGATGAATCGATCTGCTGCGCGGCGTGCATGATCTGCTGGAAGGTTTGCTCCACCTGGCGGGCGACTTGCGCGTTGATGCCGTAGCTGCGGCAGCGATCAAAGCTGAAGCCGTTCGCTTTGGCGAAGTCATAGGCTCGCATGAGCGTGATAAAGTCGGAGTCCGCGCTCTCCTCGAACATCTCGCGCGCGGCCTTGGTTTGCGCATCATCGCGATCCAGTCGTGCAAGCAAATCGCGACCACTCACCAAAGCGGCGCACAAGGCGGCATCGGCCACGCAGCCGTGCTGACTGGCTTCGATCAACATGCGCGAGTAGCGCGGGTGCATGGGCAGGCGCAGCATTTGGCGACCGATGGGCGTGAGGTCCGCCTCTTGCAAAGCCCCGAGCATGGAGAGCAGGCGCTCGGCTCGCACCACGGCTTGCGGATCGGGTTTGTCCAGCCAGTCAAACGTGGCCGCTTCCCGAATGCCGAGCGAGTGCAGCAGAAGCACGACCTCCGCGAGATCACTGCGCTGAATCTCCGGCGTGTTGCGTTCATCGCGGTCTTTGTGGCCAAAAACGGTCCACAAGCGATGACAAGTGCCCGGCGCAGTGCGGCCCGCGCGGCCCTTGCGTTGATCCGCACTGGCGCGGCTGATCGGTTCCAGCAACAGCGTGCCGATGCCGCGCTCCGCATCGTAACGGGCCACACGGGCCACGCCGCTGTCCACGACATGACGAATGCCGTCGATGGTGATGCTGGTCTCCGCGACATTCGTGGCGACGATCACTTTGCGCAGCGCATTCGGTGCAAAGGCGCGATCCTGCTCCTGCGGTTCCAGTTCGCCATGTAACGGGATGCACACCACCCGCTCCCGCGTCCTCAGGCCGCGCAACGCATCCAGCGTGCCGTTGATCTCGCCCCGTCCCGGCATGAAGACGAGGATGTCGCCGGGCGATTCATCATGGATGATACGCTCCACCGCCTCCGCCGCCTGCACCGTGATCGGACGCTGGTCGGGCAGCTTCAGATAGCCCACCTCCACGGGATAGCTTTGTCCTTCGGAGATGAGGATCGGGCATTGATCCAAATACGCCGCCACCGGCTCCGCGTCGAGCGTAGCCGACATCACCACCATCGCCAAATCCGGCCGCTGCGTCTGCTGCAAGTGCTTCACCAAGGCCAACGCCACATCGCTGAGCAAGTTCCGCTCATGAAACTCATCGAACACGACCGCACCGATCTTCGACAGCGAGCGATCATCCTGAAGCCACCGCAGCAAAATGCCCTCCGTGACAAAACAAATGCGCGTGCCCACGCTCGTGTGATCATCGAAGCGGATCTGATACCCGACCTCCGCGCCGAGCTTCCCTTCCCGCTCCCAAGCCACCCGCGTTGCCACCGTGCGGGCCGCCACACGCCGGGGTTGCAGCACCACGATCATCTTTTTCCCCGCGATCCCCGCATCCAGCAACATCTGCGGCACCTGCGTGGTCTTTCCCGACCCCGTCGGTGCCACGAGCACCAAGCGGTTGCCACCCTGCAGCGTGCGCAGGATGTCAGCGTGGATTTTCCAGATGGGGAGCGTGGTCGGTGAAGGCATGAAACAGGGCGGACGCTAGCGGATGAGGATCACGTTCCGTGCGCGCCCGCCTTCATCCATCACGGTGAGGGCCGGAATGTAAAGGCGTTTGAATTCGGGGTACTCCGAGGCATGGCCGGCAAACACGGACTGCACGCTGCGGCTGAGTTTGGGAATGTCCACCAGGCGCTTTCCAAACAGCGTGGCCGTGGCGTCAGGGTCCTCCCTAGCAAAGGTGTTGAAATGGTTGAGCACTATGTGTGCGGGCTTGAGGCGACGGAGATGCTCCTCCGGGTAGCCCCGCACGTTGTCGGCGGATGGTGCGAGCATCAGCACGACATCGATTTTCGTGTTGGGCGGCGGCACGCTCTCGGGGAGCTTATTGAGGTCGCCCGGTGCGGCGAGACAAAAGACGCTGAAACTGCGCCCCGGACTGCTGAGCTGGATGAGGTAGTTGAAGACCTCGCCCGCTTGAAAGTCCGAAATGCTTGAGGGAGGGCTGGTACGGGGCTCTTTGATGAGCCCATCAAAAAAGGTGACTCCACACTTCATGTGCGGGGCATGCCGGCTGCGAAAGGCGGTGACCTTCACGCTGTAACCCGGTGCCGCTACGTCCACGGGAAAACGGTCCCCCCGCGGATTCACAGCATGGACCCGGCTGAGAACCGCGGAATCGTTGTAGCCCGCCAGAAGGTTCCCCGCGCTGCTGCCGCCCCAGAGCGGAACGGCGCGCGCACGCCATGCGGCAAGCGACATCGCCGCATGGGCATCAAGAATGTGATCGTGATGCGAGTGGGTAATCAACACCGCATCCGGCACGGGAATCCGGCCCAGCGTGGCGTCGACTCGTGCGGGGGATGATGCCATGCGCAGGGGGCTGAAATCGTTCGTGACGAAAGGATCCACAACAATGCGGGCATCCCCCAGCTGGATCACCTGGCACCCGGAGCCGAACCACCAGATCTGCAAGGAGTCGGCAAAGCCGAAATCCCCGCGCAGCAGGGCCGTGTCGGACCGTCGCACCTCGATGGTGCTACCGTCCACCGCCGGCATCCTGGGAGCCTGACAGGCAGCAAGAACGGCAAGCAAAAGAACCGCGGCTGCCGAGCCGGGAATGATGGAAACGCGCCACTTCATGAGGTCCAGAGTCTACCCATTTTATCCAACATTGTCCATCGCCAGGAATCGCCGGGCGCGCCTCGCCACAACAAAAACGCCCCGGACCTGGATAAAGTCCGGGGCGTGCATTGAATTTCAGCCTCGGGGTTTAGGCGAGGTCGAAGCGGTCGAGGTTCATCACCTTGTCCCACGCGGCGACGAAGTCGCTGACGAACTTGGCCTGCGAGTCTGCGGTGCCGTAGACTTCCGCGAGGGCGCGGAGTTGGGAGTTCGAGCCGAAGACGAGGTCGACGCGGGTTCCGGTCCACTTGAGTTCGCCGGTTTTGCGGTCGCGGCTTTCGAAGACGTCAGCCTCCGGGGAGGCCGCTTTCCACTCCGTGCCCATGTCGAGCAGATTGACAAAGAAGTCGTTGGTCAGGGCTTCAGGCTGCTTGGTGAAAACGCCGTGTGCCGTCTGTCCTGCGTTGGTCTTCAGGACACGCAGTCCACCCACCAGCACGGTCAGTTCCGGAGCGGTCAGGGTGAGCAGCTGTGCCTTGTCGATGAGGAGCACTTCAGCCGGGATCGCGAACTTGGTTTTCAGGTAGTTGCGGAAGCCGTCTGCGGCGGGCTCGAGGGCGGAGAACGAATCCACATCCGTCTGCTCCTGGGTGGCATCCATGCGGCCCGGGGTGAAGGGGACGGTGACTGACTGGCCAGCATTTTTCGCCGCCAGCTCGACACCGGCGCAACCGGCCAGAACGATGAGGTCGGCCAGCGAGATCTTTTTCCCGCCAGCCGCCGCGCCGTTAAACTCAGCCTGGATGCCCTCCAGCGCGGCAATCACCTTGCCAGTTTGTGCCGGCTGGTTCACAGCCCAGAACTTTTGCGGAGCCAGGCGGATGCGGGCGCCGTTGGCCCCGCCGCGCTTGTCCGAGCCGCGGAATGTGGAAGCCGAAGCCCATGCGGTGGAGACGAGTTCGGAAACGGTCAGACCGGCAGCGAGGATTTTGCCTTTCAGCGAGGCGATGTCCTGCGCATCCACCAGAGGATGATTGACCGCCGGGATGGGGTCCTGCCAGATGAGAACCTCTGCGGGCACTTCCGGCCCAAGGTAGCGGGCGCGCGGGCCCATGTCCCGGTGCGTCAGCTTGAACCAAGCGCGGGCGAAGGCGTCGGCAAACTGGTCGGGATTCGCGAGGAAGCGGCGCGAGATTTTTTCATAGGACGGGTCGAACCGCAGGGCCAGATCCGTAGTCAGCATGGAGGGGGCGATGCGCTTCGACGCGTCGTGCGCATGGGGCACCTTGCCGTCTCCAGCGCCGTTCTTCGGCGTCCACTGGTTTGCTCCGGCGGGGCTCTTGGTCAGTTCCCACTCGTAGCCGAAGAGGTTCTCGAAGAAATTGTTGCTCCACTTCGTCGGCGTGGTGGTCCAGGTGACTTCCAGACCGCTGGTGATGGCGTCGCCGCCCTTGCCCGTGCCGAACGTGCTCTTCCAGCCCATGCCCTGCTCCTCCAGGCCGGCAGCTTCCGGATCAGCCCCCACGTGGGTGGCCGGGCCAGCGCCGTGGGTCTTGCCAAAACTGTGGCCACCAGCGATGAGCGCCACCGTCTCCTCGTCGTTCATCGCCATGCGGGCGAAGGTCTCGCGGATGTCGCGAGCTGCGGCGATCGGATCGGGATTTCCATCCGGGCCTTCGGGATTCACGTAGATCAGGCCCATCTGCACCGCAGCCAGCGGATTTTCAAGGTCGCGCGAATGCTCCACCTTGCTCTTGTCATCAGTGACGAGCGTGCTGTGATCGTCACCAGTGCCCGGCGAGCCCTTGGAATAGCGGATGTCGCCGCCCAGCCATGTCTTCTCGCGGCCCCAATAGACGTCATGATCCGGCTCCCAAGTGTCCTCGCGACCGCCGCCGAAACCGAAGGTCTTGAAGCCCATCGTTTCGAGCGCAACGTTGCCGGTGAGGATCATCAAATCAGCCCAGGAAAGCTTCCGGCCGTACTTCTGCTTCACCGGCCACAGGAGGCGGCGCGCCTTGTCCAGGCTTACATTGTCCGGCCAGCTGTTGAGCGGGGCGAAGCGCTGCTGTCCCCTGCCCCCGCCGCCCCGACCGTCCCCGGTGCGGTAGGTACCGGCACTGTGCCAGGCCATGCGGACAAAAAGCGGGCCGTAGTGGCCAAAGTCTGCCGGCCACCAGTCCTGGGAGTCCGTCATCAGCGCGGCGAGGTCCTTTTTCACCGCCGCGAGGTCGAGGCTCTTGAATTCTTTGGCGTAGTCGAAATCGCCGCCCATGGGGTCGGACTTGGAGGAATGCTGGTGCAGCAGCTCCACCTTCAACTGGTTCGGCCACCAGTCGCGGTTCGAGGTGCCGCTCCCGGCGGCGTGGTTGAATGGGCACTTGGCTTCGGTTGACATGAGTTTTTTCGTTTTCGGGGTGAAAGGTTCGGCCGGCAGGCGCTCGATCTTTACGCGCCGTCTCGCGGAATGGAAACGATCCATTCCTCAGAATTCTCCGTTCGTCAATTTGCCGCTGCGGCCTGTCCCGCCCTCGAAGGTCCGGCCCGACCGGCGAGGCCCCACTTGACCGGCTGCACAGCCTCAGGGACACTGGGAAACTCCTGCGCCGCCACCGTGATGACCGGCTCCGAACGTGGACGCGGAAGGCCCAAGCCGTGCAGCCCATCCAACACCATGAATCCCATCCAAGGCTACCACCTCATCACCCCGGACGACCTCTTCTGGAGGCCATCAAATCTGATGAAAATCCCGAACGCGGATTTTCTCGAGCGCACCGGCAGTGAAAACATGGGCGCACGGCTGTGGCGGATGCCGCCTATGAGCGCGAACACGCTGCACAAGCACATCCGGGCCGAGGAATTTTACTTTGTCCTTGAGGGCACCGGCCGGCTGCGGGTGGGCGGGGAAACCCTGACCGTGCCGAAACATGGCGGCGTGATGGTCGGACCGGATCAACTGCGCCAGGTCTTCAACGACACGGAGGAGGAGGTGCTCTGGCTCATCATTGGCGCGCCGGAGGAGCTGGAGTTCCTCCAGGGCTCGAAATCCCAGATGGATCTCTCGCTTATTTATCCGGTGGACCCGAAGCAGCTGCCCCCTGAACTCGACGGCGTGACGTGGCCGCCGAAGGAGTGAAGTCCGTACCGGCAGGAGGCGGTCAATGGTCGGACTCCCACCGGAAATTTGCTGCGGACGGCGTCACACCAGAGACTTGCCCTCAAACAACCTAGGAATCATATCCTTGGGGAGCAGTCCCATGTCCTGATACAAGCCAAAACTGTCGAAGTGGTTGTAGCCGCCAATGAACTGGCCGTTCCGGATTTCCGCGAAAATCGTGCCTGTCGAGGCGACCGGGGATCCTGTCAGTTTGCTGGTGGCTGCCATACTCCACAGAATGGCCGCCCAGTCTCCGTCTTCGATAACGCGCAGGATGGTGAATTTAACGTTTTCAATGCGGGCCAGGAGGCTCCTTTGAGAGACTTTTAATGCCTCAGGACCAAAATTCTCGGAATTTCCAATGCCTCCAATGACAGCATCGGGAGCGATCATTTCATCGACTGCCGCCGGATCCCCCTCGGTCCAGACACGGTTGAACCAGTGGGTGTCAAAATCGAATTTGGACATCTCGGCAGTGTTCATTTTATTTTACCAATGTGTAGGTTCGGCGGTGACATGCGCGCTCTCGCTCGATTTGGAGGCAGTTGGTCCGGTAACTGATACCGGTGACGAAGCGGACCCCGCTGTGAGGGAGCATCCCGCTGACCGTCGGGGCTGTCAAAGCAGATTTGCACCGGTGTCGCGCACGGCTTACGCATGGAAATGAGGGATGCACCAGCATGCGAGTTTGGCTGCCGTGAAGTGCCGGCTTGATGAACACGGAAAGCGGCCCTAAACTCGCCCTGATGATCAGCGCTGAAGAACTGGTGGGCGAGGAGTGGGCCGAATGGTACCGGCTGACTCCGGCCCAACGCTGGACGGAGACCTCGCGTCTCTGGCAGACTTACCTTGCACTTGGAGGCTCCCTTGATCCCGAACCCGATACGCAGAGTCCTTTCTTCGATCCGCAAGCACCATGTCCGGAGCCTGCTCATGGGAGGCCAGGCTTGCGTAATGTACGACGCAGCGGAGTTTAGCCGCGACACCGACCTCGCCATCCTGGCAGCGTGAACCGTTGCAGAATTTGCCCGCGACAGAGCCCCCGGCGCGAGTAGGCTCTGCGTGATGCCGACTCCGTCCACCGCTCCCGTTTTTCTGCCCGACCTCTCGCCCGAGGGGCTGTCGGCGTGGATGGAGGAGCGTGGCTGCAAGGGGCTTCACTCCATGGCCGTGCTGCGCGAGCTTTACGCAGTGAATGGCAAGCGGGCGGAGGCAAAGGCGATGTTTCCCACCGGCATGGAGGAGCTGATCCGCTCCACCTTTCCCCGGGAGGCGGCCAGCCAGGCCATGCGGCAGGTGTCTGAGGACGGCACGACTAAGCTGCTGCTGCGTCTGCACGACGGGCGCACGGTGGAGTCCGTGCTCATGCCGGACTACCGCACGGACCGGGCGGCGGGATGCATTTCCAGCCAGGTGGGCTGCGCGATGGGGTGCGACTTCTGCGCGACGACGCAGACCGGCTTTGAGCGAAATCTGAGTTCAGGGGAAATCGTGGAGCAGTTCCTGCGGTTGCGCGGCGAGGCGCGGGCGGCGGGGCGTACGCTGCGCACGATTGTCTTCATGGGCATGGGGGAGCCGATGCTGAACCTGAAGAACGTCATCCCCGCCGTGAAGCGAATTGCCGATCCAGCCCTGGGCGCGTTTGGCTGGAGGCAGATCACCATTTCTACGGTGGGGATCGTGCCCGGCATCGAGGAACTGCGTGAGGCGGACCTGGGTGTGGCGCTGGCCATTTCCCTGCACGCGCCGGACGATGCCACCCGCGCGGACCTGCTGCCGGCCGGACGGAGGTTTGCCGTGCAGGATGTGCTGGAGGCGGTGGACCGCTACCAGGCCAGCAGCGGGCGCATTTCCACCATTCAATATTGCCTGCTCGCGGGGGTGAATGACTCCCTGGCCCAGGCGCGCGACCTGGCCCGGCTCGTCCAGGGGCGGCGCATGCATGTGAATCTGCTGCGCTACAACCCCACGGGCCTCAGCCTGCGCGGGCGCAGCTACGCGCCGAGCAGTCTGGAGCAAACCGAGGCGTTCCTGGAGGAGCTGCGCTCCCATGGCGCCGTGGCCCACCTGCGCCGCGCCCGCGGCCCGGACATCGATGCGGCCTGTGGCCAGCTCAGAAGACGCGCGGCGGAAAGCCCGGCCGCCGTCGAGCCGGCGCTGGTTCCCTGACTTTCTCTCCCGCCCTCCCGCCAGCCACTTGCGCGAGAGGTATTTTCGCGATAAAGGGCGGCCTCCCAGCCATGAACACAGAAAGTCTCCTCCAAGCCATCCTCGACGAACTCAAGGCCGCCCGGAACGCCCCGCCGGCGGTGCCCCTCGGGTTTTCCGCCCCGCCAAAGCCGCGCTTCATCTACGCCAACCGCCAGTATGGCAACTGCCTCTGGTATTTCTGGAACAGCGCGAAGAACGAGCACGAGCCCATCGAGGCCACCGCCATCACCGGCTACGTGGAGAAACTGGAGATCGAGGAAAAGGAATTCCGCGGCCGGACCGAGGCCAAGGTGAACCTGACTCTGCGCGCCGACCGGCCCTACATCATCCAGGCTGGATTCGAGACCATCTTTGCCCGCGGGCTCATGCACACCCTGGCAAAGCTGCCCCCGGAAGCCTTCCGCCAGCCGGTCATGATCGCCGTGGAGCCGGGCGATACCGAGCAGGTCCTCTTCTGCCGCATCTACAATCCAGCCACCGGCAAATCCGTTTTCGCCCCGGCACCGGAGGACACGGACTGGCGCGCCACCCTCCAGCGGGCCATCGGGAAAATCGAGCAGGCCCACGCCGTCGACAGGGTTTCCGCATATGACTATGCGAGGCGTTGATTGGTGACAAGCGTCACGGCCAGGGACTTGTTGGCCGCGTAGTCCTCCAGCGCGGCGGTGAAGTCCTTCCGGCCCGAGGCCCGCACCGGCGCCAGCAGCGCCGTGC
>JANOAS010000119.1:0-17982 GCA_031411255.1 bacterium
TGAAGTGGCCGGGGCGCTGCTCAAGGCGCATCCGCTCAAAGGCTCAATCAAGGGCAAACGACAACGGGCCGCGCTTTCGTCGAAGTTCAGGTCGGAAGTGGTCGCCGCTAGATTTGATAATTTTCATGCGTAAGCCCTGCCACAGTGCGCGGCCTCAGTCCTTTAAGCTGGACATGGCCGTGAAAACGGATTACGTATGGGAACGACGATGAACGTGTTGTTGTTTTGTCATAATCCCACACACAACCCCCGGCCCGCCCCGGAGGCAACCCCGTCTTCACCCGCCCCCGCCCCTCCTGCGAGCCCGGGCCAGCCCCGCGAATCACACGGCCACAACCCATTTTCCGCGAAGCGCTTGAGCGAAGCGAACTCGTTCAACCATGCGCTGCAGCGAACCCGGCCATCGCGCTCCGGTTGCAAGCGCACGCCCTCGTGGGCCGGGTCGCTGAGCTTGGGTCGTTAGGCCGCTTTAGACGCTTTCGTAATAAGCAGACAAACAACTGAACAAAAAATGAAAACCCCCACCATCGCCGCAGTGCTGATAGCGACCGCCACGTTCTTGACGTCGGCAGTTCCCGTGACGGCTCAGACGCCAAAGCCGACGGGACAGCCTCAAGCCGCATCCACACTCACCAAAGAGGACGAAGAGGGAGTGCGGAAGACGGTGATGGGCTTCGAGAAAGCGTGGAACACGCATGATATGAAGCTCCTGGCCACGTTGTTTCGGGAGGATGCGGAGTTTATCAATGTCGTCGGCATGCACTGGCGCGGGCGCGATGCCGTCGTCAAGGCGCATGCAATCTTCCACGAGATCATGTTCAAGGACTGCCGATTGAAGACCGAGGCGGTCGCCCTCCGCCCGCTCGGCGCTGATTGCGCGATCGCCGTGGTTACTTATACGCAAGACAGTTTCACGACGCCCGGCGGGCAGGTGATGCCGAAGACGCAGACCAAACTCAGCTACGTGCTCGCGAAGACCGGAGGTGACTGGAAGATTGCTCACGGCCAGAATGTTCGGATCGATGCCGAGGCCGCACAGAGTGATCCGGTAAACAGCCCGCGAAAATAGCAACCATGAGAACGCGGCCTAACAACTTAGGTTAGCTTTGGGCAGGGCCCCAATGCTAAGCCTGGTTGAACGATTCGCGGCGGAGGCCGGAGAGAGTTGAGCCTCAGTTAACGCGAGCGGGCTGGGGCGATGAGGGGAAAGCTTTTTCCCCGTGGTGGGGCGCATTCGACAGGTGGAGCGCAAAATTTTGTGCGGGCTGGGCGGGACGGGCGATTGGACGGGAGGGGACGGCCCGGTCTTCGAGGCAGGATGGGCGTCCGAATGGACTTTTCGCGTCGGGGCAAGCTGCGGAATGCCCGTTTTCGCAGGATGCGGGCATGGCTCTGCCGGGGCCGGTTTCGCGGGCGCTTTTGGGGCGCGGCGGGCTGGCCTGAGGCAGGTTGGCCGGATTGAGTCCGGGATGGGAGCGTCTCGTTTTCATGCGGCGGCGGGACGCGGGGACGGGGTCGCCGGTTTCGGCGGCGGCGGCGGTGGGCGGGCGCGGCTGGGGCGGATCATGGCCACGAAGTGCATGGCCGCCCCGCAGCACGGGCAGGCCACGACGGGTTTGGCAGGCAGCTTGAGCACGATGGCGCCGGCCCGCAGCAGGCTGCGCACGCGCTCGTACTTCTTCTTTGCCGCAGGGCTCAGGAACCCGAAGTGACGCACGCGCGTGAACCCCTTGGGCAGAACGTGCTGGAGGAACCGGCGCAGGAACTCCTCACCCGTCACCCTCCCTTGCTCTCCGGTGCGAGGTGCCTCGTCCTCGCCGTCAATACTCTGGTTTTCCGGCCAAAAACCGCCCCGCGTGTCCCGCTGGCAGAATTTTCATAATTTCAGAGATTCCGCGCCGCAGGGTCCTTGCGCGGGGGCTGGATCGGCCCTATCGTGGCGGCACCAGAAACATCCATGATGAAAGCCGCCCTCTTTTCCCCGATTGTTGCCGTTTTGACGATCATCGGGTCAGTGACCCTCCCCTCCGCCCGGGCGGAGGTCCTCCCCCTCAATGCAGTGAAGGAGCGGGAGGCGAAAATCCAAAAGGTGATCGAGCGCTGCCTGCCTTGCGTGGTGGCCATCACCACGGAGAAGCCCTCGGGCACGGGGAGCGGGGTGATCGTGAGCCGTGACGGGTTAATTTACACCGCAGCGCACGTCACGAAGGCGACGGGACCGGATCTGGTCATCATTTTTCCCGACGGACGCCGGGTGAAGGGGAAGGCGCTGGGCGGTGACCGCTCGTGCGACGCGGCCCTGGCGAAGATCACCGAGCCTGGGGACTACCCGTTTGTGGATCTGGGCCAGTCTGACACGCTGAAGCTGGGCGACTGGTGCGTGGCGCTGGGCCAGCCGGGCGGGTTTGACCCGAAGCGGCAGCCGCCGGCCCGGATCGGGCGCATCTGGAAGCGCGACGGCTACGGAGCCCTCTTCACCGACTGCCCGCTCATCGGCGGAGACTCGGGCGGCCCGCTTTTCGATCTGGACGGGAAGCTCATCGGCATCCACTCCAGCATTGGCGGCACCCTGGCCATCAACAGGCACGTCGGCATCGACAACTTCCGCTCCGACCTTGACCGCATGATGAAGGGCGACACCTGGGGCCGGCTCGCCCTGGGCGAGGACGAGCCGGAGCGCCCTGTGCTCGGCCTTGAACTGGACGAGGACAGCCAGAAAGGCGTGACCGTGAAAGATGTGCGTGAACACGGCCCCGCCGCCACGGCTGGCCTGAAGCAGGGCGATGTCATCACCCACATCGGTGGCGAGGAACTGCAAAACTACCTCAGCTACGTGCGCATCATGACCCGCAAAAAGCCCGGAGATGTGCTGAAACTCATCGTCAAGCGTGGTGAGAGCAAGCTGGACATGGAGGTGAAACTGGCCTCCCGCACCAGTGTGGAGCGCGGCCATGCCACGCCGCCCTCATTTGATACGCCGCCGGAGCCGGACGCGTGGCTGGGTGTGGAAATCGCCGGAGGCACGGACAAGGACGGCAAACCCAAGGGTGCCAAGATCACCGGCGTCGCCCTCGACGGTCCCGCCGGGAAGGCCGGCCTTCAGGTCAACGACGTGGTCGTCAAATTCAACGGCACCAACGTAAAAGACCACCTCCAGCTGGCCGAGTGGGCCGGGGCGCTGAAACCAGGTGAAAAGATAAAGCTTGGCTGCCTGCGTGGCGACGCTGAACAGGAGATCGAAGTCACGCTGAGTTCCCGTCCTCCCGCCAAACTCGACAAATCCGCCGAGCCTGCACCCGCCAAGCCGGCGGAAGCACCCAAAGCCGGCAAGCCTGCCGAACCAGCACCCGCCCCAAAACCTGCCGAACCTGCCGCCCCCGCCAAACCGGCGGAAACTCCCCCGGCGCCCAAAGCTGACAAGCCTGCCGAGCCCGCCCCGGCCCCCAAACCCGCCGAGCCTGCCGCCCCCGCCAAACCCTGATTTTTCCCCAGCTGCTCCCACCGCCTCCTCCCAACTCTTTGCTTAATCCCATGTCCCAACGAATCCTCGCTCTTTCGGTCATCGCCACCGGTCTGGTGACCAGTTTCCTCACGGCAGCGGAGGCTCCGCCGGCCAAGGACCCGCCGGCCAAGGGGCCAAACGTCGAGGCCCAGTTCGGCCGCGAGCGCGGGGAGATCATCGACGCCTTCAAACCTGTCCTGACCAAGGTTTCCCGCAGCATCGTGCCCGTGCGGGCGGACAAAAAAGTGGTCGCTCTGGCCGTGGCTGTGCACCAGGACGGCTACCTCGTCACGAAGCTCAGCGAGCTGGTCAACCCGCCCTCCAAAGACCCGGATGACAAGCCCGCCGGGGTGAAGGACCTCGAATGCGAATTTCCCAACGGCCTGCGCCTCATCGCCCAGGTCGTCGACAAACTGCCCATTTACGACCTTGCCCTGCTGAAGGTGGAGGCACGCGGCCTGGTGCCCGTGGTGTGGAGTGAGAGCGCCACCGCCCCCGCGCCCGGCACCTTTCTCGCCGCCCCCTCGCCCACAGGTGAGGCGCTGGCCGTCGGCATCTCCAGCGTCCGTCCCCGGGCCCTCGTTCGCGGTTTTCTGGGCGTCCTGTTCGGAGAAAAATCATCCGAGAACGACAAGGGCGTGCCCATCAAGGAAGTGACCGTCAACACCGCCGCTGATCGTGCCGGGCTGAAATCCGGAGACCTCATCATCGCCGTCGACGGCATCGAGGTGGCGGACCGGTTCGCCTTCACGGAGGTCATCTCCAGCCGGTCGCCCGGTCAGGTGGTGAAACTAAAGGTCAAGCGCCAGGCGGAGGAGAAAGAATTCGTCGCCACCCTCGGCACCCGGCCCAAGTGGGCGGACAGCCACCCGGACTCCGCCTTTGACCCCACCATGCGCCTGGCCGGCCGCCTCAGCGCGGACCGGGACGGCTACCTGAACGTCCTCCAGCATGACCTGACGCTGAAGCCCGAGGAATGCGGCGGCCCGCTCATCGACCTGGACGGGCGTGCCGTCGGTCTGAACATCGCCCGCGCCGGCCGCATCGAGAGCTATGCCGTGCCCGCCACTGACCTGCGCGGTCTCCTGCGCGAAGTGGGCAAGGGTCACTTCTGCCTGCCGGATGTGAACACCCTGCGCAATGATCTCAAGGAGGCCGACCTCACCATCGCCCGCGCCCGCGAGGCCCGGGAGGCGGCGGAGAAAGCCCTCGAACGCGCCAAGGTCCTCCTGGATGCCAGCAATCCGCCCCAGCCGCCAAAGGCACTGGCCGCCAAGCCCGATGCCCCGAAGCCTGCCCCGGAGGCCAAGGCCAAGGAGGCGCCCAAACCGGCCCCAAAGACTGAGCAGAAAACCGACCAGAAGACCGAGCCAAAACCTGCGGACAAACCTGCGGAGAAGCCCGCAGACAAACCTGCCGACAAACCCGCCGACAAGACCCCCGCCAAGGTGGAGGAACCGGGCCGTCCCTAGGGTTTTCCGCAAGCGAGGCTTCGGGTTTCGAATTTCCCGTTCCGGGCGAAAGGTTCCCCCATGCGCGCACCGCTCACGACCAGATCCCCCCTTCGCCTCGCCCGCCTGACTGCCGTGGTGGCCACTGTGCTCGTGGCCGGGGCTGCCAGCCTGCACGCCGCGGCGCCCACTCTGGAGGAGGCAAAGAATTTCTGGTCCTGGAAGCCGCTCAGCCATCCTGCCGTGCCTGCCGCAGGCGCACCCGGGGCCTGGAAGGAAAATCCCGTCGATGCCTTCATCCACCAGAAGCTCGCCGCCAGCGGGTTGAAGCCCGGCGCCGCCGCCCCGCGTGAGGTGCTCATCCGCCGGGCGTATTACGACCTGACCGGCCTGCCGCCCACGCCCGAGGCCGTCGCCGCCTTCGCTGCGGACCAGTCACCCGACGCGTGGAAAAAACTCATCGACCAGCTGCTGGCCTCCCAGCGCTACGGGGAAAAATGGGGCCGCCACTGGCTGGACCTCGCCCGTTACGCCGAGACGAACGGCTTCGAGCGCGATGGATTTAAAGACCAGATCTGGCGCTACCGCCAGTACGTCATCGACAGCTTCAATGCCGACAAGCCCTACGACCAGTTCATCCGCGAGCAAATCGCCGGGGACGAACTCGACGGCGCGGGACCGGAGCAGCTGACCGCCACCGGATTTCTCCGCCTTCACCAGTGGGACGACGAGCCCGCCGACCGGGAGCAGCACTACTACGACTGCCTGGACGACATCGTCCGCACCACCAGCGAGGTCTTTCTCGCCGCCACCGTCGGCTGCGCCCGCTGCCACAATCACAAGGTCGACCCCATCACCCAGCGCGACTACTACAGCCTGATGGCCTTTTTCCGCGGGATGAATCCCTACGACAACCGCGCCCTCAACCTCGCAGACGGCCGCCCGGCCCAGCCCGCAGGCCAGAAAAAGAAAATCACGCGCGAGATCGCCCTGCAGCGCGTCACCGCCCTGGAGGCAAAAGCCCGAAAAGCCTTCGCGGCCAAAGATCCCGCCCTCAAGCACCTGGCGGAAGGGCCCGCCGCGCTTCTGCCGGACTCCCGCGTGGAGCCGCAAAAATGGCAGTTCACCACCACCATGCCGGCGGCGGACTGGATGGCGGTCGGCTACAATCCCACCGACTGGGCCGAGGGCCCTGCCGGATTTGGCCGCAACGGCACCCCGGGAGCCGTCGTCCGCACGGAGTGGAAGACCCCGGACATCTGGCTGCGCCGTCTATTCGGCATCAAGGAGCTGCCCAAGGCCCTCCGGCTCGTCATCCACCACGACAACGCCGCCCAGGTTTACCTGAACGGCCAGCTCATCGCCGATCTCCCCGCCCACCAGACGGACTACGCCACCGTTCCGCTCGATGCGAAGGCCCTCCAAGCCCTGCAGACCGGGCGCAATGTCCTTGCCATCCACTGCCACCAAGACGGCGGCGGCCAGTTCATCGACGCCGGCCTTGAGGACGCCTCGGATGACATTCAGGCGCTCCTCCAGAAGCGGGGCGATGAAATTTTCAACGCCAAGCAGCTGGCCGAGTACAGCCAGATGCGGGAAATCCTGGAAAAAGGCGAGCCCAAAGAGGACGCCGACGAGCCCGCCGGGGAGGTCGTCACCGCCATGGTCGTCACCGAGCGCGGTCCGAAGGCGCCCGACCAGTTCATCCACCTGCGGGGAAATGCCCACGTCGAGGGGGACAAGGTCCAGCCAGCTTTTCCCGCCGCCTTTCGCTCAGGCGAGCCCGTCCTCCGCCCCACGGACAAATCCACCGGCCGCCGCCGTGCCCTGGCTGAGTGGATCGCCAGTCCGGACAATCTCCGCACCTCCCGCGTTCTCGTGAACCGCGTCTGGCAGCACCACTTCGGCCGCGGCCTCTGCTCCACCAGCAGCGACTTCGGCGGTCTCGGCTCCGCCTGCTCCCACCCGGATCTGCTCGACTGGCTTGCCGGCCAGTTCATCGACGGCGGCTGGAAAATCAAAGACCTCCACCGCCTGCTCATGCTTTCCCGGAGCTACCAGCTCGCCTCCACCCCGGTCCCGGACGCCCTCGCCAAAGACCCGCAGAATGAGCTGCTCTGGCGCTTCGACATGCGCCGCCTCACCGCCGAGGAGGTGCGCGACTCCGTCCTCACCGCCACCGGCACGCTCAACCTGAAATACGGCGGCCCCAGCGTCTTCGGCGAACTCCCCGCCGAAGTCCTCGCCACCGCCTCCCACGGCGCCGGCGCCTGGGGCACCAGCCCGCCCGAGGAGCGCGTCCGCCGCAGCGTCTACATGCGCGTCAAGCGCTCCCTGCTGGATCCGCTCATGACCGATTTCGACCTCGCCGACACAGACTCCAGCTGCCCGGTCCGCTTCACCACCACCGTCCCCACCCAGGCGCTCAATCTCCTGAACAGCAAATTTCTCAACGAACAGGCTGCCCTGCTCGCCGCCCGCCTCACCCGCGAGGCCGGCCCCGACCCTGCCGCCCAGGTCGCCCGCGGCCTCCAGCTAGTCACCCAGCGCCCGGCGAAACCCGCCGAGGTCCAGCGCTGCCTCGCCATGATGCAGACCTTCCAGACCGGCCCCTCCCACCTCACCCCGGCCCAGGCCCTCGAGCGCTTCTGCCTCGTTGCCCTGAATCTGAACGAGGCCGTCTTCGTCGACTGAGCCGTTTCCCCTCCCCGGGAGCAAAATTCGGAAAATTCAGAGCGACCTTCCCAACGCCTGGAAAGGCACTCGGAAAATTCCGAACGACCTTCCCAACGCCTGGAAAGGCATTCGGAAAATTCCGAACGGCCTTCCCAACGCCTGGAAGCGCATTCGGAAAAATCCCCACTGCGTCAGCTGCGCCCCCGTAGGGACAGGTGATTTCCCCCCTCCCGACGTCAGAAAACCCCCGGAATGGTCTTCAAACCAGCAAAAAACGTTGTCCCCTGGCTTGGGAATTGTTACAAGGGCGTAATGGCCGCCCCCCGGCTGCGAATATCAGTTCAGTCCACCTTAACCTTCCGCCTCCCGCCATGAAAATCTCACTCAGTCCACTCTCCCGCGCCCTGCTCCTTGCCGGGGCGCTCTTCTCCACCGCCCTCTCGGCCTTGGCCGCCCCGCCGGCCAATGACAACTTCGCCAGCGCCGTTGCCCTCACCACCGGCACGGCTAAAACCGGCACGAATGCCGAGGCCACCCTCCAGACCGGCGAGCCCTTCCCCCAGGGCCAGACCGCCACCAGCTACGGTGGCTCCGTCTGGTACACTTGGTCCACCACCACTGCCGGCTGGTATGAGGTCAATACCCTGGGCAGCAGCTTTGACACCATCCTCTCTGTCTGGTCCGGCTCCACCCTCACCGGGCTCACCGCCATCCATGCCAATGACGAGGCGCCGTACGACGGCAGCGGCAACTCCTCCTCCCAGAGCCGCCTCATGTTTCAGGCTGCCGCCTCCACCCCCTACCGCATCGCCGTCGGGGGCTGGAAATCCAGCACCGCCCCCACCTTTGCCAACGGCACCATCTCCGTCATCGTCAAAACTGGAACCGCTCCGGCCGCCGCCTACGCCGTCAGCTCCACCTTCACCCCCGCCAGCGTGAACTCGGCCAGTGTCGCCACCACCCCCAGCTTCGCCCTGAACATCACCACTCCGGCCGCCTGGATGACTGTCGATCTTTCCCTTGCGCGTCCCGACGGCAAATTCTGGAAGAACTTCTTCTTTCTGCCAGGCGACAAGACCTCCGGCACGGCCACCAGCGGCATCTACACAAAGAGCCTGCCCGTGCCCAAAGGCATGCCGCCGGGCGTTTGTAAAATCACGCACCTCAGCATCGACGAGGGCACTTTTGAATACGGAGAAGACGCGCTCTACCCGATGCCTGCCAGCATCGCCGGACTGACCGTCACGAATACCGGAACCATCGACAGCACCGCCCCCCTCGTCAGCAACGTCACCGTTTCCCCGGCTTCGGTGAACCTGGACACCGGCGCGAACGTGACCGTCACCGTCACCGCCCGCATCACCGACGCCCTCGCCGGGGTGGAGGGGGCCTTCTTTAATTTCCGCACTGCGGGAGCGGGTTCCCGCTCCACGGCGTTTGGCGACTTCACCGCCGCCGAGCGCACCTCCGGCACCGCAGCGGATGGCACCTATCGGAAGGTCGTCACCATCGACGCCTCGTATACCCCGGCCGGCACCTACACCTTCGACATCACCCCCCGCGACCAGGCGGGAAATGAGGGCGTCACTCCCGCCAGCCCGCCCACCCTCACCGTCGTCAAGACTCCGCCCGCCACCCTCACCACGTTCACCATTTCCCCCGCCAGCGTCAACGTCACGAGCGCCGTTGCCACGGTCACCATCAGCCTCACCGCCTCCCCAAACGGAGCCAACACCCTTACCTCCCCATACGTCTACCTGAACGGCCCCATCGGCTCCAGCAGCCTCAGCGTCTATTTTGGCGACAGCGACATCACCGCCTCATCCACCACCTCGACCACCTGGCAAAAAACCATCACGGTTGCCAGATACCGGCAACCAGGCACCTACGCTGCTGAAGTCCAGCTGAACACGGAAAACGCAGGGAGATACAATTCCATCACCTTCGGAACGGGCAGCAACGCTGATGCCCCCCTGCCTGTCGGGGCCTCTGCCGCCCTCACCGTGGTGAACACGGGCGCAGTGGACACCACCGGCCCCGTCGTGGTCAGTGCCAGTGTCACCCCGGCCACCGTGAATCTTGACTCCGGAGCCGACGTGGACGTCACCGTCACCGCCCGCATTACTGACGCCACCGCAGGCTTGGAAGCCTGCGCCTTTGATTTCCGCACCACGGGTTTTGATTATAACACCACCGCCTACGGCGACTTCACCGCCGCCGACCGCATTTCGGGCACCGCCAACGACGGCACCTACCGGAAGGTCGTCACCATCGACGCCTCGTATACCAAGGCCGGCACCTACACCTTCCACGCCTTCCCCCGTGACCAGGCCGGAAACGAAGGCGTCACTCCCGCCAGCCCGCCCACCCTCACCGTCGTCAAGTCTCCCCCGGCCAGCCTCACCGCCTTCACCATTTCCCCCGCCAGTGCCAATGTCACTGGTGCCGACGCCACCGTCGACATCACCGTCACCGCCTCCCCCAGCGGAACCAACACTCTTGCCTACGCCTACGTCTACCTGAATGGCACCAGCAGTTCAGCCAGTCTTTATCTGGGCCAGAGCGATGTGACAGCCTCCACCACCACCTCGACCACGTGGAGCAGAACCCTCACGGTTCCCCGCTACCTGAAGCCAGACACCTTGGCTGCGAGGGTTTATGTGTACACCGAGAACGGAGCCAATTTCAATGCGATCACCTTTGGAACCGGAGGCAGTGCGGACGCCCCGCTTCCCGCCGGGGCCACGCCCTCTCTCACCGTGGCGAACACCGGCTCCGCCGACACCGCTGCGCCGGTCATCAGCCAGATCACCGTCACCCCGGCCACTGCCGCCCCCGGCGACACGGTGACCGTCCGCCTCCGCCTTCAGGACGCCCTTTCGGGAGTCGCCACCCTTTTTGACGATGTCAGCTTCAGCAGCTTCAACTACCCCACTGGAACCTCCGGCTTCAGCGGCATCGTGGTCGAGCCTCCCCTGACTACGGGCTCCAATGGTTACGGCCAGCAAGATTTCATGGATCCGGTGTCCGGCACGGCCAATGACGGCATGTATGAAGTCAGCTACACCCTGCCCTTTAATGCCAAACCCGGAACCGTCTCCATCCACGTGTCCGCCCGGGATTTCTGCGGAAACAACTCCACCAGCGACACCGCCAGCCTCACCATCACCTCCGCCCCGGCCAGTCCCTACGACGGCTGGGCCGCCACCAAATTCACCGCCGGGGACGACACCACCCCCGGAGGAGACCCGGAGCGCGACGGCCTGAAAAACCTCATCGAATTTGCCTTCGGCCTCGACCCCAAGTCGCCTGACCGCCGCCTCGCCGATCCCGCCTCCCTCGGCGACAGCACCGGCCTGCCCCTCGTCACCCTGGAGGATGCCGCCGGTTCGCCCCGCCTCCGCATCTGGTGGTGGATCCCCACCGACGCCGCCGCGCAAAAGCTGGATTACATCGTCGAATTCAGCGACGACATGGAAAACTGGTTTCCGGCCAACAATGCCACCATCATCCAGACCGGCACCACCGTCGCCGGACGCCACCCGGCCTACGTGGATGACGACCAGGCCTACGTCGCGGGGACACCGCGTTACGTGCGGGTGCGGGTGGATGTGCTGCCGTAGGGCGCCGGGCGTCGCCGCCTGTCTCAGTCCTGTCCGTTCATAAACCCCGGCGGGATATGAGCGGGCAGGTCCCCCATGGCTCAGGCGGGCCGGCGTGCGGCGAGGTGGGCCATCATTTCCTCCCGGGAGAAATCCCGGCACTGGCCCGCATCGAGCTGCGCAAACCCGTCGACCGCCTGCTCCCTGACCCAGCTCGTCAGAGCATCGCCTGCGAACTCGCGACGGAGTGCTTCGCAGACAACTTCCGTTTCATCCGAATAGAGCCCGGAAGCGACTCGCTCACGGACGAGACGTTCCAGCGTCGTTGGGAGGGTGATCGTCATGATTGCCACAATAGGATGCCGCGCCCGGAAACGCATTCGGAAACCTCTGCACGACGTTCCCAACGCCTGGAACGGCATTCGGACAATTCCCCCCCTCCTGCGCCACCTGCGCTCCCATAGGAACGATAAACTCACTGCCTTTTAACGTAGGAATAAACCCTAAATGACCTTCAACCCAGTAAAAAAAGTTGCCTCCCTACCTTGTGGTTGTTAAAAAATGAAAATACGCGATTTGTAGCGCAGGAAATCATCACATTCTTCTTCCCTCCATGAAACCCGAACCCAGCTCACTCTCGCGCGCCCTGCTCCTTGCCGGTGCGCTCTTCTCCACCGCCCTCTCTGCCCTGGCAGCCCCGCCGGCCAATGACAACTTCGCCAGCGCCGTGGCCCTCACCACCGGCACGGCAAAAACCGGCACCAATGCCGAGGCCACCCTCCAAGCCGGCGAGCCCGTCCCCCAGGGCCAGACTGCCACCAGCTACGGCGGCTCAGTCTGGTACACATGGACCTCCACCTCCGCCGGCTGGTATGAGGTCAATACCCTGGGCAGCAGCTTTGACACCGTCCTCTCCGTCTGGTCCGGCTCCACCCTTACCGGGCTCACCGCCATCCATGCCAATGATGATGCGCCCGACGACCCCGCAGGCGATTCCCTTCAGAGCCGCCTCATGTTTCAGGCTGCCGCCTCCACCACCTACCGCATCGCCGTCGGCGGGTGGAAAGACGACACCGCCCCCACTTTTGCCAGCGGCACCATCTCCGTCATCGTCAAAACCGGCACCGCCCCGCCTGCTGCCTACGCCGTCAGTTCCACCTTCACCCCCTCCACGGTGAACGTGACCAGCGCCGCTGCCACCTCCAGCTTCGCCCTGAACATCACCACCCCGGCCGCCTGGATGACCGTCGATCTCTCCCTTGCCCGTCCCGACGGCAAATTTTGGAAAGATTTCTTCTTTCTACCAGGCGACAAGACTTCCGGCACCGCCACCAGCGGCATCTACACGAAGGCCCTGCCCGTGCCCAAAGGCATGCCGCCAGGCGTTTGCAAAATTACCTCCCTCCGCATCGACAGTGGCGTTTTTGAATACGGCGAAGATGCCCTCTATCCGATGCCTGCCAGCATCGCCGCACTGACCGTCACCAATACGGGCACCGTCGACAGCACCGCCCCCGTCGTCAGCAGCGTCACCGTTTCCCCGGCTACTGTGAACCTGAACTCCGCTGCCGCCGTGGATGTTACCGTCACCGCCCGCATCACCGACGCTCTCGCAGGGGTGGACGATGCAGACTTTGATTTCCGGACAACAGGAACCAACTACGACGACGTTGGCTACGGTTCATTCACCGCCGCTGACCGCATCTCCGGCACTGTAGCTGACGGCACCTATCGGAAAGTCGTTACTGTCTATGCCGGAGCCAAAGCCGGCACCTACACCTTCCACATCACCCCCCGCGACGAGGCGGGAAATGAGGGCGTCACTCCCGCCAGCCCGCCCACCCTCACCGTCGTCAAAGCTCAACCGGCCACCCTCACCGCCTTTACCATCTCTCCAGCAAGCGTGAACGTTGCAGGTGCTGATGCGGTTGTCACCATCACCGCTACCGCTACACCCACGGGAACGAATACCCTTCAGGACGCTTATGTCCGCCTAACCGGCAGCAGCAGTCGTAGTGAAGATTTGTTCTTAGTCGAGATTGCATCAACACCCACCTCTACAACATGGCAAAATATGATCACGGTTCCCCGTTATCTTAAACCGGACACCTTGGCTGCCGAACTTCGTGTAACGACGCTAAACGCTGGCCAGGTGAATTCCATCACCTTCGGTGCGGGCAGCGATGCTGACGCTCCGCTCCCAGCTGGCGCAACACCGGGACTAGCCATAACAAACAACGGTTCCTCCGATACCACCCCCCCCGTTGTGAACATCCTCTCAATCTCTCCGACGAGCGTGGCAGCCGGCAGTGGTTTCACAGTCCGAGTCCGAGCGCAAGATACTCTTTCTGGCATTACTTTTGGCTATACCGACGCCGACATTTTCGTTAATGGCCCACAGCCCAGTTCTTATGTGCTGATTGAACCTCCTCTTTCTGCTGGTGGAACTGGCTATGACAGCAACACGTTCCCAGTATTGCCGAACGGACCAGTTGCGGACGGCACGGCTGAGGCTTTCGTTCTCGTCTCCTCTGATGCTGCACCGGGTGTAGTTCCCGTCAAAATTGTGGTCACAGACCGCTGCGGCAACAGCACCCTCCTCACGAGCAACCTCACCATCACGTCCGGCCCGGCCAGCCCCTACGACGCGTGGGCCGCCACCAGTTTCACCGCCGGGGACGACACCACCCCCGGGGGAGACCCGGAGCGCGACGGCCTGAAAAACCTCATCGAATTTGCCTTCGGCCTCGACCCCAAGTCGCCTGACCGCCGCCTCGCCGATCCCGCCTCGCTCGCCGACAGCACCGGCCTGCCGGTCGTCAGTCTCCAGGGCGCCGGTCTCGCCGCGCGTCTGCGTGTTGACTACTGGGTCCCCGCCGACCTCGCTGCTGCGGGGCTCACCCTTTTCCCCGAGTTCAGCGACGACTTGGAGAACTGGACTACCGCCTCCTACATCACCCAGACTCTCACCACAGTGGACGGCAGGCATCCCGCATTCTCCGCCGACATCCAAGCGTACTCGGCGGCCAAGCCGCGCTACGTCCGCGTGAGGGTGCGCTTGGCGCAGTAGTGCCAGTCCGGAGCCCGCCTCTGCCCCTTGCACCGTCGCCGGAGCGGCGCACAGTGGGCGTCCCATGCCGCCGTCTGCTGAACGCCTCCCGATCTACGAACTCCGCCCCGCCCTCGCCTCCGCCCTCCAGCAGGGTCGCGGCGCACGCATCGTCATCGAGGCACCCACCGGTTCCGGGAAATCCACCCAGATCCCGCGCATGATGATCAACGACGGTCTGGCGGGCGACGGCCAGGTCGTCGTCCTCCAGCCGAGGCGGCTCGCCGCGCGCATGCTCGCCCGCCGCGTGGCCCAGGAGCAGGGCTGCCGCCTGGGCGATGAGGTGGGCTACCAGGTCCGGTTCGAAAAAGCCGTCAGCGCCAAAACCCGCATCCGCTACGTCACCGAGGGCATCCTCCTGCGCGAGCTGCTGCTCGACCCGAAGCTCACCGGCATCAGCGCCATCATTTTTGACGAGTTCCACGAGCGCCACCTCTACGGGGACATCACCCTCGCCCGCTGCCTGGACGTTCAGGCCACCGACCGGCCGGACCTTTCCCTGCTCGTCATGTCCGCCACGCTTGAGACCGCCCGGCTCCAGGACTACATGGCCCCGTGCGAGATCCTGCGCTCGGAGGGCCGCACCTTCCCCGTCACCATCAGCTACTCCCCGCCCAAGGTCGCGCTGAAGGAGGAACCCTGGCACCACGCCGCCCGCGTCTGCGGGGAGGCCATCCGGGGAAATGACGGACACGTCCTCATTTTCATGCCCGGCTCCTATGAGATCTGGAAGACCATCGAGGAAGTGCGCCGGCAAAAGTGGGCTCGGGATTTCGACGTCGTGCCGCTCCATGGCGAGCTGTCCGTGGCCGATCAGGACCGGGCCGTGGAGGAATCCGCACGCCGCCGCATCATTGTTTCCACCAACGTCGCCGAGACCTCCCTCACCATCGATGGCGTGACCGCCGTCATCGACAGCGGGCTCGCGCGCATGGCCGGGTTCGATGTCAACCGGGGCATCAACACCCTCACCATCGAGCGCATCTCCCAGGCCAGCGCCCAGCAGAGGGCCGGCCGCGCCGGGCGCACCGCCCCGGGCATTTGCCACCGCCTGTGGTCAGAGGCCACCCACTCCCGCCGCCCCATGCAGGAGCTGCCGGAGGTCCTCCGCATGGACCTCGCCGAGGTCGCCCTCACGCTCAAGGCCGGCGGCATCACGGATCTGGATGCCTTCCGCTGGCTGGAGAAACCCGATGCGAAAGGCCTCGCCCAGGCGCTGGAACTCCTCCGCCAGCTCGGCGCCATCGATCCCCAGACCGGCGTCATCACCCCGCTCGGCGCCGTGCTCGTGCGGCACCCGGTCCACCCGCGCCACGCCCGCGTGCTCGTGGCCGCGGAGGAGGCCGGCTGTGTGGAGCCCTTTGCCCTGCTCCTCGCCCTCATGCAGGGGCGCAGCATTTTTGGGAAATCCGGAGCCGCCCCGCCTGACGAGTTCGTCCACGGGGATGAATTCAGCGACCTCCTCCCGCTCCTGCGCGCGTGGGAGATCGCCCGCGCCGTGAACTTCGACCGCGACGAATGCCAGCGCCGCGGCCTGAACGCCCTCGCCGCCCGCGAGGCCGGGCAGCTGGCGAACCAGCTCCTGCGCCAGTCCCGCGCCCGCAGCGCCGGCGCGGACGACCTCACCCACGAGACCTTTGCCAAAGTCATCCTCACCGGTTTCTCCGACCAGCTGGCCCGCCGTACCAATCAAGGCAGCCTCGCCTGCGACCTCCCCGGCGGCCGCCGCGGCTCCCTCCAGAAGGAATCCCTCGTGCGCAAGGCCCCCCTCGTCGTCGCCACCGAGGTGCGCGAAGTCGAGGGCCGCGAGGTCCAGGTCCTCCTCAATGGCGTGACCGCCGTGGAGGAGATGTGGATCGAAGAGCTGTTCCCCGACGACTACCGCGTCGTCAACGAAGCCCTCTGGGACGAGCCCAACCGCCGCGTCATGCAAAAGGAGCAGACCGTTTTCCGCGACCTCGTCCTCTCCTCCCGCCAGTCCGGCGAGCCCGACCGCGCCGCCGCCGCCGCCATCCTCGCCCGCGAGGTCCAGGCCGGAAACCTCACCCTCAAAGAATGGGACGACAGCGTCGAGCAGTGGATCACCCGCCTGAACTGCCTCGCCCGCTGGATGCCCGACCTCGAAATGCCCGCCCTCGGCCCCGAGGACCGCGCCTTCATCATCGAGCAGTTCTGCCACGGCGCCGTCACGTACAAGGACATCAAGGACAAGTCCCCCTGGAACACCCTGCGCGGCTGGCTCAGCGCCCAGCAGGCCCGCTGGCTTGATCAATACGCCCCCGAGCGCCTCCCCCTTCCGGGCGGCCGCCATGCCAAGGTCACCTACACCGACACCGGCGACCCCTTCATCGCCGCCCGCATCCAGGACCTCTACGGCCTGGAGACCACACCCCTCCTCGCCTCCGGCCGCATCCCCGTCCTCGTCCACATCCTCGCCCCCAGCCACCGCCCCATCCAGATCACCCGCGACCTCGCCGGCTTCTGGAAAAACCAGTACCCCAAATTCAAAATCGAACTCCAGCGCAAATACCCGCGCCACGTGTGGAAATAGGGGAGACGCAGCCACGCTTTCCAAAGTGGAATGATGCAGCGCCCCGCTCCGGTCCGTGGGCCGAAAGCCCACGGCTCATTTCGATGGCCGCTACGCGGTCGCTTGGGCTGCGGGCGCGAACACAACGCATTCGGCATGAGAGGTGATGGCATCGGCATGGATCTTGACCGCAGAGCGGTCTCCTAAATTAGCCGTGGGCTTCAGCCCACGGTCCCCTTCGCCGCACCCGGTGTCGCGTAGCCACAGCCTAAAACTGCGAGCCCCTGCAAGCCCCGCGCCCCGGCACGCCCCTCACCCCCCCTCAACCAAAAACATACCGCTCATCCGTCTCAATTTCGTGCACCTCCAGGAAACGCCGGTACTCCACTTCAAACGACGTCCGGCGGTGATGCTCGCGCTGCCGCTGAATGTAACGAACCGTGTCCGCCACTTGGGTTTGACCGATGCTGAACGCCCCGTACCCGTCCTGCCACCTGAACCCCGCAAACCCCTCGAATCTTTCGGACATCCACTTGGAGGAGCTGCCTTTGATCTTTTTCACCGCATCACTCAGGGACACCGTGGGCGGGTAACCAAGGAGAAGGTGAACATGGTCATCCACCCCGCCCACCTGCACCGCCGTCATGCCGTGTGCGCGACAAATGCCCCCAATGTATCGCCAGACCTCCTCCTCGATGGCGGCGTTGATCCAGGAAACCCGGTTCTTGGTTGAGAAGACGAGCGTCCCGGCCCGGTCCGTGGGCTGAAGCCCACGGCTAATTTCGATGACCGCTACGCGGTCGCTCTGGGCACGGGCACGGGCGCGCGAGCACAACACATTCGACGTGAGAAGTGGTGGTGTCCCCTCCTGGCCCTGATCTCAGCGCGGTCACCGAAGCTAGCCGTTGGCTTCAGCCCGCGCCCCCCGTTCCACTCGGCGCCAGTCTAAACTGCGCCCTCCTACTCCTCCTCCAGGGTTTCCGCATATGACTATGCGAGGCGTTGATTGGTGACAAGCGTCACGGCCAGGGACTTGTTGGCCGCGTAGTCCTCCAGCGCGGCGGTGAAGTCCTTCCGGCCCGAGGCCCGCACCGGCGCCAGCAGCGCCGTGC
>JANOAS010000120.1:0-4625 GCA_031411255.1 bacterium
GGGTGCTCGGCGACGCGAGCCAGGCTGGTGACGCGGCCTTGATCGCCGAGGCTGCGGAGGAGGCTGTTTCTTCGGCAAAATACGTGCGCGTCGGCACACCGTCCCCCGGACGGGCGGAGGAGGCCGTCCGTCTGCTCGTCAGCGTGGCGCCCCATTTCGTCCGGGCCGGCGGGAAACAGGCCGGTGCTGCCGCGCAGGAAGCCGCCGGTTTGCTCGCGATGGTGTCGGACGCTGAGCGGCGGGCGCTGGCCGCAGCCGTCCTTGCCGGTTTTTATCCAGACTCCTCCAGCAGCGGCGGCGCGGTGCCTGAAACCCTCACCTCCATGGCCCGGTGAGCAAGCGAACCTCCACATGCCGGTTGCGGGGCGGCTTCGGTGCCTGCTTTGAGCGGACCTTCGTCATCACGCTGGCCCGGAGACCGGAGCGGCGGGAGAGGTTGGAAAACCATCTGCGCGGCGTGGGCCTGGACGCCGGCGTGGAGTGGGTGGAGGCTGTGGACGGTCGCGCAGAGACGCCACCCGCCGGGTGGGCGGCCGGGCCGGGTGCTTGGGGATGCCTGCGTTCACATTTGAAAGTGCTGCGCCGAGCCCGCGACGAGCACGCTGCCCATGTGCTGCTGCTGGAGGATGACGTCCTCTTTTCCCCTCACACCGTGGCGTGCCTGCCCGGCCTGGTGGCTGCGCTGCCGGCTGAATGGGGTCAGTTTTATCTGGGCGGCCAGCATCTGGCCGATCCTGAAGGAACTGACTCCCCCCTGCTCTGGCGGGCCGGAAACATCAACCGCACCCACGCCTGGGCTGCCAGCGCCGGGGCCCTGCCGGTGATCATCGACCACTTGGAGAGTCTGGAAGCCACCGCCTCCCCAAAGGGCTGGCACGTGGATCACCAGCTCGGTGCCGGGCACCGCCAGCGCCTTTGGGAGGCGCTCACGCCATCCTGGTGGCTGGCCGGCCAAGCGGCTGGCGGGAGCGACATCGGGAAGGGCCCGGTCGCCGAGCGCTGGTGGCACCACGCCCGTTATGCCTGGCAGTTGCCGCTCATCGATGTCGAGCATCCCGCCGCCCTCCCTCCGGAGGGGGCGGAGCGGCTCCACTTTGATCCCGACGAGGAGCAGGTCACCCTCGCACTGGCCAGTGGCTGGGCTTTTGGCCGGTGGTGCGTCCGCCTGGCCGAGCAGGCGCTGGTGCGCGGGCGGCTCCCCGCCCGGGCCGGCCCCATCCCGCCGGAACTTGCAGCCTCGTGGCCGGCGGGAGTGCTCCCGTGGCCGGGGTGTGCGCTTGATGTCCTCGCAGACTACCCTTACAACGGCATTTTTCCCCATCCCATTGCCGGACTTTCCGCAACCCAACCAACCCAAACAAAACAATAGTCATCATGCACAAGCAATTCACCACCCTCATCGGCGCCATCACCAGTTTCGTCGCCTACGGTCGCACCCGGGGCAACAACGGCACCCTTCTCGCAAACCCACTGGACCCGGCCTCAGCGATCTCCGTTAAACTCAACACCCTCGAATCTGTCCGGGACAACCTGCTCACTGGATCCTTCGATTTCGAGGTGGAGGAGAACCTCTACAGGAAGAAGTGGCTGCAGCGGGAAGCGCCTCTCTTCAATGCATTCAAAGCGGCCATAACCGCCGCCGGCCTCACCCAGCCGATAAAAGCAGCGGCATTGGCGAGGCTGGCAACATTGCAGCGCCGGTATAGAGCGGTGGCGCACAATGACGTCAGTGATGATGCAGGTCATGGCGTCATAGGCATCCTGAGAGTGGCGCTGTCCAACCTGAACAACCAAGTGCCCGGCCCCCAGCCAGCGGCGTTTGTACAAAAGCGGCAGGTCGTGGACCAGGAAATTGCCAGGCTGGGCCCAATTCAAACAGGCTTCGAGGTTGCCCACTCGAAGCTCGAATCCGTGCTGCAAACTGAGGCGGGACGCTTTGACATGGCCTACCCCTCGCTCGTGGGAATGATGACCCCGTGGTCAGCCCTGGACGCCCGCCTGCGTGCCCTCCTTGACCACTTCGAAGCCGCCGCCAGGGCGAGCATTGGCCTTGGGCCCGGTGACAGCTCCACCCCGGGCTGGAACGACCTTGCCGACAGCAGCGGCAGTGTGTGACGGGCCGCCACGTGCAAGTGCTTAATCCCCGGCCCGGCTGAGGGATTCGCGCAGATGGCGCATCTCGTCGTCGATCTCGGACGGCGATGAGACGGTCTGGGCCACCTCCGCACGGAGGTGGCGCCGGAAGGCGTCGCGAAAGCGGTGCAATTCCGACCTGAAGGCGACCATGGTCAGGCCAAGCCGTGCGGCAGCCTCCTCCTGGCTGAGGATTTCCGTCGCGCCGGGGAGAAAGGCTCGCAGGACGGCCAGCCGCTCCAGTCTTCCTGGTGCCGTCCACTCCTGCTGGAGGCGCTGGAGGGCGAGGGAGAAAATGCCGAGCGCCCACTCGCGGTCCAGCCACTGGATGGCAGCCTCGTCATGGCCGGGATCGCCAGCCATTTCCGCCTCTACGGCATCATCCAGGTGGACATGAGCCACGCCGCCGCCGCGTTTGAGGGCGCGACCGTGGTCTGCGTCATCGGCCAGAAAGCGGTTGAGCGAGCCGCAGAAAAACTGGCGAAACCGCCCCCGCTGCGGGTCCGCCCGCTTGAGGGCGGAGGACTGCATGAGCTGGATGAAGAAATCGTGGGTGACGTCCTCGAGGCGGGAGTCGCGCAGGCCGCGGCGGCGGAGGACGCCGATGACGGGGGACCGGTAGCGGAGGCAGAAATCATTGAGGGCCGCAGCGGCCTTTTCATCGCCGTGCAGCGTGGCCTGGGCGAGGAGGGTCCACTGGGTGGTCGGGAAGTCGGATGAGACGACTGGTTTTGTTTCTGAGCTTGGGGGGGGAGCCATGGGAAATCAGAGGTTAGGAAAACTGCACGGGGCTGGCAATTTGTTTTTCTTTAAACAACGGGCGCGTTCTGCTTAAGTACGGTTGTGACGGGACTGCCGCGACGCGCGGTGCCCCGGGCGGTGGCCGGATTTCTGCGATGGTGCAGGGAGCGGGCCAGGCGTCTGAAAACTCCAAACCAAAATGATAATATGAAACCAAAGTCTCTGATTTTAACAGTGGTCTGGGCGGCGAGCCTGGCCGGGGTGTATGTGCTGGCGAAGGGCCAGGGCGTGGAGGCGGGGAAGGCGGAGGGGCTGAAGCTGGCGCAGGTGTCCGGTGTGGGCAGTGGAGGCGGGGTGAGACCGCCGGGGGCGAAGGGGACCGGGGCGGGCGGCGGTGCAGGCGTGAATGCGGCTACGGCCGGGAAGTCGGTAAAGGAGATCATGGCGAAGGTGAAAGGGATGTTGCGGAACGGGGGGATGATGAACATGTCCGGCGCGATGAAGGCGATGACGCTGCTGGGCGAGATACGCGATGAGGACCTGCAGGAGGCGATCAAGATGGCGGAGGAGACAACGGAGCCCCAGCAAAAGATGATGCTCTTCATGAGCCTGCTGAGCCGGTGGGCGGAGTCTGACGCGCCGGCAGCGATGAAGTATGCCGAGGAGAAGCTGGCGAACCAGGGGCCGATGATGCAGATGGGGAAGATGGGCATCGTTTCGACCTGGGCGGAGAAGGACCCGGATGCGGTGTGGGCGTGGTATAAGAAGCAGGAGGCCGAGGGCGCGGGCGGAGGCGGCGGGATGTTCGGCGGGGGGAAGATGGCGCTGATGGGGATCTTCGGCAGCATGGCGGGGCGGGATCTGGACTCGGCATTCAAAAAATACGGGGAGCTGGAAACGGCGGAGGAGCGGAACATGGCGCTGATGGGGATCACGCAATCCGCGTATGACGACGCCTCCCGGAAGCGGGTGATGGAGGAGATAGACAAGATCAAGGACGGGGATGAGCGCAAGCAGGCGCGGCAGTCCCTGGTGGGCCAGTGGGCGATGATGGAGCCGGAGAAAGCGGCCTCCTACGTGGAGGGTCTGCCGGTGGCGGACAGGGCGGACATTGCGCAATCCGTCGGCAGCATGATGATGATGAATGATCCGAAGAAGGGGGCGGAATTCATTCTGAAGAATTCGGATTCCTCGCAGCCCGGGCAAAAATACTCGACGGTGATCGCCTCATGGGCGCACCAGGATGCGAATGCCGCAGGCGAGTGGCTGGGCAAACAGCCGCAGGGGCCGGAGCTGGACGGGGCGAGGTCGATCTTTGCCACTACTGTGGCCGGGAAGGACCCTGAGAGTGCGATGGAGTGGGCGAAGACGATAACCGAGGAAAACCAGCGCCAAGCCGCAGTAACAGGGGTCTACGGCACCTGGAAAAAGAAGGACGCTGCGGCTGCGGACGCGGCGCTGGCGCGCAGCGGGATGCCTGCTCAGAAGGTGGAGGAAATCCGAAAAGGCGCGGGCATGGGCCCCACGCCGACTGAGAGGCCGGTGCCGGTGGAGGTGAAGTGATGGGGTGCAGGCGGGCCTGCTTTTTTGAAAACAAGCGGGCCTGTTTGCTTAATTCGACTGTGTCACAATATCACTTGCGCCAGATGAACAAGCATGGAAGAGTGCGTCGGCTTTGAAGTCCCTGCCGCAATTCCGAGGCAAGTGATTGAGCCCTAATAAAAAATGACGCCACTCCCAACTTCAGGTTG
>JANOAS010000121.1:0-1671 GCA_031411255.1 bacterium
TCCACGGAGGGGAGATGCCCAAAAGCTTTTCAAACTGCGCGTGGTCAATCATACCGCTCTACATGCCGAGAAAGCGCTCCGCGCCAACAGATCGGTTGCCCCGGTTCAAAGAATTGTTCCCACGCTTTTCGCTCAAGAACCTGCGTGACGGCGCTGCCAGTCACCGAATATTTGAATTGCGGCAGCACGGCGACCTGCACGGTGGTCACGCCGGCGGTCTCAAGGTCGGGAATGGGATGGATGGTCACCGTCCGGCTGGTTTCGCCGCGGGCGAGGCTCACCACGCTGCGCTGGCCTTCGCTGACGGTGGCGCCTTCAAGCACGAACCGGCCGCCGAGCGCCTGCTCAAAGAAGCCCAGCGGCACGTCGAGTGCTGCGGGCACTCCGGCCCCGCTGCGCGTGAGCAGCAGGCTGAAGGACTGGTTGACCGACTCGGGCAGCGGCGTGGCGCTGCCGGATGCCAGGGCCAGCTGGACCGTGGAGGGAATGCTGAGCGCTCCCATCCGAAGGCGGCCTTCCACGATGAGCCGGATGAGCTGCGGGCCGCCAATCACGGTGTTTTGCAGCACAATCTCCCGGGTGGTGTTATCCACAAGCTTTACGACGAGTATACTGTCAAGAGTTGGCGTCAGCGTGGCATAGCTGGCGTCGAGCCGCACGGAGACATACTGCCGGGCGTCGCCCGTCACGCCCCAGAAGAGCGCGGAAAGGTCAATGATGTCGCGCTCCTGATCGAAATCCAGGATGCGGTCGCGACCGGTATCGACCTCGCCGAAGACAAAGCGATCGCTGCCACCGCCGCCGGTTAAATTGTCATCACCGCCGCCGCCGGAGAGCGTGTCGTCGCCCGCGCCGCCGCCCAGAGTGTCATTGCCGAATCCGCCGCGGACGATGCGCCGCTGCGTGGTCGCGCCGGTCGCGAGGGTGAGGGGTTGGAACTCCGTGCTGAAGTCCCAGATCACCGCGCCGTTCCATTTCGATTCCAGATAGTCATGCACGTCGCGCAGCTTCTGCTCAGGCAGCGCGCCGGAGAAGACGAGCAGTTCGTGGAGTTGTCCGGCAAAACCATTGTCCACCGGATCCGTCCCGGTGGGGATCGCGGGGCGCCGGGCGCCAAGGGTGGGGAGGACGGGATCGATCGTGGTGGTGGGGGTGGTTTCCCCGTCGTAGGAGAGCCCGAAGATGTTCTGCAGCCCGCCGGCCTTGCGCCGGAACGTGGAGGTCGTGGTGGTGCCCGCGGTGTTTTCAAAGCCCCGCACCGCCGTGCCGTCCATCTGATAGGAAGGCGCGCCCGGATAGGAAATCGCCTGGGTCGTCGCGGTCAGTTGCAGGAAACCACGATTGGTGGAGAGCAGCGTCTGCGGAACATCGGAGGAACTGGCGGAACGGTAGGAGGCAAGGATCGTGTGGTCTCCCGCCGGCAGTGCCGCGTCCTGGAAAAAGAGGTGGGCAAACTTGGCTTTCGAAAAGTCCGCCGAGTGGCTGGTCACCACCGGTTGGTAGTCCGCCGTCGGCTGCATCGCGCTGCGACCGTTGCCGGAGCGGTCCGACCACGTGCTGATGCGCGAGCCGCTGTTCGCGAGATCCAGCCCGTCGAGCCACAGCGCCGCCTCGCTGCCGTCGGTGGCGCTGGGGGAAATGACTCGCACCTTCACCTCGCCGGAGAATACG
>JANOAS010000122.1:0-18186 GCA_031411255.1 bacterium
CGACCGGGCCGCTGCGCAGAGTCTGAGCCTGATGCGTGAAGTGGCCGGGGCGCTGCTCAAGGCGCATCCGCTCAAAGGCTCAATCAAGGGCAAACGACAACGGGCCGCGCTTTCGTCGAAGTTCAGGTCGGAAGTGGTCGCTGCTAGATTTGATAATTTTCATGCGTAAGCCCTGACTTTCCCCCGCCACCGGCCATTTTCCCATTGCTCCATGGCCCTCCCCTGCCTAGTCTCCGGCCCATGAAGCTCGCCAAACGCCATTTCCTCATCCTCGCCGGAGCCTGCGCCGCCATGGCCGGGCTTCCCTCCTGCAAAAAAGCCGGAGACTCCGCCGCCAGCGGTGACACCATCTTCATCGGTGAAGTCGCCGCCATGAGCGGAAGCACCGCCGCCTGGGGCAAGGCCCAGAACGAGGGCGTGAAGATGGCCGTGGATGAAATCAACGCCGCCGGCGGCATCCTCGGCAAAAAGGTCAAGCTCCTCACCGAGGACGACCAGTCCAAGAACGGCGAAGCCGCCACCGTGACGAAAAAACTCGTCTCCCGGGAGAAGGTCGTCGCCGTCATCGGCGAAATTTCCTCCAGCAAGTCCCTGGAAATGGCCCCCATCTGCCAGAAGGCCGGCATCCCGATGATCTCCCCCGGCTCCACCAACACCAGAGTCACCGAGGTCGGAGACCACATCTTCCGCGTCTGCTTCATCGATCCCTTCCAGGGCACCGTCATGGCCAAGTTTGCCCTCTCCAAGGGCTGGAAATCCATGGCCGTCCTCACCGACGTCAAGGAGGACTACAGCGTCGGCCTGACCCAGTATTTTAAGGAATACTTCACCAAAAACGGCGGCACCATTCCAGTGGAGCAGAGCTTCAGCAAGGGCGACAAGGACTTCAAGTCCCAGCTCACCGCCATCAAGGCCGCCGGGGTGAGCGCCATCTTCGTCCCAGGCTACTACGCGGAAGTCGGCCTCATCGCCGCACAGGCCCGCGAACTCGGCATCGACGTCCCCATGTGCGGCGGCGACGGCTGGGACGACGCCTCCCTCATCAAGGTGGCGGGCAAGGCGGTCGAAGGCTGCTTCTTCTCCAACCACTTCTCCACCGAGGACAGCTCCCCGGCCATCCAGGGCTTCGTGAAAAAATACCAGGCCCTGAAAAACGAGAAGCCCAGCACCTTCGTCGCCCTCGGTTACGACTCGGCCATGCTTCTTTTCCACGCCATCAAGACCGCCGGCACCACCGAGGGCGCGAAAGTCCGTGACGTGCTCGCCACCACGAAGGACTTCCCCGCCATCACGGGAAACATCACCCTCGACGCCAAGCGCAACGCGACCAAGTCCGCCGTCATCCTCACCATCAAGGGCGGAGAGTTTGTCTACGTGGAAACGGTGAAGCCCTGATCGCCCTGAGTTCCGGGCCTCACCAGCGAATTCCGCCAGCCTCCCTCCTTCCCGCCATTGGACCAGTTCGCCCAACAGCTCCTCAACGGACTTTTTCTGGGGTCCATCTACGCCCTCATCGCCCTGGGTTACACCATGGTCTACGGGGTGCTGCGCTTCATCAACTTCGCCCATGGCGATGTCTTCATGCTCGGGGCCTTCTCCGGCCTTTACTTGAAAAAGTGGATGGAGCCGGTGCTGGCCCCTCTGCACTGGTCCCTGAGCCTGACGGTCATCCTCGTCCTCTCCATGCTCATCTGCGCGGCGCTGGGGATTCTCATCGAATTCCTCGCCTACCGTCCGCTGCGGAACCGGCCCCGGCTGAACGTCCTCATCACCGCCATCGGCGTTTCCCTGCTCATTGAGTACACGGGCCAGCTTGTGTTCGGAGCCACCCAGCAGTCCTTCCCCCCGCTCATTCCGGCGAACAACATCGCCCTCACCGGCGGACTGGCCGTCACGAACACGCAGATGATCGTCTTTGTCACCGTGGTCGTGCTCCTCGTCGCCCTGCGCCACATCGTCATGCGCACGCGACTGGGCCTGGCCATGCGCGCCCTCTCGCTGAACCCCACCGCCTCCGCCCTCATGGGCGTCAACAACAGCGTGGTCATCTCCTTCACCTTCGGCCTCGGCTCCGCCCTCGCCGCCGCCGGCGGCATCCTCTACGCCTCGCTCTACCCGTCGGTCGAGCCGTTCATGGGCATCATCCCCGGCCTGAAAGCCTTCATCGCCGCCGTGCTGGGCGGCATCGGCAACATCCCCGGCGCCGCCCTCGGCGGACTGATCATCGGCGTCACGGAGACCCTCGTCGGCGGTTACAGCTCCACCTTTGGCCTGCCCACCGGCTACAAGGACGGCGTGGCCTTCGTCATCCTCATTTTGATCCTGCTCTTCAAGCCCTCCGGCCTGCTGGGCAAAACCGAACGCGAAAAAGTCTGACATGAAGCGCTACCAAGCCCAGATCGCCCTCGCCATCGCGCTGCTCGTCAGCTTCGCCGTGTCCCAGTTTTCGGACCAGCTGAACGACTACTACCTCGACATTTTCCTCACCACCGGCATCAGCATCATCCTCGCCGTCAGCCTGAACCTGGTGAACGGGCACACCGGCCAGTTTTCGCTGGGCCATGCCGGCTTCATGGCCGTGGGCGCCTACGCCGCCGCCATCGTCAGCATCCAGCTGGGTCCCCAGCTCCAGCACATCTTTGGCAGCGGCGGCGCAGGCACCGGTGCGGCGTTTCTGCTGGCCCTGCTGGTCGGCGGCGTGTGCGCGGCCCTCTGCGGGTGGATCGTCGGCGTCCCCTCCCTCAGGCTGCGCGGGGACTACCTGGCCATCGTCACCCTCGGCTTCAACGAGATCATCCGCGTCATCCTCCAGAACACCAAGCCCGACAGCGTTTGCGGCGGCGCGCTCGGCCTCGGCGGCATCCCCGCCCACACCTCCATCTTCTGGGCCTTCGGCGCTGCCGCCGTCTGCATCTACGTCGTCACCGCCATGATCCAGTCCACCTGGGGCCGCGGTTTCCTCGCCGTGCGGGATGACGAGATCGCCGCCGGCTCCATGGGCATCAATACCACCCGCTACAAGGTCACCGCCTTCGTCGTCGGCGCCTTCTTTGCCGGGATCGGGGGCGGCCTCTACGCCCACCAGAAGGGCGCCATCAACCCCGAGGGGTTCAATTTCCTCAAGTCCGTCGACGTCGTCGTCATGGTCATCCTCGGCGGCATGGGCAGCACCGTCGGCGTCGTCCTCGCCGCCATCGTCCTCACCGTGCTCAACGAATACCTGCGCGACTTCGAGCAGTACCGCATGATCATTTTCGCCCTGCTCCTCATCATCATGATGATCGCCCGGCCCCAGGGGCTCCTGCCCGCCAGCCTCTTTCACAAGAAAGGACGCACCGCATGAGCGAGGGCCTCCACCTGGACAGCGTCACCATCCAGTTCGGCGGCCTCAAGGCCGTCAGCGACTTCAGCTTTCACGTGCCCCCCGGCGGCATCTACGGCCTCATCGGCCCGAACGGCGCGGGCAAGACCACCGTCTTCAACATGATTACCGGCGTCTACACCCCCACCGCCGGGAACATCACCTTCAACGGCATCTCACTGCCCGGCCACCAGCCCCACCAGATCACCCCGCTCGGCATCGCCCGCACGTTTCAAAACATCCGCCTTTTCTCCTCGCTCTCCGTCTTTGACAACGTCCGCACCGCCATGCGCATGCACTTGATCGGCGGCATGGGGCAGACCCTCCTGCGCGGCCGCACCTGGCGCGAGTCCGAGGCCACCGTCGAGACCGACGTGCTCGACCTCCTCGACATCTTCAAGCTCGCCCCCCTCGCCCACGAACGCGCCACCAGCCTCCCCTACGGCGACCAGCGCCGACTGGAAATCGTCCGCGCCCTCGCCACCAGGCCGAAGCTCCTCCTCCTCGACGAGCCCGCCGCCGGCATGAACCCGACGGAAAAGGAGGAACTCATGCACCTCATCCGGTTCATTCAGCAGAAATTCCAGATCGCCGTCCTCCTCGTCGAGCACGACATGAAGGTAGTCATGGGCATCTGCCAGCGCATCGCCGTCCTCGAGTATGGCGTGAAGATCGCCGAGGGCTCCCCGGCTAAAATCCAGAACGATCCCAAAGTTATCGAAGCCTACCTCGGCGCCGAAACCGTCACCTAGCCGCCATGCTCGAAATCCAGGACCTTCACGTTCGCTACGGCTCCATCGCCGCCCTTCATGGCGTCTCGCTCAAGGTGCCGGAGAGATCCATCGTCACCCTCATCGGAGCCAATGGAGCCGGCAAATCCACCACCCTGCGCGCCGTCTCCGGCCTCTTGAAGCCCAGCGGCGGGAAAGTCATCTACGAGGGCCAGGACATCACCGGCCTGCCCGCACACAAGATCGTCAGCCGCGGCCTCTGCCAGGTGCCCGAGGGCCGCATGGTCTTCGCCAACCTCACCGTCCAGGAAAACCTGAAAATGGGCGCCTACCTGCGGCGTGACACCGCCGGCATCGCCTCGGACGTCGACTACGTCTTCACCCTTTTCCCCCGGCTCAAGGAACGCGCCGCCCAGCTCGCCGGCACCCTCTCCGGCGGAGAGCAGCAGATGCTCGCCATCGGCCGCGCCCTCCTCAGCAACCCGCGCTGCCTCATGCTTGACGAGCCCTCCCTCGGCATCGCGCCCCTCCTCGTCCGCACCATTTTCGAGCAGATCACCGCCATCAACAAGGAGCGCAGCCTCACCATCCTCCTCGTCGAGCAGAACGCCAACCTCGCCCTCCAGATCAGCCACTACGGCTACGTCCTGGAAACCGGCCGCGTCCTCCTCCAGGACACCGCCCCCGCCCTCCGCGCCAACCCCCAGGTGCGCGAGGCTTATTTGGGCGGGTAGCTGCCGCATTTTTCATCCATTCCCTTCCGCCTCCAGCCCAGGGGCCGGGCCGGTCGTCCCGCCGGTGATGAACACTGCAGGAACGACGGTCTGCCGCACGTCCACACGCCCCTGACTGACCCGGCCCGCCCAGCTCAGCACCCGGCGCACCAGTGGGGCAGCCTCCCACAGGATGTGGGAAATGGCCGGAGTGCACCAGGCAAAAGTGGGGGCGGCATCCGTGCAGATCAGCGACACCTGCTGCGGCACCCGGATCCCCCGTCCGGCCAGGAACTGCTGCACAGCGGCGAAAATGGGCGCCTCCTCCACGATCATAGCCGTGGGTGGCGTGATGCGGAACAGTGACCCCATCAACTCCTGAATGCCTTCACGCGTCTCCTCCCAGTCTGGCAGATTGAATTCCCCCACCTTGATTCCGTGCTTTGTGAGTTCATTGACAAAGGCTCGCTCCGACCGGCCAAGTTCAGGCAGCCGCCGCACCCGGCGGGCTACGAGAACGATGCGCGAGTGCCCCAACCCGACGAGGTGGCGGGCCGCAGCAGCAAAGGCGGGCACCTTGTCAGGTCCGGCCGACGCCACCGGCAGCCCCTCATGCCGCCCGAAAAGCGCGAACGCCGGCACCGGCTGCCGGCTGAACCACTCCACCACCTCGCGAGAACCAGCCAGAATGATCCAGGCGTCCGCAGCCGTCTGCTCCACAGCACGCGCCACTCGCGCCTGGTCCATTTTCAATTCCGTCAGGACCTTGTCAGCCACCACCACCGCATGACCAGCCTCCACCAGGGAGTGGTGGATGTTCACAATGTATTCCAGGTGGCGGTCATCATGCTCAAAAAGCATCAACCCCACACGCATGGATCGCACGGCTTTGACCGCCGGGAGCGTGATCAGCCGCTTTTTCCCCTGCCCCTGCCCCACAACCAGCCCCTCATGCTCAAGCTGCCGGAGGGCGGCCTCGATGGTTTTTCGATTCACCCCCATTTCAGCCGCCAGTTGATGAACTCCGGGCAGCAGCCCCGTCCAGTGCCCCCGCTCCAGCCCGGCCCGGATGTGCTCGGCGGCTTGAGCAGAAACAGTGAGTGAGCGCAGAAGCGGCATGGCGAAACTTTCCCCCAAATGGGGCAGGTTGTCAAAGAGAAGCCCGGTTGCCTTGCCTGAAATCAAGAGCACCCTGCCCTCCCTGCCCCTCATGATGAAATCAGTTCCGACAGCAGCAGCTTTGTTCCTCGCATCGCCGGCTGCACCCCAGCTCAAGGCCCGGGAGCGGCTCAAGGCCGGCAAGGGTGTTGTCACCGTGCATTTAAAACTCCTGCCCGGGGCCGTCTCCGTCCATGCCCCATCCCGCGCCTCTAACCCAGCGCAAGGCCGGTAGCCTGTTGCGGTCCATCACCCATTTCCCCCTCCCCTGCATGATCACATCCCCTCTGTTTCGTTCTTGCCTCCTGCGGCTGGCATTCGTCGCGCTGGGCCTCCCCGGCATCTCCACTTTCACCGCAGTTGGCGGCACCATGTCGTCCAGCACCACGGCCCCCGCAGTGAACGGGTTCGACATTGCGAACCTCGGGGACCGGGCAGGCGAGGACAAATTCTGGGCCGAAGGCGGAACCGCTGCCGGCAGTGCGCACGGCCAGACATTTCGCACCGGCAGTGCCGCCCTCTGGCTTCACTCCGTGACTTACAAGATCAACGACGGCAATGAGGCGGACCCCACCAAAACCTACGTCGTCCGGATCGGCAAAGTATCGGGAACTGCATTCACCCAGGTTCATACGGAAACATTCACGCAGAGCATTCAATGGCTGTCCGGCCGTTACATGACGTGGACGTTCACGACGCCGGTCGTGCTCAATGGCGACACTGCGTACGGACTGGACATCGGCATGACCAGCAGCACCTCGTCGTGGACCACGGGCATCCCCTACCTCACGCTCACGGCCAATGACTACCTCGGCGGACAGTTCTACACCTCCGGCACTGCGGCGGCTGGCGTGGGCAGCAGCACCCTGACTTACACCATCAACCGGGACCGCGTCTTCCACCTGGATCTGGACGCTCCCACCGGCACCACGCTGGCCTTCATTGCAGGCAATCCGCCGGATGGCACGGGGGGAAACTTGCTCCGTCCCGAGGTCGTGGCCACGTTCAATCAAAACCTGACCAAAGGAACCGGGAGCATCATCATTCGAAACATCACAAACACCGCCGCCATCACCAGCGTCACCGTTCCCGTCACAGATCCCCGCATTTCCGTCTCTGCCAACAACCTCAAAATCGCCTCACCCGGTCTGTTCGACTGGGGGGCCAAGTACGCCATCCGCATTTCCTCAGGCGCCCTGCTGGGCACGGGCGGAGCCGCCTTTCCGGGCTTGGCGGACGACACCACTTGGAATTTCAACATGGCCGCTGCGGATCCTTTGCTGGCCGCCATCGCGGCGCTGAAAGCCCACATTAACGGCACCACCCTGCTCACCGACGCGCAGATCGCCACTCACAGTCGCACAATGGCCAGTGAGTCCGCCCGTTACGGAGACAATGCAGGAAACATCACCGCCCTTCTCGACCTGATCAAGACTCACGAGACGAAGATCGGCCCCCTCTGGGTGGTGGGCGGAGATTTGGACCGGGACCTGGAAGCGGACGATGTGCCGTGGACCATTTACCGGACCATGCAGGGGATCATGGACTTCATTTACAACGCCCCGACTCTGACCAGCCATGAGTCCCTCATCAGCGGCTACAAGTTTGCCTGCTCGTCCCGTTTCCCCGGTGCCTGCCCGGTGCCCCCCGCAGGGCAAACTTACACCGTGCCCATCAACGGGAGTTTCCCGGACACTTTTGGCCGCACCACCCAAATGTGGAGCGAGCCCGCCCGGAGGCCCACCGGCGCCTATCTCTCGCCCGGCACCATCGCCATCGTGACCGTGCCGGCCTCGCTGGTCGGCAAGGGCTACCAGATCCGTGTTGGAGCGCACTCGTGGGACAATTCAAACCGGCCCAACGTCAAACGACTGGATCGAGCCTCCCTGCTCTACGACATCGACGCGACCACCACCAAAATTGCCAGCCCGCTTGGCGGAGGCATTTACATCGAAGTGCCCAAACTCGCCAATGCCGGAATCGTCAGCATCACCATCACTGGAGCCGCGCGTTCTCCGTTCTTCTCGTCCACCAGCCATCGCCAGACCACCCTGGCCGAGTGGCAGGCCACCGAGCGCACCCAGCCCGGACCATGGGCGGATTTCCAGTCAGAAAAATTCATGTTCCAGGTGCCACGCAGCTGGATCTACGCCTACGCAGATCCCGTCACCAACATGGCGAACTGGGACAAGGCCATGGACGCCATCACCGACCTCATGGGCTTCCCGAACCTCCGGGGGAAGGAGACGATGTATGACCAGATCGATCTCCAGCTCCGCGCCTCGGTCTACGCGCCCGGCTATCCAGCCGTGAACGGCAGCTACAACCCCACCACCACATACAGCGGCAACCAGAACCACTACCTCCTGACCGGCCCGCGCAATGCCCCGGACTACGAGTTTCACGAGGCTGGCCACGGCTTCTTCTTTCCGAAATTCGGCGGCGAGCAGGAGTCCGCAATCAACCTGCTGCACGTCGCCGTCCAGACGCAAAAGTTCGGAGTCACCTTTGACACAGCACTGAAGGAATCCAACGGCTACAATTCATTCTGCACCCTGCCCAACACGGCAGTCGTCTGGATGACCAGCTTCAATTTTTCCCCGGAAGCGGATCCCATGGACGACTGGGAAAAGTCATACCAGCCCCAGGGCCATGCCAAATTTTGCGATCTCGCCAGGCTCTTCGGCTGGTCAGGCATGAATGCCTTCTACCGCTACTACAACGACAAGGACGACAAGGGCCAGTCCTACCCAACGGACACGGACAGCCTCATTCTCCAGCTCTGCAAATCCTTCGGCCGGGATGTGCGCCCGATGCTTCATTTCTGGGGCATCCATCCCGTCAATGCCACCACACTGAACACCTCCATCAGCTCCCTGCGCCTCAAGCCTCCGCTGGAAATCTACGACCGCATCGTCCAGTACAAGGGGCTCATTCCAACCAACAACGCCACGTTTCGCACCTGGTGCACCAGCTGGTGGGGCGGCACCCTGCCCGCCATCACCGGCTACGGTGTGGAGCGCGAGCACGCCCGGCAGTTGAGCACCACGCTGCAGAACGGCAGCGCTCCCCAGACAAGATTCCCCACGGAAATCTACGACGAAGCCGCCGCTACCCAGGTCAACTCCCGCGTGCAGGAAATCCTGGACCTTTACTACCCGACGGGTCGCCCCACCGACTACGCCGCCTGGGATGCCAACTACCCCGGCATAGATCTCAGCAACCCAGCGGCCGATGCGGATCGCGACGGCATGACCAATGATCAGGAACGCATCTGGGGGCTCGACCCGGCCAGCTCCGCCTCCCGAAATCCCGTCGTGGTCCCGGTCACCCTGAAAACCACCGGAAACTTTACCTACACCCGGCGCACCTCCACGCTGACCGCCCTGAATTTCACCGTCTGGACCTCGCCCGATCTGAGAACGTGGACCCAGGACACCGGGGCAACGCAGACCGTTTCCACCACAGTGGCAAACGTCCAGACCATCACTGTCAAAATCAGTTCGTCCCTCCGCACCGGTGTAAAACGCTTCGTGCGCGTTCAAGCAGCACCTTAAGGCCGCCCTTCCCCATCCCCGGACACTCCCTGAAAACCTGCCCTCTCCCGCCATTTCAGCAGCCCCATTCGCGTCATGAGAACACTCACTCGACTCTTCAGCCTGGCCGTCGCTGTTGCCGCCAGCCAGGTCACCCGGGCTGCCACTTTCACCAGCAGCGCCACCCCGCCGACCGTGGACTCCACCGACGTGGCAAATCTGGCCGCTCGCACAGGCTCGGATAAGTGGTTTTTCCAAACCGCCGACGAGGCAAATCCCTCGGATGCCGCAAAGGGGCAGACATTCACGACCGGGACCGCTCCGGTGCTCTTCAAGGCGCTCACCTTTAAAATCGACGGTACAAATCTCAAAGCCGCTCCCACCACTTACACCATCCGTATTGGCACGCTCTCGGGCACGAATTTCACCCTGCTCGCCAGTGAGCAGGCCACCCAGACGGCGAGCACTGCGGCGGGAGCCTACGTCACCTGGACGTTCGCGACGCCCGTCGCACTGGCGCCCAATACCACCTACGCGGTCGATGTGGGGATGGTATCCGGTGTTGCGTGGACGACCGGCATCCCCTACCTCTCCTACTCTGGCAACTCAACCTCAACCCGGGTGGGAGTTTATTATGATTCAGGCGACAAGGGAGTCGCCGCAGCCACCGTCACAACCACTGCAGCACGAGACAGAATCTTCCACGTGGACCTGCAGGATCCGGTCAATCCCACACCTGCGGACAGCGCCACTGTCCCTGCGGGCGACGTTGTCTTGAGTTGGGGAAACAAGCCTCCGGCCAGCGGCACTGACGTCTGGGTGGACCTCTGGTTCGGCACAAATCCCTCCTCGCTCACAAAGGTCGTCAGCGCAGGACTCAACGCCACCACCACCACCGTCAGCGCGCCGAACGGGGCCACCTACTACTGGCGGATCGATTCCTACCTCAACGGCACACCAACCGGAACTCCGTCGGCCGGTTCGCTTTTCCGCTTTTTGGTCACGGACACGGACAACGATGGTCTGCCGGATTCGTTTGAACTGGCCAACACAAGCCCTCCGTCGAGCACCAGCCTGAATGTTGACGATGATCTGGATGCGGACGGCCTTTCGAATCTGCAGGAATTTCAACGCGGCACCATGCCCCGCACAGCCGACACGGATGGTGACGGACTCAAGGACGGACCTGAACTCACCGGCGTCGGCTCCCGCCCGGCCACCGATCCGCTGAAAGCCGACACCGACGGCGACGGCCTGAACGACGGCGTGGAAAGCAACACCGGAGTGTGGGCCGGCAGCACCAGCACCGGTACGAATCCCATCAAGGCGGACACAGACTCCGACGGCCTCAAGGACGGAATCGAAACCAATACTGGAGCCTTCGTGAGTGCGACCAGCACGGGTACCAGCCCGCTGGCCACCGACACTGATGCGGACGGCGCCGGCGACTGGTATGAGGTCACAGCCGCCTTTACCAGCCCGGTGAGCGCAACCAGCAAACCCGCCATCCCGTATCCCCTCCCCGCGCCCGGCAGCAGCACTGGCGTCACCAGCAAGCCGGTCAAAGTCTACATCCTTTCCGGACAGTCGAACATGGTCGGGTTCGGCCGCACCGGAGGCACCGAGGTGGGAACGCTCAACACCATTGTAAAAGGCGAGAAAAAATTTCCCAACCTGGTCACCTCCACCGGAGCGTGGGCTTCACGATTTGACGTTCGCTACCGGGGAGTCATCTCGGCCATCGGCAACGATGTGCTGAAACCGGAATTTGGGGCAAACACGAATTCCTTCGGTCCCGAACTTGGTTTCGGCCAGGTCATGGGCTGGTATCACGACGAGCCCGTGCTCCTCATCAAGACCTCCATCGGCAACCGCAGCCTGCTCTGGGACATCGCTCCACCGGACACGGTGCGGTTTAACTATGGCGGCAACACCTATGCCGGCTATGGCGACTCGCCAAACTCGTGGACGATCGGCGGAAGTCCCACGCCCTACCCGTGGTATGCCGGAAAGCAATATGACGACTTCTTTCTTGCCGAAGCGGACATGCGGCCCGGTCTCACCTGGACCAGTGGCATCGCCTACCCCAACGGATGCCAGATGCGGCACAATGGCGTGCTCTACAGCTGCAAGGTGGACCACACCTCCGCAGCTGCATCCCAGCCAGGCATCGGAGCACAATGGGCCACAAACTGGAGCGTCTATTCCGTCAGCAACGTCACAGACATTCTCGACAACTTCGCCACGCAGTACCCCGCGTGGGCTGCCCAGGGGTTTGAAATTGCGGGCTTCGCCTGGTGGCAGGGCTACAATGACCAGTCCGAACCGGCCGCCAGCAAATACGAAGCGCGCCTAGCCAGCCTCATCCAGCATCTGCGCGCCTACTATACCGCCCGCTATCCGGGGAAAATCAAACCAAACGCCCCCTTTGTTCTCGGAACCATCGCCTTTGGCGGATGGAGCCTGTCCGGCGCGGGCCTGACCGTCGCCAATGCCCAGCTCGCCGTTGGAAATCCCGCCCTCCACCCGGAATTTGATCGCAACGTGAAAACGATGGAAGCCCGCAGCTACTGGCGCAGTACCGGGCCGGACACCAGCCAGGGACACCACTACAACCACAATGCGGAAACCTACATGCTGCTGGGCGATGCCCTCGGTCGCGGCATGATCGACCTTCAGTCCAGCACTCCCCTGCCGGGCAGCTTCGCCGCATGGCAGGCGGCCAATTCCACCACCCAGACGCCGGCCCAGGATCACGACAACGATGCGATTCCCAACGGCATCGAATGGTTCCTGGGCAGTGGCGTGCGCCTTCCTGGCATTGTCAAAATCGGCGGCCAGCAGTGCATCACCTGGACCAAAGCCGCAGGGATCACTGGCAGCTACGGCACGAATTTCTTTGTCGAAACTGCGGATTCCCTCGATGGCACCTGGGTCAAACAACCAGCCGGCACCAGCTTGACCATCACTGGTAGCGACATCAAATTCACCTTCCCTTCGACACCGGGCGGGAAGAAATTCGCCCGGCTCAAGGTCGCAGCCCCATGATGAAACAGCCTGGTTTGACGAAGACCCGGCACAATACCCCGCCCAGTGCTACAATCGTTCTTATGCATGGAATCCCCCTCCCCCTTCTCGCGACATCCTTTCTTTTTCTGGCCGCGGCGCGTGCCGGCGACCCGGTGAATCTGGATGCCCTCCGCAGTCAGGCCGCAGGCGGCGACGCCAAAGCCCAGCTCGATCTCGCCACCCGCTTGCGTGACGGAAAGGGCGTGGACAAGGACAACGCAGAGGCCATGAAATGGGCCCACAGCGCCGCCGATGCCGGCAACGCGGAGGCAATGGATTTTGTCGGCGCGGCCTACCTGCGCGGCAGCATGGTCAGCCGCAGTCCTGTGGTCGCTTTCGGCTATTTCAAGGCGGCTGCGGAGCAGTCTGCGCAGGCGGCATTCAACCTCGGCCAGTGCTACTTCGGCGCGCAGGGAACCGGGCAGGACATCGAGAAAGCGCTCGACTGGTGGAAAAAGGCCGCCGCCGGCGGCAACGGCCGGGCCGCTGGTGCGGCGGCGATGGCGTATCTCTCCGGTGAAGGCGTCCCGCCGGATGCCGCGCAGGCGCGCCGGCTCGCCGAACGGGCTGCTGAATTGAACGATCCCTCCGGCCTTGTCGTGCTGGGCGAAATGCAGTTCCGGGCCGGTGAGCTGGATGCCGCGAAGTCCAGCTGGACAAAAGCCTCCAAGCTCCGCCCCACCGGCCCGACCGGCCACCCCGCTCAACCCTCCGCCGACGCCTCTGCCCAGCAGGGCGCAGACCTTTTAAAGCTCATCGACTTCCGCCAGCGCAAAGGAGAACCAGGCAAGTTCGCCTTCGTTCAGATGCCTCACGTCCATCAGGGGTACAACAACTGTGGTTCCACCGCCTGCGCCACTTTCGCCCGCTTTCAGGGCAGTAAGATCGGCGGCTGGGATTTCAAGCGACTCTGCCCGTCCCCACTCGGCACCGGCACGGACTGGGGCCATCTGCTGGACGCATCGAACAAGATCGGGCAGAAATGGAAACTCGTCACTTTCACCCCCGACGATCCCGGCTTCGACCAGGCCACCGCCATGCTCAAGACCCAACTCGATGCCGGTCTGCCCGTGGTTGTTGATTTCAAATACATCGGGCCCCAATACCCCGACGGCAGTGCCGGGCACACGCTCAATGTCTGCGGCTACATCACGGCGGAAAACCTCTACATTCTCTGCAATCCCGCAGTCGCCACACCTGGCCTCCAGCTCATCACTGCGGAGGACTTGAAAAACTTCTGGCGGTCCGACCACTATGGCGCGCTGTCAAAAGGCGTGCTCTCGCGCCCAGCCTTCGTCATCGACACCCACTGAACCCGCCGTCCCGCAACTCAACGAGCCCACCACCAAACCATGAAACCCCTGCGACTTCTTTTCACCCGGATGTCCCTCACCGTTGCCTCCCTGCTGCTTTGTCCCACGCTGCAGGCCAAACCACTTCAAGTCTATGTTTTGGCGGGGCAGTCCAACATGCAGGGCCACGCGAAGATCAGCACCTTCGAGCACATCGGCATGGATCCGGCGACGAAGCCGATGCTGGCGGAGATGCTGGGCTCGGATGGGAAACCGAAGGTCTGTGAGCGCGTGTGGATTTCGTCCATCGGCTGCGGGAAGGAACCGCAGGAGGAACAGACAGGGAAGCTGACGGCTGGCTTCGGCGCGTCGCCGGAGAAGATCGGGCCGGAGTTCACGTTTGGCCTCTCCATGCAGAAGTTCACCGACGCGCCGATCCTGCTCATCAAGACCTCGTGGGGTGGCAAGAGCCTGAACACCGATTTTCGATCGCCAAGTGCCGGGCCGTATGTGTTCAATGAGACACAGCTCGCGGGCTTTCAGAAGCAGGGCAAGGATGTCACTGCGATGAAAGAAGCGAAGGAAAAAGAGACCGGCGTTTACTATCGTCGCATGATCGAGCACGTGAAGAAAGTGCTCGGCAATCTCAAGCACGCAGTGCCCGACTACGATGCCGCCCAGGGCTTCGAACTCGCAGGCTTCGCCTGGTTTCAGGGCTGGAACGACATGGTTGACCAGGGCACGTATCCGAATCGCGACAAGGCCGGCGGCTACGACGCCTACAGCACGGCGATGGCGCATTTCATCCGCGATGTGCGAAAGGATTTGAACGCACCAAAGCTGCCCTTCGTCATCGGCGTCATCGGCGTCGGCGGTCCGACTGCGGATTACGGGCCCGACGAGCAGCGCTACAAGTCGACGCATCAGAACATCCGCGATGCCATGGCCGCGCCGGCGCAATTACCTGAGTTCAAAGGCAACGTCGCCGCGGTGCTGACGGAGAAGTATTGGGACAAGGAACTGACCGCCGCGAAAGCGAAGGACGGCGAAATCCGTCAGAAGGCGAAGAAGCTTGCGACGGAAGGGAAATTGAAACCCGCCGAGGAAAAGGCGGCGCTGGAGAAAATACGGGCAGAAGGACTGACGGAGCGCGAGCGCACAGTGCTGGAGAAAGGAATTTCGAACGCCGAATTCCATTATCTCGGCTCGGCGAAAATCCTCGGCGGCGTCGGCAAGGGGCTTGCGGAGGCGATGGCGGAACTCAAACAATTCAAGCAGGCGAAGTGAAGAACATCATCGCCGCCTTCGTTTGCATCGCCGCCGTGATTTTCGGATCGGCGCGGCTTCACGCGCAGGCGCAGAGCGCCTTCCGCGTCGCGCCCGCGGCGGAGCAACTCCTCGAGAGCCATTGCTCTTCCTGCCACGGCGAGGACAGCCAGAAAGGCGACGTGCGTTTTGACAAGCTGGGCGGGCTGCCGCTCGCGGAGCGGCTCGCTCTGCTGAACCGGATGCAGGAGCAGACTTTCCTCGGGCAGATGCCGCCGAAGAGCCGCAAGTCGCAGCCGACGGCGGTAGAGCGGAAGGCGCTGCTGGATTGGATCGGCGGCGAGTTGCGCGTCCACAATGCCTCGACGTTGGAGGACAAGCTTCGCCTCCCGGCCTACGGGAACTATGTGGATCACGACAAGCTGTTCAGCGGCGAGATCACCGATGCGCCCTTCACACCGGCGCGGCGATGGCTGGTGAGTCCGCAGATTTTTGCGCAGCGCGCGAGCGATGTGTTCGGACCCATGGGATTCGGTCGCCCGGCAAACCTTTACGGAGTGACGAATCCCTTCGTGCTCCCGGATGCGTCCGGCGTGCGCTATTACGACAACGAATCGCTCGATGGCGGTGCGCTGCTGGTGATGCTCACGAATGCGGACTGGATGTCGCAGAAGCAGGTGCTCGGGCCACGCGTGAAAGGCGGCGAGGTCAAGGCCGACGCGTTGCCGAATCCGCAGGATCGCTGGGTGCCGAAAAATTATCCGGCGGCCTTCGATGCGATTGTGCTGAAAAAATCTGCGCCGACGGATGCAGAAATTTCCGAGGCGGTGCGGGCGCAGTTTGCCAGCGTGCTGCAGCGCGCGCCGAGCGACGCAGGGTTGGCGAAGTATGCGAAGCTGACGCGCGATGCCATCGCGATTGGCGGCAACTCGGAAGGGCTGCGGCAGATGCTGCTGTCGGTGCTGCTCGAGTCGGAGTTTCTCTACCGCATGGAATTCGGCGCGGGCGCGGCGGACACGCATGGCCGGAGGATGCTCGCGCCCCGCGAGGGGGCCTACGCGATTTCCTACGCGCTCGGCGACCGCGGCCCGGATGCGAAGCTGCTCCAGGCCGCGGAGCAAGGGCGGCTCGCCACGCGTGAGGACTACAAACGCGAAGTGCTGCGCCTGCTCGACGACAAGACCTACTTCGCCGCCGAAATTGACCCCACGCTGGGAGGCAAAGTCGTCCGCACGGTCGTCAGCCACCCGCGCATCAACCGCTTCTTCCGCGAGTTTTTCGGCTACCCGATGGCGACCCGCGTTTTCAAAGACCCGGAGCGCGGCCTCGGCATCTACCAAAACCCCGACCGCGGCACCACCGGCACGCCCGGCTTCCTCGTCAACGAGGCCGACCGCCTCGTGGATGCGATCCTCCAGCAGGACAAGGATGTCTTCGCCACGCTCCTCACCACCGACCGCTACATCGTTTATTACGACAGAACGCCCGAGGTTGGCCGCCAGATTATCGCCGAGTGGAAGAAAATCTGGGCCGCGCTCAAGGACACGAAGTGGAAGACCGAGCCGGACAAGGTCATGGCGGAGAACCTGCCGCTGCTGATGGCGAGCAAGACTCTCCAGTTTCCCAAGAACGGCCCGCACCAGAAGCGCGAGTTCCTCCGGCACATGTGGTTTTTCAGCGACTACTTCGACAAGGGCCTCACGCCATTCACCACCATCTCCACGGCCCACGGCTACTACATCAACCACTCGCCCTTCTACAACCTGCCGCCGACACCGCTCCCTGGCCGTTACGGCGCGACGGAGAACAAAAATTTCAAGGGCTTGGACGACACCAAATTCTGGGACTACCCGCTGGAGCAGCCCTTCAAAATCGAGAACCGCAAAGGCATCCTCACGCATCCCGCGTGGCTCATCGCCCATTCGCTGAACACGGAGACCGACCCCGTCCGCCGCGGCCGCTGGATCCGCGAAAAACTCCTCGCCGGACGCGTCCCCGATGTGCCCATCACCGTGGACGCCAAGGTTCCCGAGGACCACCACAAAACCCTTCGCGAGCGCCTCGACAAAGTCACCTCCGCGCAGCAGTGCATCAAATGCCACCAATACATGAACCCGCTCGGCCTGCCCTTCGAGCAGTTCGACGACTTCGGCCGCTTCCGCTCGCAGGAGGCGCTGGAGCATGCCGAAAACATCGTCGGACATGCACCCGGCGCGAAAGCCGATTCCCCCATTTACAAAACGTTGCCTGTGAACCCGCGTGGCGCGCTCGACAGCACCGGCTTGCCCGCACTCGATGGCGAAGTCACCGACGCCTTCGACATGATTGACCGCCTCGCGAAATCTCCACGCGTCCGCCAGTCCTTCATCCGCCATGCGTTCCGCTTTTTCATGGGGCGAAATGAAATGCTCTCCGACTCGCGCACGCTCATCGAAGCCGACAAAGCCTACGTGCAGAGCGGCGGCAGCTTCAGAGCCATCGTCGTCTCGCTGCTCACTTCCGACTCATTTCTCTACCGCAAATAAACCACACCACGACCATGCAACACCGCAGAGACTTCCTCCAAAACGCCTTTCTCGCCCTCGGCGGACTTTCGCTGCCCGGTTTCCTCCCGCGCCTTTCCGCCGCGCAGACTGGCACCGCGCCGATGCGTTTCATCTTCATGCACCGCGGCAACGGTCTCTTTCCCAAAGTCTGTGTGCCGCCGACGCTCGGCGCTGCGGAGCAGGAGAAGGAAAAGCGCAACGACGCCTTCGAGCTGGACCTCAACAATCACCAGCTCCCCGAGTGGATGGGGCCGCTAGAAGCGCACAAAAAGAACCTCACCATCATCCAGGGCCTCTCCGGAAAAATGTGCACCGTCGGTCATCACTCGTGGTGCTCCTCGCTCGGCGTCTTTAAGGCCAACGAGCGCCCCAGCTCCATCAAGTGGGCCACCGTGGACTTTGAGTTGGCACGCATGTTCCCCTCGCCGATGGAGCACATTGAGCTGGCCTGCTTCCCCACCGACGGAGGAAACGCGCGCGGTAGCCTCGATGGCATCGCGAAGGGTTTCTCCGC
>JANOAS010000123.1:0-39238 GCA_031411255.1 bacterium
AGGAACGACGGGGCGATGAGCGAGTGCTCCTCGTTGGGATTGTATCCCGGCGCGTCCGGGTCGGCCTGGTGGTAGATGCCGGGCGCGGTGAAGGCGGGGCCGGTGAAGGACCGCTGGAAATCCACCACCCTAGCTCCGCCATCCGACACGAACATCTGCACGCCGCCCGAGGGGCTGGCGGGCAGCTCGGGAGTGAACACCACATGGTACAGACTGCCCGCCTCGGCCCGCCAGCCGTAGGTGTAAATGGGACCAGCCTCCGCGGAGATTTTCGTGCTGCCGACGAGGTTCAGGAGGGGCTTCTGCGGGTCGAACTGGCCTTTGTAGAAGAACACCAATGGCGTTCCGGTGAAGGAGTACGTCCAGATGTCGGAAGCCACCGGAGTGAGAACGCTGATCACTCCGTAAGGCACAGTCGCCCCGGTAACACTGGCCCGGTCCTGGGCCGGGCGCTTCCAAGTCGAGCCTGTGGTTGGAATAGTGGCGTTGATGTAGCCCTGCACGGCCCCGACGGGGGCCTTCATCCCCTCGCTGCCCAGACGTGACGCGGTGACGATGCGGTCCGGAGAGGCGGGCCACTGCGGGGCGTAGGTGTTCGCCTTCCACGGCCAGCGGATGCCGTCCTGCACACGGTACCAAGCGACGGGCAACGAGCCCGGCTGGGCCGGGGCCACTCCGGCCAGCGCGCCGACCTGCCCCGCGCCGAGCGGGCGGTCGTAGACACGGGCGTCGCGGATGCGGCCGTCGAACGTTTCATCCCCGCCGGGCAGGTCGCCGCCGATGACGAGAGGCTCGTCCACGGTCCCAAAAATGAGGCTGGCGGCCTGGGCGCTGTCGAGCACCCCATTGATGTAAAAACGAATGGTGGCGCCGTCGTAGGTGACGGCGGCATGGGTCCACTGGTCCGCGGGCACCGCGTTGGTGGAGTCCCACGCCGCAAACCCGCCGCCGGATCCGCCGGGGGGTGAAAAGACGTTGGCGCCAAAACGCAGGCGGCCGTTCGCGGTAGTTGTGAAGGTGTAGGGCGCCTGCTCCACGCCCTTCGTGATAATGCCACCCCAGTCGACGAAGACCCGCGGCTTGATCCAGGCCGCAAGGGTGAGGCGGTTGGTGATGCCGTTGCCTATGGCCGTGGAGTCCGTGCGGAAGTGCTCGCCACCAGACCGCCAAAAGAAGTAGCCGGGATTCGCCCATGTGGCCACGTAGGCCGAGTTCAAAGTCGCCCGGGTGCCCGAGACGGCCTCCAGCGTGATCCGCGTCGACTCGCCCGACTCCGTGAGGGGAAACAGCGCGATGAGTCCGCCCGCCGTGTCGGGCCGCTCGGCGGACGCCCAGCGCCCGAAAGCCGGGTATTCCTCGTTCACCGGGATGATGGGCCCGGACTGGGTGTTGCGGTCGTAAACGGCGGCGTTCACCGGGGCGAGATCGTTGATGACATAACCGTTGTGTCCGACGGCGGCCTCGTGGTCCGTGGAGGTGATGGCCTGGCCGATGGTCACGGGCGTGCGCGCGAGGGCGGCGTCGCGCCAGCGCAGGGATTCCACGACATTCACCCGCAGGTTTTCCTGCTGGAGGTTCCCGGTGGCAGCGCCGCCGGCGCGGGTGGAGAAAACGAGAACGCTGCGGCCGGGCTCAGTGGTGGAAAAGAGGCCGTCTTTCACCCGGGCCGCGCCCTCGGTGTAGGCGACGCGCAAGAAGGCCGCGCCGTCCCCGGTGGACTCGTCCACGTTCACCGGCGGGGCCTCCAGGATGTGCGTGTAGTCAGACGCGGGCCAGACGGCGTTCACCTCGACGATGACGTTCTGCGCGGCGTCGGTGGGGGCGGCGGTGTTTTCAAACTCGACGGTGAACTTCCCGGGCCGGAGCACGTAGAGTTTTTTCGCCACCTGGTCCCACTGCTGCATGTCGGCCCAACTGCTGCCGCTGGGCGCAATCGAGACACTGCCGCCGCTGGGGGCCTTGACGCGGTTGGCATTTGTTGCGTCGACTCCCGTCACTCCGCTGAAGGTGACGGCGCGGCCCACGGCCACGGTTTCCGGGTAAATGGCGCGGGCGTAGTCCCACGTGATGCCGGAGGGGGCGGAGATGACGAAGGTCTTGCTCCCGACACCCGCCGCGCTGAAAGGTGCCACGGAGCCAGTGGCGTTGGTGTAGCCTTTCAAGGCCAAGGTGCTGAGACCGGTATTCACGCTGGCCGGCGCGTAGGCCGTGACGGATGTGCCGGGCTCGAACCAGAACTCACCCTCGCCCTGGCGGATGACCGACGCCGGCGGTGTGCCGCCGCTGTAGGAGACCTGCACGGGCTCGCAGAGGTCGAGCTGGGGACTGGCAAAATAGCCGCCCCTGTCGCCGGCGAACGTCCAGTTCGTGGAATAGTGGCCCTGCGGCGCGACGGTGAGAGTGTTGATCACGTCAGCCAGGACGGCTGACGACTGCACATAGGCGTGGTGCACGAGCTGACCGGACCCGTTGACGTACGCGATCCAGAATTTGTCCGGCGGCAGGGCAGTCCACCCGGGGCCGCGGCGCGCGTGGAACGAATTGACCTCGACAGGCACGTCGAACTCGAATTCAAACCGGTCGCCCCTGCGGACCTGGCGTGCGGGATCGAGGCGGTCGCCGTAGACGCGCGGAGCGCCCGAGGCGGCGGTAGAGTTGACCGCCACGCGCAGGCTGTGCTGCTTTCTCCAGCGCCAGGTGACGCGCCCGGGGCCGCCCACGGTGATCTTGGGCGTCTGCTGGCGCGGCTGGTAGGCAGGCCAGTACACCATTTCACCATCGCCCACGCCGGAGGCCGCAGCCACGCAGCCGCCGGCCTCGTAGCCGACGGAGATCCAGCGCGTGCCAACCACCGCCGGGTCGGACGCGGCGCCATCGACGAAGGCGGTGAGCTGCCCGTTCTCCGGGATCCAATGTTTCTGCACTTCGGGCTGGGGGCTGCCCGCCGCGGTCGAGGTCAGCCCGTCCGAGCCGGAGAGGTCGGACTCGATCTCGACGGCGTGTTCGGTGCGCCAGTTGAAGGTGAGCTGCATGTCGTCATTGGCCACGAAGGTCACAGCGTTCGCCGTGCCGTTGACGGTGCTGTTGCGGAACTGGTAGCCCGTGCAGATGCGGCGGGTGACGGCCCGCGAGTTGATGCCCCCGGCGTCCTGCGGGCTGATGACGGCGCCCGCGGCGTCCACATACACCTCGGGCTCGACCGAGGCGGCAATGGTGCCGCCGGAGGTGAGCGAGGTGAAGCCGCGCGCGGGCTTGGGCACGCCGTAGGCCGAGATGATCTCCACGGTGACGCCCTGTTTCCACACACCGGCGCTCGTCAGGTAGCCGACGAAGCCCGCCTGGGCCAGAGGATCGGGCAGAGTCTTGGCCGCGCCAGACGGGCCCATGGTGAGCCCGCCGCCGTCCCACCCGCCCACGATCATGACGGACGAGCCCACGGCGCCGACGCCGGCGAGGTTTTGTCTCGCAGGGATGCTGCTCCCGCCGCCCTCCGTGGGGATCAGGTGCCAGGACGACGAGAGGTCCGCGAGGCTGAGCTTCTCCCAGAAAAGGTGCCGCGCCGTGGATTCCGTGCTGTAGCTGGAGGCCGTGCCGCCATTGAGCCCGGCTGTGTGCGAGAGCGTGCCGCCCGCGATGCCAGCCAGGTAAATGGAGTCCGCCGTGAGCGTCAGTTCCGAGGCCCGGTCGTCGCCGGCGGACTGAAAGACGCGCCACGACTCGCTCTGGAGCGTGCCGGCATCCAGCCGGGCGATGAAGCAGTCCGAGGTGTAGCCGCCTCCCGGCGCGGAGGCGCTGTAGGGCGCACCGCCGCTTGGTTCCTGCAGGTGAGACACGGGGCGCAGCCGGCCCTGCCAGTCCCCCCAGACGTATAGCTTGCCGCTCAGGTAGGCCATGTCCACCACACGATTGTTGGTCCCGTTTTCATCGCTCTGCTGCTTGGTGGGCTGGAAATAACTTTTCACCGGCGTGGCGGAGGAGGACGGGTCGAGCTTGAACACCGTCGTGGTGGCTCCGGGGTAGAAGTCGTAGTCATAGTAAATGCCACCGTTGATCACGGTGGCGGCGCCATCGGCGGCCACTGTCTTCCGAAAGTCATCGACGTGGCTGAGGACGGCTTGTGCATAACGGTCAGCATCAGAGGACTTGAGGGCGGCGTAGATGACGCCTGTGTTGTCGGAGGCCACGGAGGTGAAGCTGTCGTCCGACCAGTGGTAGCCCAGCGTGGTGGCCCAGGTGGCATTGAGGTCCGAGTCGAAGCGCATGACCCAGGCGTCGGTATAATTGCCGGTGTCGTGCTTGCAACGGAGGACCAAATTGTCGAACCGCGCGGTGGCGGAAGGGTTGGTCTTTTGCCTCTCCTTCACCTCCATGGTCTGGCCCAGCACCTCCCCGCCCACCACGACCTGGGCGGCCCCATTGACCGTGCTCACACTGATGCTGCGGCCCCAGGCCCAGGCCTTGGGGAAATCTGTTCCCGGCACGCCGCTGATGTGGGAGTACTCATTGCAGACGAGGTCCAGTCCGGTGTCGGTCAGCTTCGCGACGAAGGCCCGCGTGTCCCCCCCTTCGAAATCCCGGTTGCCGCACACGTAGATCTGGTTGCCCAGGACGGCGATGTCCTTCAACAACCACCCGGCCCCTCCGGCCAGGTCCCGCATGTACTTCGTCCACACCACTGTCCCATTGGGGTCCAGTTTGGTGATGAATCCGTCCAGGCGGCGGACATCGCGCGTCTTGTAACTCCAGCTGAAGATGTCAAAATACGTCTCCGACTCAGTCCGCGTGCTCCAACCGCAGACGTAGGTGTGCGTGGCGTTCGAGGCCGTGCGAAAGGCCGGCGAGGTGAAGTCCTTCGGCCCCGGCAGGCCGTAGTAGTCTGGCTCGCCCGTGAGGAAGCCGCTGGGAGGCATGGGCAGCTGGTTGAAGAGCGGCTCGCTGGCGGTGAGCGTGGACGCGGCGCAGAGCAGCAGGGACGCGAGTGTGGTGAGGAAAGTTTTCATGGTCGCTGGGAAGGTGGGCGTCAGGGCTGGTTGAGTTTCCCGGAGGTGGAGACGCGGGTGAAAGTGACCGGGCCGCGGGCTTTGAGGGTGTTCTTGTGCAGGCCGGCGATGTCCTCGTAGACGACCGTGGTGATGACATTGTCCGAGGGGGAGTCGCCAGGATTCGAGTGGGTCCAGATGGAGCGGCGCAGCTCGCGGCCGCTGGCGAGGTCGGGGTGGTATTTGTGGCGGAAGGGGTTCACCGGGTCGCCGGCGGCCAGGGTGCTGTTCGCGAAAAGCCAGCCGCCGCCGCCGTCCTTGAGCGCGAGCAGCCCGCCCGGCACGGGGAAGCCCGCGCTGCTGAAACGCTGGCCGACATCTTTTCCACCGCGCGGCGTGATGCCGTCAAAGTTCGCGATGAGCGAGGGCTGCGTCACCACCACGTGGACGGGCCCGGCGCCGCGCGTCCTCATGACAGTGGCCTCGGAGCAGAGCTGCGCCACGCCGTCCTCGTCCACATGCATGATGAGGCGCTCGCGGAACTCCGGCGCGGCGCTATAGTCAGTCGTCCCCGCTTGGATCACCTCGTTCAGCGTCGCCTCGCCGATCCACAGGCCGGCGTAAGCGGTGCTGAAAACCGACCGCCCCTCCGCCAGAAACGCCACATCCGCCGCGCTTAGCGCCCGGCTGTAAATCCGCGCGTCCCGGATGTCGCCCCGCCAGCTGTACTGGTCGTAACCGACCCAGACGCTGCTGGTGGCCGTGCCGATGGTGATGGCCTGGGCGACCTCATAAAACAGGGTCCCGTTTGTGTAAAACTTCAGGCTCGTCCCGTTGGATGTCACGGCCAGGTGAACCCATTGGTTGAGGGCGATCCCCGTGGGTGCGATCTGGAGGCCGCTGGTGGGGCTGCCGCCCGTGACGCCGCTCCAGTTGCACTTGAAGAATGGCTTTCCCAAGTAAGTGCCCAACATATAGGCCTGCTGGTCGGTGGGATAGCGCCCCTTGCCGATGACGCCCTTCGTGGCCCCCCCCGAGGTGGCCTCCAGCCTCACCCACGCCGCGAGGGTGAGCTGGTCAGTGACTCCATTTCCTGCCTCCGCCGGAGTGCTCACGCCCTGCCCCGCGTTGGAGAAATGCAGCCCCGGGTTGATCCACGGGCTGCCGGGGGCGTTAACGAGCGTGCCGTTCAGGCCGGCCACGCGCTCGACCGCCGTGGCGCCGGAGGCCTCGTTCAGGGGCAGGCGGAAAATGAGGCTGGAGTTGGCGTCCTGCGCCACGGCCGCAGCCGCTCCGGCCAGGAAAAGGGCAATGATTTTGCAGAGTTTCATGCGAAAATAATTTGGGGTTAGCGCGAGCCGCGGACGGGGAGGAGGAAGTTCATGCCCCCGCCCTTGAGCGAGAGGAGGCCGGTGGCGGAGTCGGGTGCTGCGTCGAGCACTCGGCGGAGCGCTACAGATTTCGATGCAGCGGTGAGCGGCAAGGCGACAGGTGCGGCGAACGCGGCCTCGTCCGCCCCCGAAACGGACTGGAGCAGCGGGAGGCTGCCGGTCAGGCCCAGGGAAAGGGTGACGGGGAGAGTGCCGTTAGACCGGGCTTCCAGACGGGCGGCGCCGGCACCGTTGGCCAGGGTGAGCACTCCCTCGCCGGCCAGAGGCAGGCTCACGTCCACCGGCCCCTGGAAGTCGCTCCCCTCATTGCACCAAACCCAGTAGGCCCGGCCGCGCTGGATGGTTTCCGTCCCGGAGACGGCCTGCCATTTTCCAGAGACGAGTTTGAATGCCTTCAGCCCCGCGTGAGCCCGGGAGCCGTCGAAGAAGCGGGCAAATGTGGGCGGCGCGGTCGCGTCCACGTCGAAACCGGTGAAATTAAAGCTGGGCGAGTTCCATTTTCTGCGCTCGAAGACGGGCGTGCCGCTGACCGTCACGGTGGCGGCGGCGCTGGCCTTGATGAGCAGGGCCTGCCGGCCGGTGAGTGCACGCAGGTTGTTTAGAAAGGCCGAGGGACTGGCGGACGGCTGCCAGATGCGCCATTCGGCGGATTTTGTCGGCACGGCGTCGGCGGCCGTAAGCGAATCGACCTTCGCCGCAGTCGGCAACCAGGCGGCGCACATTTCCACAGGCTGGCCGGAAAAAATGACCTCAGGAGCCTGGTTTTCCGGCCGAACCTCCAGAAAAATCGAATTCCAGCCAGGCTGCAGGCCGATGATCTGGTCCACAGCCCAGGCTCCGGAATCAGGCATCAATGCCGCCACCGCAGCAAAAAAGCCTAAGCACCAGCATTTTAATTTGAACTTCTGATTGGATCGCTTCATGAAAAACTCGGGTTGGTACCAGAAAACATGCAAAAGTATTTCGATTCGTTACGAAAATTCTAACGAAGTTTTGAATATTTCCTGAAATTCAACTTTTCCAAACAAAAATTCACTTTTTGCGTAAAAACCCTCGCCAATCCGTGCTGAACGAAAAAAACCGCATCCGCGCAGGAGCCGGGCTCCTGCACGAAAGCGGTCTGCTTTGAAAAACTGTGGGCTGGGTTATTTCGCCACGGGAGTCAGGACGATGTTCCGGTAGTCGATGTTTGTGTGGTCGCCCTGGAGGTAGAGGGGGCCGGGCTTGGTTTCATCACTCCAGAGGGCGCCGCCGGTGCAGCCGAGCACAGGCTGGTTGTCGATGATTTTCTTTCCGTTAAGGACAACGGTGAGATGCCGCTGGACGAGGGTGATGTCCATCGTCTGCCACTCGCCGATCGGCTTTTCCGCCGCCACGGACGGGGTGATGCGACTGTAGAGCGCCCCCATGTTGTGCGAGTCGAGTGCTTTGCCGAAGGTCTCCGCCACTTGGACCTCGTAGATGCCGCGCAGGTAGATGCCGCTGTTGCTCCCCTGCTGGGTGCGGATTTCCAGCTTGAGGTTGAAATCCTCAAACTCGGCCTCGGTGCGCAGATTTCCGAAATGCTTGTCTTTCACAATGCGGTTCTGAAGCACGCCATCAGCAACGCTCCATCCATTGTCGTCCTTGGGGTTCACCAGCTTCCAGCCAGCGAGGTCCTTTCCGTTAAAGATGGGCACCGGTGCGCCAAATTTCACCTTCGCGAGGTCGGGAGCCGCCGGGATCGCGGCGATTTTCTTGCCGGAGAACTCGGCTGGCTTGGTCTTCGTGCCGTCGGGCTTGGTGCGCTCGGTGGTGAGCTTGAGGTCATCCCCACTGGCGCTGGCGGTGATGGTTTCTGTTTCAACCTCGATGGCCTCCGCCCCAGTGGCGCCCTTCTTCTTGCTCTTGTAGACGCGGGTGACGACGAGTTTGCCCCCGTCCACCTTCACGGACTCGACTGGAACAACGCTGCCGCCATTCCAGAGAATGCTGCCGCTCAGAGCGCCTGCTTTTTCCTCGATGCCGAGCCAGCCGGCCCCGCCTCCAGGAGTGGTGAGGGCCCAGCGGCCGGTGAACGGTGTTTCCGCCACGGCGGCGACGGTGGCGATGAGTGACAAGGTGGTGATGAGAATGAATAGGGATGGAGTTTTCATGGATAAAATGGAATCAACCGCCACTTTGAACACGGAGGCCCGTGGTCGTCAACCCTGCCTGTGCCACTCCAGTGCGCGATGCAAGCAGTGGCAGCCAAAGGCGCGGACTTGCCGCTAAACCCACCCCGGCGAGCCCTATTTTTTTGCGCCCAGTGCCCCGTCGATGGCGGCGTCCAGTGTCTTGCTGTTCAGCTGCCCGCGTGAGCGGACGATGCCTGCACTGTCCAGGACAAAAAACGCGGGCCAGCTCTTGATTTGCCAGCTGGCGGCCGCCGGGCCGTCCTTGCTGCCGCCGTCGAAGATGGCGGGAAACGTGAATCCCTGGGCCGTCATGGCGGCGGTGGCAGCCTCCTTGGTGTCGCTGTTCACTCCGAATACGGTGAAGGGTTTGCCCGCCAGCCGATTCTCGGTTTGCTTGATCCACGGGTAGAATTTTTTGGCATTGGCCGACCAGTCTCCCCAAAACATCACCAGGACCACTTTCCCCCGGTGGTTGGCCAGGCTCACGGCCTTGCCGTCCAGGCTGGTGCCTGCCAGGGCGGGTGCGGGCTGCCCCGGGGTGAGGTTTTTCAGGAGAAAAAGCTCCCCGGCTGCTTTGCGGCCCAGTTCGTTACTGGCCACCACCAGGTCTTTGTGGTCTTTGGCCACTTTTTCCAGGATTTCCAGCCGGAGCTTCCTGCTCGCAGCGTCCTCGGCCTTTGCCAGCCTTACACTCAGGGCGTAGAGGGCCGTGCCGAGCACCTCCTTGTGCGGGGTGGTGGTGATGACTGCCTGGAGAAAGGAAATGACCTCGTTTTCCTGCCCGTTCGGAGCGTCGGCAAAGAGGACGAACGGGGCTATCTTGGCGTCCTTCAGGTAGTACTGTTTCACCAGCGGGATCATGGCGGCCAGCTGCTTCCCCTCCGGCCAGCGGATGGCGACCCAGCCCATGGCCGCGCCCGCCGCCGCGTCGTCCGGGGTCAGTTTTATCTGGTTGATGACCTCCGCCACCGCCTCCTCGGGTTTCGGGATGCCGCTTTGGTAGACCTTTTGCTTCTCTTCCGCCGTCTTGGCAGCACTCAACTGCTCGCGCGCCGCCGTCCAAGTCTCCTCGTATTTCCGGATGATGCGCCCCACGGCGGACTCGATGTTTCCCGGCAAACTCAGGTCCCCGGCGGCGCCTTCAGCGGGGTATTCAGCTTCCTGAGCATGAGTCAGAAGCGGGCAGAGCACCGCCAGCGGCAGGAGGGCGCAAAGGGTGGAAATGAGGAGTCGGGTTTTCATGAGGGCAGGTACCAGCAATAGCCCGAACTGGCTGCGACGGGAAGGAAAAAATGCACACAACCGCCGGGGACTGTGCGACAAAATGACACGGGTGGAATGCCCCATGCCAGGCAGGCCGGGGAGTGGTGTAGAAAGGGAGGCCGTCTTGATAACAGCGAAAACGAAAACCTGACTGATTTTAGACAAGAAAACCAACCAAACCCGCTATATGAATACCCAATCCAAAAAAATGTACTCCGAATCCCAGCTCAACAGCGCCGCCTGGCGCGAGTGGTTCGACCGCCACGGAAGCCGACTGCTTCTGTTTGCGCGTCAACAGACGCGCAGTGAGGCGGACGCCCAGGACTGCCTCCAGGACGCCATCCTGCGCCTCTGGAAGTGCGGCCTCGTCCAGACCAATGAAGACGGCACGGAGGAGCCCAGCTTGGCTGGCGCCTTCACGCAGATCCGCCGTGCCGCCATCGACCAGGCACGAAAAAACATCCGCCAGGCGAACCGCGAACAGCGCGCCATCGATTTTGGCGAGGATCAGCCGCTTTGCACCCAGTTCGAAAGCAAGCTGGAGGACGAAGAGCGTGCGCAGGCCATCGAGGTGGCCATGCAAAAGCTGCCCGACTACTACCGCGAGGTGCTGGTGCTGAAAATCTGGGGCGAACTGACTTTCGAGCAGATCGCCGAAACGCTCGACATTCCCATGAACACGGCTGCGTCACGCTACCGCTACGCTCTGCAGCAGCTGCGCCGCACGCTCACACCCTCAAAGCTCGCATGAACGCCGACCACGACCCCCTCTTTGACGCCGACCTGCTGCAGCTCGAAAACGAGCTGCGCAGCCTCCGGCCGGTGGCTCCGGGACGGGATTTCTCCCGCCGCCTTTCGGCCGCCATGGAGGAAAGCCAGACCGTTCATCCTGCGGTCGTCCGGGCCTTCCCGACCATCGCCGCTGCTGCGCCTCGCGGTCACGTTTCCCCCTTCCGACGCTACGCCCCGGTGGCGGCAGCCGCTGCGGTGGCCGCCGTCGCGGTGCCCACGGCGCTCAGCATTCTTTCCAGTCGCAACTCGTCCGGATCAATGGCCGACGCCCAGTCCCGCCCAACCACCGCGCAGGGCAAAAAGCGCGGCCCGACTTTCTCCTACGGCATGCCGTCGGAGACATGGACGGGAGCCACTGCCTCCGACTATGGAGGTTCCGCCGTGCAGGATGCCGCAAGCCCGGGTTTCAGCCGCTCCCTTCAACCAACCCAGGTGAGGCCGCCTGCCGTGGAGGCCCACAATGGCCGCTACTACCGCATGGTGCCCGACATCCGCATGCAGGAATACCAGGTGACAGATCCGCTCACGGGACAAATTATCATCCGGCAGGAACCAGTCGAAGTGCTGGTCCCAGTGCTCGTCGAGAGCATGTAATTCCAGTTCGCGTTCAGGCTGAGGCGAACTGACTGGTCTTCCCCCCTGGCGGCGTTGCTCGTCAGTCACGTATCGCATTGGATATGCTCCGTCCTCGCGCCTTGCCATCGGAAAAAATCCTCACGCCAGTTTGCCCCATGTTTAAAGCTCAATGGACTAAGACGGCCATGCCCCTTCCTGCCCGCTTTTTGCTGGGCGCGCTTGCTGCGCTTCTTCCTTGGTTGTGCACTGGCAGGGCGGAGGATGCCGGGCCCGCCTTTCTCGGTCTGATCGTCACGCCGCTGCCAGCCTCCGTCCGGGCACAGGTGGAAATAGAGGACGAGGCAGGGCTCTTAGTGGAGTTCGTCGTTCCTGAGAGCCCGGCTGCGAAAGCGGGTGTGAAGCCCTACGATGTGCTGCACTCCTTCAAAAGCCAGGTCCTCAAATCCGCCGCCCAGCTGCAAGGCCTGCTGCGCGAGGAAAAGGCGGGTGCGAACGTGGAATTGATCCTCATTCGCAAAGACCGTGAGCAAAAACTGTGCGCCACCCTGGCTGCCGGCCGGGATGCTGTGGAGCCCGTCCGCACGGCCTCCTCCGGGGCTCCCCGACGGCTCAGCGGTCCAGGCTGGTGCATTGAGATGAAATCCACGAACGGCAACACACACTCGACCATCACCAGGGACGGCAGGGTGATTTTCGACGGTCCGACTACCACGACCGAGGACCGCGCAAAAATCCCCCCGGGCTGGATCGAACGCATCGACACCCTGGCCGCCACCCGGTAGGACGGCGACCAGCCTGGCGCCCCGTCGTCAGAAGGTTTCCACGCCACCAAGCTCCGCGACAGAGACGCCGTCTCCGTGCTTCTCCCGCAGCGCAGTGCAGAGAGCCTGACTGCGCTCGGGCTCGCCGTGCACGAGCCACACTTTTTTCCGCGGCCCGGTCATGCGGTTGAAGTAGTCCATCAGCTCGCTGTGATCCGCGTGTCCGGAGAAGCTGTCGAGGATCTCGATCCTTGCCCGCACGCGATGCTGCTGGCCGAGGATGTTCACCCGGTCAAATCCCTGGCGCAGCTTCCACCCGAGCGTCTGCTCCGCGCAGTAGCCGACAAAGAGGATGGTCGTCGAAGTGTCTTCGATGTGATTTTTTAAATGGTGCAGCACGCGCCCCGCCTCGCACATGCCGCTGGCGGCGATGATGATGCTGGCCCCCTTCTGCGTGTTGAGCGCCTTGGACTGGTTGCTGCTCCGCAGCAGGTTCAGCCCCTCAAAGTGGAACGGGCTGCGCTTGGCAAACATGAACTCGTACAGTTCCGGATTGAAGCACTCGGGATGGAGCCGGAAAATTTCCGTCGCATCCACCGCCAGCGGGCTGTCCACATAGACGGGCACGGCGGGTATCTTTTTCTGGTCCAGCAGCTGGTTGAGCACATAGATGAGCTGCTGCGTGCGCTCCACCGCGAAGGCCGGTATGATGATCTTTCCACCCTTTCTGAGGGCTTCATTGATGATGTGAGCGATCCGGTCCGACGCACGCGTGGACACCTCGTGCTCCCGCCCGCCGTAGGTTGACTCCATGAGAAGAAAATCGATCCCCTCCGTCGCCTCGGGGTCGCGCAGCAGCACGTCATTGCCCCGCCCAACGTCGCCGGAAAAAAGGAAGCGCTTCTTTTCCCCGTTTTCCTTGATCTCCAGCTCCACCTGGGCCGCACCGAGGAGGTGACCGGCGTCGTGGAAAATGAGCGAAACCCCGTCTCCAATGGGCATGCGGCGGTGGTAGTCGAAGGTCACAAACTGCCGCAGGCACATCTCGGCATCCACCGGACTGTAGAGCGGTGCCAGCGGGGGCTGCTCGTCCTGCGCGCGGTGCTTGTTCAGGTAAACGAGGTCGCTCTCCTGGATGCGGGCCGAGTCCGGCAGCATGATCTGGCACAGGTCCCGAGTGGCAAAGGTGCAGTAGATGTTCCCCGAGTAGCCCTGCTTCGTGAGGTTGGGCAGGTTTCCGCTGTGGTCGATGTGCGCGTGGGAGAGAACCACCGCGTCCAGCTTTTCGGGATCAAAGCGGAAATTCAGGTTCCGGTCATGCGCCTCCGCCCGCCTGCCCTGGTAGAGGCCGCAGTCCAGGAGGATGCGCTGGCCGTTGACTTCGAGTAAATGCTGGGATCCGGTCGTCGTGCCGGCTGCGCCGCAGAAGGTGAGTTTCATGGAGGTTCAGGCTTGGGATTGGTGAGCCCAGCCTAGACGCCGCAGGGCGCAGGAAAAGAGGAAAGTACAGGGAAATGAACGGGCCGAAAAGGGAGGCCTCACGGGACGCGCGGAGCGGATCACCATTCTCACGGCCGGCACCGGAGAGCGGCCGCAGGAACTCAAGCCAGGCTTCACCAAACAGGGCGCGCCCGGGACGCTACGCCTGGCCTGGTCTGCCGACGGACGCTGGCTGGCCTTCGAAACCCCGGTCGCATGAACACCGCGCCAGGCACGACAGTGGCCGTCTTTGACACCTCGACCGGCCAGCCCCTGCCCCCGCCTGATCTGACGAACATCGTGGCCGTGCGCGATCTCGGCTGGCTGAGGGGCGAGGCGCAGCTCGTCGGCCTGGTCAGCACCGGAGTGCCGCGCGGCAGGGACGGATCTGTGGATACAATCGTCCTGTGGGATGCCGCCAGCGGCAGGATCATCCGCACGGCGACCCGGGATGTCGCGATGGACATGCTCGCCGTCTCGCCGGACGGGCGGCATTTCGCCGAGGCGGGATCGACCCCTAACGAGCACTCCGTCCGCATCCGCGATGGTGAAACACTCGCCGTGCAGCAGGAAATGCGGATTCACAACGGAAGTATCACCGCGCTGGCATGGCACCCGTCACTGCCCCTGCTGGCCACCGCTGACCACACAAAAACCATCCGGATCTGGGACTGCGCCACTGAAAAGCTGGCCGCCGAATGGCGCAGCTTCGAAGTAGCCCTGCACTTGAGTTTCAGCCCCAATGGAAAATTTCTCCTCAGCGAGGGCAATGACTCCGGCGTGGACCGGGTCTGGCAGGTGCCGGAGTCGGCGGACGGAAACAAAACCGACGGGGAGGCAGACAGGTAAGACCGTCACAACAGGCAAACGTTAACAACGTTCCGACCCTGACAATCGCAGGCAAGTCCGAAATTGAGCGCTATTTGGCTGGTGGTGTGGTCGGGGGGGCTGCCGCAGTCTCGGCGGGCGGGGTGAATTTCGGGAAGCGCTTTTTCAGGTCCTCGCGGGTTTTGGCGGCCTTGTCAGCCTGGCCCGCCTTTTCGAGGGCGCCGGCCGTCTTCCAGAGAGCCAGCGGAGTGATGACTGGATCGTCAAACATGATGCCCGGGATGCCGTAGATGCCGGCTGCGGTTTCAAACTGGCCCTGCGCCATCTGGACATCCCCCATGAGCAGGCGGATGCGGGCCTCGACACCCGCCTCGGGCTGGAGGTCGAGCGCCTCCTGGGCTGCCTTGTTGGCGTCCTCGTATTTCTTGAGCCCGAGGAGGGCCCGCCCCTTGGTGAGAAAGGTCTTGGCTTTGACCTGAGGCACCTGCTGGGTGGCGAGAAAATTGTCCGAAGCAGTGACCGCCCCGTCGAAATGTCCGTTGGCCAGCCGGGCTTCGGCCAGATTGGACCACACTTGGGAGTGGATTTTGTCGGCCGGCTTTTCGTAGGTGGTGTGGAGGGTGAGCCACTTGTCGGCGGCCCCATTTTCCCCGACCTCGAACGCCTTCAGCCCCAGCGCCCGGTAGACGAGCGAGGGCACCCTCTGGTCGCCCCCCTCCTTCTGCCGCTCGCCCTCGACCTGTGTCGTGAGGTTTTTAAAATCAGGCAGGTAGTAGTAGCTGAGGATGATCATCAGGCTCGCCTCCTTGTCGTAGGTCTTGGCGTCGATGCGGCGGGCCTGGTCGAGCGGGATGAGAGCGTCGGCGTATTTTTTCAGCTCGAAATTGGCCCGGCCAATCCAGAAGTGGGCGGACGGGGCGGCCTTGGTCTTGGGAAATTTTTCGAGCAGCTTGGTGAAGGTGGCAATCATGCCGGCGCGGTCGTCGCGCTGGCCTCGAATGAGGGCGCTCTGCTCATAGGCGATCTCCTCCTCCCCGGCCCCTGGATACTTGGCAATGATCTGGTCAAAGTCCGCCTGGGCGCTGGCCCAATTTTGCAGGCCCTTGTAGGCCATGCCACGGAGGGCGAGGGCGCGGGGGACGTTCGGATCCGTCCCGGCCGAGGCGATGAACTGGCCCAGAGCCGTCACGGCGGAGGTGTTTTCCCCGGCCTCCTGGGCGGCCCAGCCGCGGCGGAAAAGGCAGGGCAGGCGCAGGTTTTCCGGCAGCTTGTCCGTGCGGATGCCGCTGTACCACTTGGAAGCACTGCCAAACTCATTCTTGGTGAGGAAAAACTCCGCCACGAGGAAGCGGCACAGGTCTATCTGCTCGGAGTTGGGCTGGCTTTCCTTGAGCTTGCCAATCACGGCCTCGGCCTGGCCCGGCAGCGCAGGGTCCTTCATCTCATTCAGGCACAGCAGCCGGCGGTAGCCCGCCTCCCCGGCCTCCTGGCTCTTGGGGAAGTACTGGTCAAGCATGAGGTAGATGTCCACCGCCCGCCGCCACTGCTGGAGGTTGCGGTAGGCATTGCCCACCATGAGCCACATTTTCGGCCGCAAATTGTCCGGCAGCTGCACAGCCTCGGACCCGAGGTAGGATTCCACCACCTTTTTGAAATCTGCCGCCTTGTAATAGCTCTCGATCAATCCGTAGCGGCCGATGGCCCGCCACTCCGAGGACTTGTCGTCCTTCAGCTGCATGGCCCGCTGGAAGCTTTCGAGCGCCTCCGTGTCCTTGCCCAGCTGGGAGGCGAGGAGACCGCTTTTCACGATGGCCTCGCCGCGAATTTCCGGATCAAGCGCGGAGGTGGCGAGTTCCTTGTAGTTTTTCAGCGCCACCTCGGTCTCCCCGCCCTGCTCGGCAATGCGGGCCAGGAGAAGAAGTGACTTCTCGTAAAAGCCGTTGTCCTGCTTGATTTTGACAAGTTTTTGCAGCTCCGCAGCCGCGAGTTTTGGCTGGTCGGTCTCCTGCAGACAGCGGGCGCGGTAGTACCATGAGGAAATGCGGATTTTCTCCACCTTGGTATTGTCCGCCGAAGTACCGAAGAACGCGGCAGCCGTTTTGAACTCCTTGCGGGTGTAGGCAAGCGAGGCCAGCCGGTAGGCGGCGTTGGCGATGTAGTCGCTCGTCTTGTAGTTCTTCAGGATGTCCCGATAGAGCGTTTCCGCATCGTCGATGTGGTTGAGCTGCAAATGACTTTCCGCCTGCAGGTATTTAGCCCGCAGAGCCAGGGCGTGGCGCGGGTAGGTTTTAAGAAACTCCCCAAACGACTGTACGGCAAGGTCGTAATTGCCCTGTTTGTAGCAAATTTCGTAGGCATAGTCGAAAAGAGTTTGTTCCGGGTTGGCCGCGGCCTGGCCGGCGGCGGACGACTTGGCCGGAGGCTTCGCAGCGGGGGCCGTGGCCGGCTTGGCCGCTGGCGGCGGGGGCGGAGCGGGCGCGGGCTCAGCGGGCACGGCCTTTCCAGTCGGCGGCTCGGCAGCCGGGGCCGGGGCCGGGTTTGCGGGGACGGCCCTGCCAGTCGGTGGCTCGGCTGCGGGCGCGGGGGTGACGACCTCCGGGCGGCGGACCGGGACGCCGTCCTGCTGGGCAAAGGAAGGTACAGCCGCCAGCAGCAGGCCGGCCACAGGGAGGGCGGCGCGGAGGAAGGCGGGGAAAGGGGACGAGGTGGGCTTCATGGATTTTGCGGCGTGGGCCGGGCGGTCATGAAGGAGACGTTCCACACGCCGCCCTTTTTGCAAACATCCAGGACGTGAACAATGTGCTCGTAGGGCGTGGCCTTGTCCCCGCGCACGATGACGGCCACATTGGGGTTTAAATTGGTAAGCGCCTTGAAACGGGCGAGCAGGGCCTCGTCGGTGGCCACCTCGCTGTTCAGCACCACGCGGCCGTCCGTGTGGACGTTGAGGATGACTTCATTGTGGGTGCGGTTCGGCTGCTGGCCCTCCTCGGCAGCCGGCACGGAGATGTCGATCTCCGTCTCGAACCGGGCGAGGTTCCAGGTGACGAGGAAAAACATCAACAAAAGGAAGACGATGTCCAGCATGGGAGCAAGCTGAATGCCCATCGATTCAAAGTGTGCGGCCTGGCGGAATTTCATGAAGGGGAGTGGGGATCGGGGAAAAAGGGCTATTCACGGGTGCGGCGGGCGGGCTCGGCGGCGGGGGCTGGGGCTTTGACAGCGGCTCCGGCGCGGGAGGTGGCCCGTTTATACTGGGCGGAGAGCAGGGCCATGAGGTGGGTGGAGGCGGCTTCCAGTTCGGCAATGAGGCGCTGCACCCGACCGCGGAAGAAGGAGTAAACAACAAGGGCGGGAATGGCGATGAGAAGTCCGCCTGCGGTGTTGATGAGGGCCTCGGAAACGCCGCCTGCGAACTCCATCTGGGCGCTGCCTGCGGTGTTCGCGATGCGGCTGAATTCCTTGATCATGCCCATCACGGTGCCGAGGAGGCCGATCATCGGGGCGATGGTGCCGATGTCCGAAAGGTAGGCCACTCGCTGGTAGAGCAGGCTGGCCTGGCGGGTGCCCTCGGCCTGGGTCACCTCGCGCACGTCGTCAAAACTGGCTGAGGGATTTTTCGTGGCGAAGTCGAGCGTTTTCTGGGTGATGCGGGCGATGGCCTCGTTCCGGCGGTTGCAGACCTGGAGCAGGCCGAGGTAGTCGCCCTTCCGGATGAGGGTTTCCGCCTCGTCCATGAACCGGTCACTCACCACCGTGCCCTGGCGGATGCTGAGCACGTAAAAAAGCATGACCGTGAGGGCAACGACGCTCAGCCCGATGAGGGCGTAGACCATGATGCCGCCGGCATGGATGATTTCCATGAAGTTGAGGTCCTTGGGCACGCCGCTCACGGCGGGCTTTGCACCGGCAACTTTTGGCCCGCCCTGCGCGAGCAGAGGGGCCGCCGTCAGGAGGAGAAAAAAGAGTGAACCGAGGAGTCGCCGCATGGGGGGAATACAATTCATTTCAGCAGAAGGTCAAGAAGGGTTGAAAATGGGAGCAAAAAGAAGGCGGAACGCCGCAGAGCTTACGCGAGGTTTGGCGAAACGGGAGCGGGGATTTGTCTGGAAGGCGGCAAATGCTCCACCCCGCCACTGTGGTCGATACGCTGGCGAAGCCCCCGGTCTTTCGCCGGGAGTGACGATTCACTTTTTCGCGACCGCTCCCAGAGCCTGCAGCCGGCCCTTGGCCAGGCTGGGATCCACGGTGGCAAGGATCCAGTAGGAAAACCGCTGGCGAATCCGCTCCCAAATGCCGCGATAGCCGGAAAGTTCCTGGAGGAGGACCTCGTGAGAGTGCTTCAAGTCGGAGTAAAACTGCTCCTTTGCCTCGCGGGCGAGGCTGGCGTCCCGGATCCGGATCATGATTTCGAAATTGATCCGGAGGCTGCGGGGATCAAGGTTCGACGAGCCGACGTAGACGACGTCATCGATGACGATCCGTTTCGCGTGAAGGATCTGGGGCATGTACTCGAAAATGCGAACGCCCTGCCTCAGCATGCGGCGGTAAAGGGAGCGTGAGGCAAGCTGCATGAGGCGCACGTCGGACTTTCCCGCGAGGAGGACGGAAATTTTCGCCGGGGACAGCCCCTTTCGCTTCGGGCTGGCGGCCTGTGCCAGCTGGTCTCTCATGCGCAGGGTGGGCAGGAAATAGGCAGAGGTGATGAAAACCTCCTCCGCCTTCTTCAAGTCCTCGCGCATGGCATCGCGCAGAACGTTTTTTCCCACACCCGGGGCGATGAGCAGGAGGTCCACCTCCGTGCCGCATTCTATTTTCTGCTTGTCCCCTCCGTGTTTAAAACTGAACCCCTCAAGGTCATGCCGGGCAAACTGGGTGTCGAACGCCCTGGTGAGAGCCTCGACGACCGGGCCTCTAATCCCGATGCCCCCGTCGCGCCAGCCCTCTTCGATGCCATCTCCGAAGTATTCGGGCCCGATGTTGCACCCGCCGAGGAACCCGATTTCCTCGTCAACCACGACGAGCTTGCGGTGATCTCGAAAAGACCAGGCCGTCCAGCGCGGCGGGTTGAACCAGCGCTGGTCTCCCCCAGCCGCAATGAGGGGGGCGAAATGATCCCGCTTCAATTCCGTGGAGCCCATGGCATCCACCAGCAGCCGGACGCGCACTCCGCGGCGGGCCGCCTCCACCAGGGCGTCGAGGAACTGCAGCCCCACCGGCGAGTCCTGAAAAATGTAGGTCTCCATGCTCACCGAGCGCCGTGCGGAGCGGATGGCCTGAAGCTTTGCCTCCAGGAGCTGCCGCCCCGTGCCGTGCCACTCGAAGACGTGGGGCTGCGGAGGAACCGGCGGCCCGGCGGGCGGAGAACCGGAGTTCGGGCGGTTGGTTGAGGACATGACTGCCAATCTGAAGTCGGGTCCGCCAGATGCCAACGGGATTCCGCTTCAAATTTTCCCGGTGGAGCAAAAACAAAACCGCTCCGCCTAGGGGGGCGGAGCGGTTTGCTTTTTGGGAATCGGGGGGAGACCCAGGAGGAACCAACCGAAAAGGGACTCCCCGCGGCGACTGCAATTATTCGGGGGGGAGGGTGAAGCTGCAGACTGCCGCGGGGAGAGTTTCTGTTTTCGGCTTGGGGGAACCGAATCAAGTGCGGGGTGTGTGGATGAATAATACACCACGCATGGCCGATGTAAATACATTTGTCATTTTTTTTCGTTTTTCCCCCTCTCCCGCTTTTGTCCACAAAAGCAAAACCGCCCCGCCGGGGGAGGGCGGAGCGGCTTGTGTTTCGGGAATCGGGGGAGATACCCGGCAGGAACCAACCTGAAAGGGTCTCTCCGCGGTGGTTGCTGCTTAGGGGGAGACTGCACAGCAGACCGCGGAGAGAGTTTTTTCTCGTCAGCTTGGGGAAGCGACTTGAAAGGGGGGGAATGAGACGAGTATATACAAAGGACATCCAATGTAAATACATTTTTGGATTTTTTTTCCGTGGCCCTTCATCAGAATTTAAAACCGGGACGTTTTTGGACAAAACCGCCCCGCTCGGGGGCGCGGGACGGTTTCGCATTGGTGGACGGGGGAGACCCGGTTCCAAACTCTGCTTGGGGGGAAGATCAGCGGCCTGTTCTTGGGGGTCCATGCAGCCGATCGGGAATGGATAAATAATACACCCCGCATGGGCGATGTAAATACATTATGCATTACACTTCGGACACGCGTTTGTAACGCTGGTCCGCGGCGGTCCTGGATGACCTGCCGCTAAGCCAGGAAGGGAAGCACAAGCAGGGGACAGAGCAGGATCAGCTCCAGCCTGGCCCTTTCCCGCATGGGGCGGGAGGGGTCGAACCGCACCATCCAAACGAAGAGGAGCACGCCTCCGGTGAGGCAGGCGAGGATGATGGGGAGCATGTGGGGCTCCGGGTGATGAAACAAAGTCCAACCGGCGAACCCGATGAAAAGACAAGCGGCGGGGAGGAGCCTGCGGGCTGAGGCCGACGGATTTCTCACAGCACGGCAGGCCACAGCAGCGGCAAAGGAGTGCAGGATGGCGAAACCTGCGAAAACGAGGCCCTCGGGCCGGGCCAGCTCGCCGGAGACGCCCAGCGCGGCAAACCATCCATCGGGCAGGAGCGCAGCCAGGGCAAAAAGCCAGCCCCGTGTCACAATGCGCAGCCCTCCCATGAAGCCGCCCACTCCATTTCCTGAAGGTCCCGCGCTGTCACGGTCTGCGCGCATCAGGCAGACCATGGCGCCGAGCCCGAAACCATAACCGGCATTCATGATCAGCCCCAAGGGCAGCCGGTAGAGCGCCAGAAACACCCCGGCGGCCACCGCCAGCAGGATCCCCGCCCAAAGAGCGCGGCGATGCCTCGCCAGCCAGACTTCCCAGACAGAGTCTCCCCTCCCCCGCCCGAGCAGCGAGGCTCCGGTGAGGTGCCCCACCATGGTGACGACCCAGGCAGCCAGGACGAGGGCGAGCATGGAGGCCCCGTCAAACCGGCCATGATGGCACTTCCCCAGAAACCACGCCCAGCACAGCACCCCCGCCACCAAGTCCAGCCGCAGCAGGTGGGGGCGGAACCAAAACGGAATTTCGGGTGAAGCGGGGGAACTCGAAGTCATGGGAAAAGGAGCGGCACCCTCGACGGTGGCGGGTGGTTTTCAAGACTCAAACCAGGGGGATTGCACGACGCGGACGCAAGCTCCGCCGGAGAAACAGGACGCGGCGCTCCCTTACTGGTAGGTGGTGAATTTTTTCGGATCAAAGGCCTCGCGAATGGCCTCGCCGACGAAGGTGACGAGGACGAGCACGCTGACCATGATGCCGAAGGCGGAGGCGACGATCCACGGGGCGTTCATGTTTTCCGTGCCCTCGTGCAGCAGGCGGCCCCAGGACGGCTCCTCTGCGGGCAGGCCGAAGCCGAGGAAATCCAGGGCGGCGAGGGAGATGATGATGCCGGCGATTTTAAACGGGAGCAGGGTGACGACGGTGGCGATGACGTTGGGCAGGACGTGGCTGAAGATGATGCGGGCCGGGCTGGCGCCGAGGAGGCGGGCGGCGGCCACGTAGTCGCGCTCGCGCTCGCGGTAGGTGCCGGTGCGCAGGTAGCCGGCGGTGTCCATCCAGGAAAAGGCGGCCACCACGGCCACGAGCACGATGAGGTTCGGCTGGATGAGCGTGGTGAGGAGCATGATGACAAAGAGGAAGGGCACGTTTGACCAGATCTCGATCAGGCGCTGCCCGGCGAGGTCAAGCCAGCCGCCGTAGTAGCCCATGGCGCTGCCGGCCACGATGCCGAGCCCGAAGGTGAAGCCGAGAAAGAGCACGGAAGCGACGATGGCCATCTGGAGGCCGCCGAAGAGCTGGGCGAGCACGTCATTGCCCGCAGCGTCTGTGCCGAGGAAATGGCGGTCGCGCCACGAGGGGGGCGAGGGCGGGTAGACGATCTGGCGCAGACCCGGCAGCGCCTGCACATCCAGGTCCTCCGGTTTTCCGGTGCCGTAGAACTGGTGCTGGGTGCGCTGCCCGGCGGCGTAGCGCCCCTTTTCCACCTGCTCTCCGGTGATGTCCCACCCGCGCAGGTCGCCATCGCGCAGCCCGTCCTTGAACCGCCACTCCATGCGCTTGCGGGTGAGTTTTTCCCGGAAAACGGTGTGGGCGAATCCGGTAAAAAGGCGGCTGGTCCCGGCGACGAAGACGCGCCCTTCGCGTTCGTCCAGCGGTCCGACGACCTCCGAGGAGTCCAGCTTCGTGGCGAAGGGAACCGGGGGCATGACGAGCCAGTCCCGCTTCCCTTCCAGTGCGAAGCGTGTCTTCAGCGCACGGTAGTCGGTTTCAGATTCGCCCGTGCCGCCGAACGTTTTCTCCGGCAGCGGGCCGGTCAGGAACGGGAAGCGCAGCTCCCCGGCGTGGCTGACGACGAGCGCCCGCTTCCCCACCAGCAGGGAATCCAGCCCGGCCACTCCGGCCAGAGCGACGAGGAGGAGGAACGACACCCAGCCGCGTCGGATGGACCGGAAGCGGGCGAGTTTCTTCCGCGTCAGCGGGTTCACCACGAACTCCGCCGGACCGCTGAAAGCCAGACGCGCGCCCAGGAAGGCCAGCCCCGCCAGCAGGATCCAGCCGGCCCATTTCCCGGCCAGAAAGGGGATCTCCAGCACGGGCGGGTGCCACCCCGCCAGCGCACACACGGCGGCGAGCGCGGAGAAAACTAGGAGGCAGTAACCTGGACGGCGGCGGTTCATGCGGTGGGCTCAGGTGAAGCGGATGCGCGGGTCGAGCACGGCCACGAGGAAGTCGGACAGGATGTTCCCCAGCATCATGGCCACGGAGCTGAGGACGAGCGTGCCCATGGCCAGGGGGAAATCCCGGTCCACCAGCGAGGTGAGGCTGAGCAGGCCAAATCCGTCGATGTCAAAGATGCGCTCGATCAGGATGGAGCCGCCAACAAAGTAGGCGACGTGATGACCGAGAGTGGTGGCGACGGGGATGAGGGAATTCCGCACGGCGTGGACAAAGACGGCCCGGCGGAAACTCGCTCCCTTGGCCGTGGCGGTGCGCACATAGTCGGCGGCCAGGTTGTCCATGAGATTGTTCTTCATGAGCATCGTCAGCAGGGCGAACTCGCCGACCAAGTAGCAGACAAGCGGCAGGGCGGCATGGTCAAAGACGTCCTTCACCTTTCCCCAGGCGGAAAGGGCGGAGAAATTTTCCGACACAAACCCGCCGATGGGGAACCACCCGAGACGCCCGGCCACGAACACCACGAGCAGGCTGCCCAGGGCAAAAGCAGGCACCGCATAACCGGCAAAGATGAGGATGGAGGATAGATTGTCCACCAGAGTGCGGTGGCGGATGGCCTTCACAATGCCAAGCGGCAGGCAAACGGAGTAGCTGAGGATGAGGGTGACAAAGCCGTAGAAAAAAGAGATCGGCAGCCGGGCGGTCATCATTTGGGCCACCGGCATGTTGTAGCGGGTGGAGAGGCCCAGATTTCCCTCGAGCACCCCGTCGAACCGGTGGCGGTAGACGGAGGCTCCGGCCTTGCCGTCAAAGGATTCCAGCCTCACCTTCCACCCATCCGGCACGGCGCCGCTGGAGGTGGTGAGGGTGCCGTCCTTGTGGAGCGTGGCGTCCTGCACCGCGTAGGCGCTGGTGGGCGTCCACTGGCTGCGCGGCAGCAGGGTGCGCAGGAGCACGGGCACGGCGTCCAGCCCGGGGGCAAAAGTGGCGCGCACCTTGTCCACCTCCCGCGGCCAAATGCCGAGCCACACGGCGTAGGCGTGGTAAAAGGGCTTGTCGAAGCCGTAGAGTTCCTTGATTTGCTCCTTCTGCTCGTCGGAAAGCGTGGCCCCGGCATCCCGCCCCCCTCCCCCGCGCTCGCTCATCGCCCGCACGGCGGCGGCCTGCATCGCCTTCTCCACCGGCCCGCCCGGCAGGATGCGCGTCAGCGCAAAGACGAGCAGCGTCACGCCGAGCAGCGTCGGCGGGATGAGAAGGAATCGTCTGAGAAAATAGTCGCGCATCCGGAAACAGTTGGGGGCGCGGGAGACTACCCGGGTTCCGCCCGGGTGCAAGAACGCTCAAGTCTGGACAATCACCCCGCCCCGCGCCAGGATGCCGGTCCTGCATTTTTTCCCGCGCCGCACGCCCATGGCAAAACCGACCAAGTCCGCCAAATTTAACAAGTCCCAGGACGGCTCCTCACAGGGGCCGTCCCTCCAGAGCGTTCCACCCGTGCAGCCCGGCACCACGGATGCACGCCGCGCCCTGCCCAGCAGTGACGACGCGGAGAAGGGCGTCCTCAGCTGCATGATCCAGGACCCGGACGTGGCTCTCGGCGCGGCCCAGGAACGGCTGAAGGCGGAGCAGTTCCACCAGCACAAGCACCGCGTCCTTTTTGAGCTGCTCATCGACCTGAGGGACAAGGGGAAGCCCATCGACCCCGTCTCCCTGCAGCAGACGCTGGCGGACCGGAACCTGATGGCCGAAATCGGCGGTCCCGGCACCGTGGGCGAGCTGCTGAATTTCGTCCCCACCCCGGCCCACATCCACTACTACATGGAGATCGTGCTCAACAAGCACGTCCTCCGCTGCATGATCGACGTCTGCACAAACTGCACCGTCCGCGCCTTTGACGAACAGGAGGACGTGGCCGGCCTGCTCGACGATGCGGAGAAAAACATCCTCGCCATTCGCGACGCCGTCGAGGGCGGGCGCGAGATGGCCGACATGAAAAAGCGCGTCGCGAAGGCCTTCGAATCGATCGAGACGATGATCGAAAACCCGAATGCCCTCAACGGGCTGCCGACAGGATACCGCGACCTCGACGACATGACCAACGGCCTCCACGGCTCGGAAATGTTCATCATCGCCGCCCGTCCCTCCATGGGAAAGACTTCGTTCGTCATGAACATCGTCGAGCACGTGGCCGTCGATCACAAAAAACCCGTGGCCGTCTTTTCCCTGGAAATGAGCGGCGACCAGCTCGTCCAGCGTCTCATCTGCAGCCGCGCCCGCATCAACATGCGCGAGCTGCGCACCGGCTTCCTCAAAAACAACGATTTTCCCCGCCTCACCCAGGCCTGCTCCGACCTTCGCGACGCCCCCATCTACATCGACGACACTCCCAGCCTTTCCATCGGCGAATTCAAGGCCAAGGCCCGCCGCCTCTGGAAGGCATACAAGATCGAGATGATCGCCATCGACTACCTCCAGCTCATGCGCTCCACCAGCAAGCGCGCCGGGGAGAACCGCCAGATCGAAATCGCGGAAATCTCCTCCGGCCTGAAAGCCGTGGCCAAGGAGCTGGACATCCCCATCCTCGTCCTCGCCCAGCTGAACCGGAACGTGGAAGGCCGTTCCGGCAACAAGCCGCGGATTTCCGATCTGCGCGAGTCCGGCTCCATCGAGCAGGACGCCGACGTCGTCGCCCTCCTCCACCGCCCCGAGTACTACGCCGACGGTGCCGAGGCCCGCGAGGAAGCCCAGGGCGAGGTCGAACTCATCATCGCCAAACAGCGTAACGGCCCCACCGGCGAGGTGCCCCTCACCTTCATCAAGGAATTCATGCGCTTCGAAAACCGCGCTCCAGAGCATGCCGTGCCGGGTTGATTTCGCGGGAGAATTTTCCGGAAAGTGGCTGCCCATTCGATGAGGGCTGCCCACTGGCGCTCTGGGACGGTGAAGTCGCTGTCCTCCCCATCAACCGGTCCATCTGCGCATACGCGGCGGCGGACGAAAGCCTCGGCATCCGAGAGCGCGCCTGCCGTGCCTGACTGGCGTAAACGCTGAGTGTCATGGAGGGAAAGCATGAAGGCGAAATGGGCGGAAGCAAGGAAGCATTACTGAAGCAATCGCGGCATCGAGATCCACACCAAAAAACATCACCTCCCCGCCCCGCCCTCTTTCAACAAAGGCTGCGTCAGTTCCTCGTAGGCGGCGCGGGTGATGGTGAAGACGTCGGGTTCACCCTCGATGCGGCCGTAGTAGAGTGCGGCGCGCGCGCCGGCGGCGATGGGGGCGAAGTGCAGCTCGATGGGGAAAGGCTTGGGGGCATTCCTCGTTTCGTCGTATTGCTCGATGACCAGCTTCACGCGGAGCGAGGGATTTTTCAGCGCCTCCGCCCCCGTGGCGGCGTCGGACATCCAGTCGGCGGCGCTAAACTCGGAGAACTTCTGGGCGAGGAGGTTCACGCGGTTCATGTCGAGCAGCGGTGTCACGTCCGCCTCCAGGCGGCGGGCGGTCCAGGTGGCGCCGGACTTGAGGTCAAACTTCAGCTCCAGCGGCGGGGCGGGGTCCTGAGCGAGGGTCAGCTCCCGCAGGGAAAAGGCGGCGAAGCCCAGCAGGCGGGTGGACTTCCACTTCAGGCCGTCCACGGGAATGTCCTTCAGCGGCAGTGGTGAAACCGGATAGACGTACGGCTCGCCGGTCCACTTCGCGAAAAATTTATTCCCCGCCTCCCCGATCTGGAGCGTCAGGCTCTGCCCGGGCGGGATGGGGCTCGGACGGCTCTTTGCGGCATGCTTCACGGCGGCGAAGGTGAACTCCAGCCACGGCTGGTCCAGCCCGTATTCCGCAGCCGGGCCGGGGTTCTGGATGAGTTCCGGCAGCTCCCACTCGTTCAGCGCTTTGAAAAGGGTGACCACACGGTCATTGTTCGCATCCCACACCTTGCCGCCACGCGTGAGGTACCAGTTTTTCCCCACCTGGTGCAGGGCGATGTCCGTGCCGCGCGCGCTCTTCATGCCAATGGTCGTCACGCTGCGCGGATCCAGCACCGCCAGCCTGCTGGAGCGCAGCCGCTCCAGCGTGAAGACCTGGGCGAGATTGAGCAGCACGGCAGCCGTCTCCCCGGTGGCACGCGCCGTCACGGGACGCACGCTGGATTTCACGAACGCCGCCCCCTCAGGCCCCGGGTAAATCTGGAGCGCTTCCGGCGTGCCGCTGCCCGACATCACGGTCAGGACCGGCGCATCCGCCGGCGGGGCGGGGGCCTTGTCCAGAAACCCGGCGGCCTTCAAGTTCAGGAGGTCCGGCAGAGCGCTGTCAAAGAACTCCTGATCCGCCCGGATGGCCAGTGGCTGCGTCAACCGCCACAGCGAGCCCTTCACCGGCTTCTCCCGCGCCAGGTCCACCACGGCCTCGCCACTTTTGAAATTAATGCGCGTCACCGTCTCCGGCGTGGCCCCCAGCAAACGGCGGTCGCGGAATTCGTCCGCCGCCCGCGTCAGCACCGGCAGGCACTTCACCACCGCGATAACGATGCCTCCCGGCTTGCCCTCCACCGGCTCCGGCCGCACGTAGGCGGTGGAATCATACGGCGCCACCCGCCCAATCCGCGCCCCGCCCAGCACTTTGCCGCCCTGGGTGAATTTCACCAGGGTCGCCCCGGCTGCATCCAAGCCAAATTCCTTCAACTGGTCGTCACTCACCTTCTCCCGCCCGGACAGGCTCTCCTGCACATCCGCCTCGGAGGCGAACTTGAGGATTTCCTGCACCGCCGCGCCATCCGCGCGATCCTGGGCCGGCTTTGTCATGCGCCACGGGCCGGGCCCCTCCTTTTCCAGCCGCACCGTGCCGGTGGAGCCGGTGATCTCGATGCCGTCGATCACCTTCGGATCCAGCTGCAGCACCAGCCGCGCCGCCTGCCCCGCCTCGGTCGTCCCGGGCTGGTGGCGTTCGAAGAACCAGACAAAGGCGACCGCAGCGGCGGCCAGGAGAAATAGAATCAGAGTAGTCGCACGGCGCATGAGAAAGGAAACGAATGAAAGGGGTGACTTCCTGGGAGATTAACGGTCCGCCGCCGCGGGCGAGACCCGGGACGAGGCCAGATGCTGGAGTAAAACGACCACCCACGCGAGCCCGGCGAACACCGCCCGCTCCACAGTGGCGTCCGCCGCCCCGGGCGCCGGGAAAAGCAGCGTCCACACCAGGCTCACCGCCACCGCCGTGTTGACGAGCAGGCTGAGCCACCACCCCGCGAAACTCCCCCGCCCCAGCAGCACCGCCGCCAGCAGCGCCAGCGCCGCCGCCCCGCCAGCCACCGGCAGCGCGGCCTGCCCCGTCACCCAGTGGCCAAAAACCGGCATCCGACCGAAGAGCGCCACCCACGTCAGCGCCAGGCTCTCGTGGAAACACAGGACCGTCGTCACCATCCACGCCCCGGGCAGCCGGTCCGTCCACGTCTGCCCCGCATCCCATTTCTCCAGCGTCGCGTGCACCGCACGGGTGCCGTAGAACCACAGCAGCAGCCAGAACGGCACCAGAAAAATCGAAATCCGCGCCACACTCACAAACAGCGGCAGCTCCACCCGCAGCCCCCCCTGGTGCCAGAAAGTCCAGCCCGACAGGCCCAGCAGCACGCACAGCCCCCCCGCCACCGCCAGCGTCGCATGCGCCAGGATCACCGGCCGCACCCACCTCTGCGCCAGCACAGAGCCCAGCCCCAGCCAGACCAGCAGCACCCCCGCCACCCAGCCGGCGAACAGGCCGAACCTCAGCGAATCCACCACCTCACCGTACGCCCCCAGAAAAAGCACCACCCGCGCCGCGAGGAAAAACCCCGCCAGCATCAGCACCGCGCCCGCCACCACCAGACTGCCCCGCCAGTCGGGTCCGGCGGAGCCCCCCGGCCGCACCGCCACCACGCGCACCGGCACCGGAGGCGGCTGCACCGGAAGCGCCGCCACCGCCGCAGGAGCCGAGTAAAACGGGTTTTCCACCTCCTCCGGCGCCGCCTGCACTGCCGCAGGCTCCTCCGCAGCCGAGAAAACATGACGCTCCGGCAGTTCCGGCACCGGCGGCTGGGAGAGGTCGACCGCCCGCACCCCCGGCTCATACGACAGACCCGGAGCCGCCACCTCCGCAGACGACGGGGCATCCGCCGGCCTCTCCACCTCAAAGAGCGGAAACGGAGGCAGCGAAACGGGCTCAGGCTCGGGCGAGTCAGTTGGGTTCACAGAAAAAAGGGAAGGAATGAGCAAAGGGCGGTCTCTGGCATTCAGGCGGCCACCCTTTGCCTGAACCCTCGGTCCTCCAGACTACAGCGCCCCCCACACGGATGCAAGCGGGGCCGTCCCCCCGCAGTCCGCCTCCCTCAGCCCTGCCCCCGGACCGCACCGCAGTCCCGCCCTCCAGCCCGGGGATTGATCGGAAAACAGACTCACCCCCGCCGACGCAGGTGGATGTGCAGACGCTGGCGAACAAGGTGGACCAGCTGATCTTGGCACTGCGGAGGACGTGAAAGAGATTTCGGAATGCGGATTTCGGAGTTTTTCCGAAGGGGACGGAAGGGAGAGGGATTGACGATTGATGAACAAGGATTGTTGATTTTGGAAGGGGCAGATCCTTTTCGCCCGCCGCTCCCTGCGTCACCGCATGGCCGAGGCGCTCTTCCGCCCCCTGGCCCCGCTGCTCTGGAAGCGGCGGGAAGCAGAACTCTGGGAGAGCTACTGCGGGTCTGCTGATTTCACCGCGCTTCCAGCCGCCTGGAACCGCGCCGCTGCGCGGTTGATCTCCTCCACCATGCGTGGCCCACCATGACCTTCGCCGGGGATCACGATGAGTTCGCTGCCCGGCCACCGGCGGTGCAGGGCGAGGGCATCACTCATCGGGGAACTGATGTCCATGCGCCCGTGGATGAGCACAGCGGGAAGGTGCGCGATGCGGTGCATGTTTTCCAGCAGCGGCCGATCCTCCAGAAAACCCGCGTGCCGCCAGTAGTGGACCACCAGCGTTGCGAGGTTGAGCTGATACTCCGCACTCCGCAGGCTCAGCGCGGCAGTGGTGCTGGGATCGAGGGACACGTGAGCATCCTCCCAGCGGCACCAGGCGCGCGCCGTGGACTCCCTGACGGCGGGGTCGTCATGCGTGATCCCTGCATAACACGCATCGATCAGCCGCTGCCCCGGACCGCGCGGCACGGCTGCGGCGAGGGCCTCCCACTCCTGCGGAAACACGCGGCGCAGTTGCTCCGTGATCCAGTCCACCACGTCCGCAGACGGAATGTGGATGAGCGCCAGCACCATCTCCGTGACGCGGTCCGGATGCGCCTGCGCATACGCCAGCCCGAGCGCGGTTCCCCACGAGGTGCCCGTGACCATCCACCGCGCGATCCCGAGGTGCACGCGCAGCGCCTCCATGTCGGCAATGATCGCCTGCGTCGTGTTCGCGGCCAGCCGTGCGGGTTCATGGCAGGCCAGCGGCCGGCTCCGTCCGCACCCCCGCTGGTCAAAAGTCACGATGAGATGCACCGCTGGATCGAAGTGCCGCCGGCAGCCCGCAAAGGAACAGCCACCCGGTCCGCCGTGCAGGTAGACCACGGGCTTGCCTGTCGGCTCACCTGACGTTTCCCAGTAAATCTCATTCCCGTCTCCCGTGCGGAGATGGCCGGTTTGGAAGGGCTCGATCGGCGGGAAAATGGACGCGGCAGACATGAGCCGACCATTCTCCACCAGACCTGCGGCGCAACCGCATTCTCCCGTCCTGCTGCCGCCCGCGGTTCGGTCTCTTTCGCCGCTCGACGGGCGTCATGGGGACCGGTACCGCGCCCTCTTCTCAAGAAAATGACGCCTGCCCCATTTTCGCAACCGGAGGGAGGTTGCTGCACAATCTCCGTATCCCGTAAAATTTACTTCCCGCTCCAGAACCCGCGCTTCCACGGGAATTGGGGGGGCGTTGAGGCTGCCCCCTGGCTGCGGGGCACGCGGTGCTTCGACGGGTGGACTTGCCAACTTTTTTGCGCGGCCCTGTAAGTTTTGCCTGAAATTCGCGCATAGAGTGGGAAAAGGGGTGTACCACCGCCAGTCCAGCCTCGGCCCGACCACTTCGCCCCCAACCCATCCAGCCAATGAAAACCACGAGCTGCTCCCGTCCCCTTTGTGCCGCACTCCTCCTCGCCTTTGCCGGAGGCGCGCGGGCTGCCGCTCCGGGCTACATCGGCCCGAACGCGGGTCTCTGGTCCGCGCCGACCAGCTGGTCGACGGCCGCGGTGCCGGTGATCGGGGATGATGTGACGGTGGGGAACAACACTGCCGCCGCGGTGACGAGCGCGGTCTTCAACACCGTCTACGGTGGCGCCGGGATGAATTCGCTCGTGATCAACGCGGCGACGGCCTCGACTTTCACCGTCACGCAGTCGGGCGCGGGCACGGCGATGATCGCGCAGACGCTGACGCTGGGGACCACCACCTTTGGCGCGGTGTATGACCAGACGAACGGGACGGCCTCTTTCACGACGGCGAACATCGGCACCAGTCCCAACGGACAAGGAGCCTACCTGCTGGGCGGTTCGGGCGCGGCGACTTTCGGCACGCTGAATGTGGGGCTGAGCGCGATGGCCGTCAACGGGGGCAACCGGGTCACCCAGACTGGCGGCACGAGCACGGTCAACACGGCGCTGAACATCGCGACCGGGCTCACCACCAGCGGGGCGTAGAATCTGTCCGCGGGCACGCTGACGGTGAACGGGGCCGCCGGCATGACGGTGGGCGGGTTTGGCACGGGGCAGTTCAACCAGACTGGCGGCACGGTGAACATGGGGGCGAATCCCCTGGCGCTGGGCAACTCCTCGGGCGGCTCCGGCACTTACACCATGAACAACGCGGCGGCGGCGCTGAACTCGCGCACGGCGCGACTGGTCGGGTTCGGCACGTCCACCTTCACCCAGAGCGCGGGCACCCACACGGTGGGGACCTCGGGCAATGGCTTCCTGGAGTTTGGCTCGACCAACAGCTCCGGCACGGCCACCTACGCGCTCTCCGGTGGCACGCTCCAGGTGAACGGAAACCTGAACATGGGCGTCCTCAACACGGGGGGCTTCACGGGGACGATGAACCACACCGGCGGCTCAAACACGGTGACCGGCCTGATGAGCTTAACGGGCGGAGCCACGACCAATGTGTCCTATAATTTGTCCGGCGCGGGCACGCTGGCCCAGACCGGCGCGGGCAGCGTCCTCAGCCTGGCCGGCGCGGGGTTGACGGGGTTCAGCCAGGGGCCGGGCACGACGTACACCAGCACCGGCTCCGTGCAGATCAATCCCACCGCCACGGGCCAGGCGACGTACTTGCAGACGGGCGGCACGGCCGCGGTGACCTCCTTTTCCGTGCAAAACCTCAGCCAGGGTGGCACCACGAACGTCTCCATCCAGGGCGGCACGCTGAACGCCGGTGTGCTCGGCATTGAAAGCGTGGGAGACAGCACCTTCATCGTCGGCGGGGCGGGGACGGGCGTGAACGCGGCCAGCCTCTCCGTGGGCAGGACGAACGGTGCCTCTTCGGGAGTGGCCTCATTTAACCACGGAGGCGGCTCGGTCACGGTCACCGGGCCGTTGGCCGTGGGCTCAACCCTCGGGGCGACTTACACGCTGGGCGGAGCAGGAGTGTTGAAAAGCACCACCATGTCGCTGGGAATGTTTTCGGGCAGCGGCACGGGGACGTTTCAGCAAAACGGGGGCACGGTGACGCTGACCAGCGGGTTTATGCAGCTCGGCGTGGCCGGGGGCAGCACGGGACGGTACAATCTGGTTTCCGGCACGCTGGCCGGCGGGCCGGGGCAGCCCATCGCGGCGAACCTGGGGACGGATGGAGCAGGGGAGTTCGTGCAGAGCGGGGGCACTTCTACATTTTCCAACCTGAGGGCGGGCTTTGGCACAGTCGGCACTGGTGCCATCACGCTCACGGGCGGGTCGATGACGACGAGCACGACAAACGTGGGCGGGGCCGGCGCGGGGCAGTTCACACAGGATGGCGGGACACACGATGTCAGCACGCTCATCGTGGGCCGGGTGGGCGGCGTGAGCGGCATTTACCGGCTGCGCGGGACGGGTGTCCTGAATTCGTTCAATGTCAATGTCGGCGGAGCCAGCGCGTCCTTCGAGCAGTCAGCTGGTGCGCACACGGTGACCGGCCAGCTCACGGTCGGTGCGACAGGCAGCTACACGCTGAGCGGCGGCACGCTGACGGTGCCAGGCGCGGGCGGAAGTCTGACGAACCACGGCTTCCTGGCCATGAGCGGTGGCGCGCTGAATGGCGCGGTGACGAACATCGGCACGCTGAGCTACAGCGGCGGCACGTATAATGGATCGCTGGTGAACAACGGCTCCGTCTCGCTGAGCGCCAGCCTGGCTGTGGGAGGCGGGATGCTGAACAACAGCTCCGTGGGCATTGGCACGGGCGTCGCACTCTCGGCGGGGAGCGGACAGACGCTGGACAATTCCGGCACCGTGACTCTCTACGGCGGCACGCTGGGCGGGGCCGGGGCGACGGTGAACAACGCCACCGTGAATGGCTACGGGACCATCGGCGGAGCGGGCGGGTTCACCAACAATGCCCTCATCACCGGATCCGGCGGGAACATGGTCTTCACCGGTGCGGCTGCGGTGAACAATGGCAACCTCACCGTGGCGACGGGGCTGCAAGCGCAACTCAATGGCGGCGGCCTCACGAACAACGGCACCATTTCCCTGAACTCCGGCGCGGTCACCGGCCCCGGCACGCTGACCAATGCGGCGGGCGGAAACCTTGTCGGCCCGGGCCTCGTCAGCGCGCCGCTGGTGAACAATGGCGGGATGCAAGTCAGCGCCGGCACGATGAACATTTCCGGCGCGTGGACGAACGCGGGCGTGGCCACGCTGGGCGGCCTGACCGCCTCGCTGGCGGGCGGCGCCGTCACGAATACGGGCACGATCCAGGGCTTCGGAAATGTGGGCGCGGCCGTGAACAATGCGAGCGGCGGCACCATCGAGGCCGTGGGCGGCACACTGCGGTTCGCCACCGTGACGAACGCTGCGGGCGGCCTCATCACCGCCGGCGCGGGGGCGAAGGTGGTGGCCACCTCCGGCTTGGCGGCGAACAACGGCGTCATCAGCCTGAACGGCGGCACCTTTGACAACAACGGCCAGGCCATGACGAACAACGGCCAGATCAGCGGCAACGGCACGGTGCGCACGGGGGCCGCCGGGCTGACGAACGCGGGGAGCGTGTCCTTCGCCGGGGGGAACTCCACGGTGAACGGACCGGTGACGAACAACGCCGGCAAGACGATCCGCGTGACCGGGAGCACCGCCACCTTCACCGGAAATGTAGTGAACAACGGCATCGTGAAAAACACGGGCGGCGTCATCATCTTTGCCGGGACTTACACGGAAAACGGCACCTACGTGAGCGACCCGGCGGCCAATTATTTCAACGACGTGAGCATAGGGACCAATGGCGCGTGGGTGGGCGGGCAGGGCGACCAGTTCTTCCTCTCCGGGGACCTGCAGAGCACCAGCATCGTCACCATGAGCTGGGACACGGCCGATGCAGAGTTGATTTTCTCCGGCGGCGACGGCTCGCATGATTTGTCCATCACCGGACTGGACCGCGGCGAGCGGCTGGCGGGCTTCGCGGCGAATTTCGCCTGGGGCCGGGTCAGCCTCGGGCAGGGAGAGTCGCTCAACCTCACCGACAGCGGCGCTCCCGGCGGGGCGCTCTACGTGCGGGAGCTGGCGCTCGGGGGCGGCCTCGCGCAGGTCGGCGCCATCAGCGGAAACGGGCTCAACCTTTACTACGATCCCGCAGCCGCGGCCAACGCCTACCTGGGCGGCGGCCGCTTCGGGCTGGCGGGCGGCGGGTTCCTCGCGCCGGTGCCCGAGCCGGGCTCCGCGCTCCTCTCGCTGTCCGCCGCCGGGGCCCTCGCCGCGCGCCGCCGCCGCTCCCGCGCCGCCTGAGCCGCACGCCCACCCACCGCCATGCGCTCCCCCATTTCCATGAAAGCGGCCGTACCGGTCCTGCTCGGGCTGGCCGCTCTCAGTGTGGCGCCGCCCACGCGCACACGGGTGAATCCGGAGGGCGCCTTCATCGAATACCGTGGAGCGGAAACCGTGGTGGACGGCACCTTTGTCAACCGCGGCCACATCAAGACGACCGACACCGTCGTCCGCTTCACCGGGCCGTATTTCGAGCACGGCCACTACGAGAGCGACCCGTCGAGCAACTATTTCACCGACTGGATCGTCGGCCCCGCCGGGCGCGTCACAGCGGGGGCCGGGGACCGGTTCATCGTGAGTGGAGATTTCATCAACGGCAGCCTGCAAAACGCGACCTGGACCACCGGCCTGTCAGACCTCCTCTTTAACGGCGGCGGCACGCACACCATGGCGCTGCCCGGGGTGAATGGCGGGGCCACGTTTGACGGCTACGTGGCCAACTTCGCCTGGAAATCCCTGCGCCTCGCCGCCGGCCAGGGGCTCGTGCTCACGGATGGCAACGCCACGCCCGGAGCGGCCCTTTACGTCGATCAACTCCTGCTCGACGGCGGCCTGCCCCAGATCGCCTCCGTCACGGGCAACGGGTTCACCATTTTCTACAACTCCTGCGATCCGGCCAACGCCTGGCTCGCCGGTGCCTCCTACCCTCTGGCCGGCGGCGGGTCCATCACCCCGGTCGTGCCCGACCTCCGCGTCACCAGCACCACCGTGCTGCCCGGCGGCACGCAGCGCGTCCAGTTCCTCGGCGCCGCCCTGCGCGTCCACCGCGTCCAGGCCTCCACAGACCTGCTCACCTTCACCACCCTCACCACCGCCACAGCCGCCGCCGACGGCTCCTTCACCTGCGACGACCCCGCCGCCACCACCACGCGGCGCCGCTTTTACCGGGCGCTGTACCCGTGATGCGGGCTGCGGAGTGAACCGCGATTAAACGCGAATGGAGGAAAGGAAAATCCAAGCGAGGGAGTCGTGCTGCCTCATGGAACTCCCGCGCCAAGGCTCCTTCATTCGCGGTTCACTCCGCAGCCCGCACCGGTGGTCCGCCCGCGAGCCGCTCGCCCTTTTTGTCGAGTCACGAAAACTGATCCCGATTCCGCCCCCTTCGGTCCTCCCAGCGCACCTCCCCCGCCTGCACCGCCCTCCCCCAGACCAGCGCGTCACCTCCATCGGCTCACGGCTCGCCGAGTCCGACGCCTGGCAACCGTGAGATCGCCCCCGCGACCCACCGGGCCTTCTGGTCCGGCCAGCAACTGCTTCCCGGAGACGGCCCGCGGTAAAACTCTCCGCTCAACGGGTGACTCGGGCTTGGTGGCGATCCGCGTTTGTCAAAATTTGAACCCTGCCCCCGATGCCTCTAAATCTGAAATGGGAGCCAAAATCGCAAGACACTCGTCTTCGAGGAAGTCAGCGCATCCCCCCTTCTACTGCCATATGGAATTCAGCTTGCAGGGCTGCATGCTTTGCGCGCTGTCATCAGCGCCGCCGAGCGTGCCGTGGGCGATCTCGCCGATGGGGGCGCGATGTCGCGGCGCTTGCCAATCTTAGGTTCTTGACGAAGCCTTCCCAGATCGCGTGGTCGAGGTAGAAGCGGAAGTCCACGCCCCCGTCATCCTCGTCTTGCATGGATTGGCATTCCCATTTTTTCAAATCGCTGCTCGTGTAGAACGCCATGTGGCCGGAGACCGCGTCGGGATCCAGGCCCATGCGATAGCGATTTCACCATCGGGGTGACGGGGGCAGGGGATGTGCGGGTTTAATCGTGGGCTGCCTACTGGATAAAGATGAACTGCTTCGTGTTCAGCAGCGCGTAGATGAGGCGGGAGATGTCTGTCGCATCGCTGGGCTGGCTGATTTTCCTTTCCGCTTCAGTGGGATGCCGGGAGAGCAGGGCGAGATAAACGGAGTCTATTCTGTCGCTCGAGTTGGCGACAAAATGCATCAGCGGTGAGTAGGGCGAGAACAGGCCTTTCGGTGAAATGAGGTCGCTGTTCATCAGCGCGAGCGCCTGCGGAATGGAGGCGTTCGGGTTCGCGTTCTCCACGAAGTCTCGGTCGCTCTGGCCCATGGTGCGGAGGAAGTGGCCGCGCGGTGCGGGGCTTTCGAGTTCGCTGGCGCGGAGCCATACGCTGTTGGCCTTGGTGCAATACGCGATGAACTCCGCGCATTGCTTGTCGGCAAACCCAAGCTTGGTCGCGAGGGCGGTGAGACGTTGCTTCTCGGTGGCGGCTTCGGCTTCCATTTCGGCGGTGGTCTTTGGTGCGGGGCCGTAGCCGGGAACATGCATTTTGCGCCAGGTCTCGACGGCTAACACCGCAGGGTTTGAGTTCAGCTTGTAGGTTTCGTCCTCGGTGATCTTCGCGTTCGGCCCGCCTTTTTTCCGCATTAGGTTCGTGAGGAGGGGCGTCAGAAAATCACGCACGTAGGCCTCGTTGCGTTCGCGATTGAGGCGGCCGATCTCGTTGCGCAGGTCGGTTTCGCGCGCCTTGTCGCCTTGGCGTTTCGCGATGACCTCCGCCTCGCGAGCGATCTTCTCCTTTGCTTGAATCGCCTTTTCACTCGCGAGACTTGCGTAGCCGAGGTCCACGGTCGCTTTGCCGTCGTAGTTTAGATACGCATCGCAAACCATGTGCGAGATGGCGATGCGTCGCTCGTCGCGGGCTTCGCGTGCGAGATCGCGGGCATCGGGCTCGTGGTTGGCCAGTGCGACGATGGAGTCCCACACTTGCTCTGCGGTCATCCGTCGCAACACGGGCGACTGGAAGTGATAGACATCACCGCGCGCGGACTCGTCCGCCCCAACGACTGACTGATACGCCCGGGTGTTCGCAATCACGGAGAGGAAAGCACGCATGTCGTAGTGCTGCTCGACCATGAGCTTTTCCAGATACGATTCCACATCGGGCAGCATCGCCTTCGTGTCATCGCGCAACTCATCAAGCGGTTCGATCAACGCGACGCCGAACATCTTCTTCCACAGCCGGTTCACGATCCCTTTGTTGAAGGACGCGTTGTCAGGTGAAGTCACCCAGCGTGCGAAGACCTCGGCGCGATCATCGGCAGCGCTCAACTCTGCCGCGTTGCCAAAGATCGTCCGTGGAGTCATCACCTCACCCGGCTTGCCGTCGTCTTGTTTGAAATCGAAGGGCAGCTTCAACACGGCGTCTTGTTTCCGGTCCATGCCGATGGGGCTGAGAAGCTGGCCGATGCCGTGGCGGATGATGTTAAGCACGGGGCGGAACTCCATGGCATCCATGCGCGCCTGCTGGCGCTTCTCCGCCGCTTTGCCGCCGTCCGTGGAAGCGGCCTTCTCGCGTTTGAAGTCATCGAGAATGATTTGCTCGCGCGCCTTGAACGCATCGCGCACTCCGCCGAGCGCCTCGTTCACGGACTTGTTGCCATAGGTGTAGGCCGCGAGGTGGTAGAACTCCGTCTGCTTCCATTTGTCGAACGGATGATCGTGGCACTGCGCACACTCGATGCGCGTGCCGAGGAAGATGCGCGTGGTGATCGCCATGTTGTCGAGCGGCATTTCGGGATCGCGACCGTAGTAACCGATGGCGCCATTCTCCCAGCAGTATCCTTTGGCCGAGAGCATCTCGCGCACAAACTGGTCGTAGGGCTTGTTCGAGCGCAGGCTCTCTTTGATCCACTTCGCATACGCGGCGGGCACGACGCCGGCGGTGTTCACGAAATGCGACTTCTGCCGCAGGATGTCGGCCCAGAAGTTGTAGAAGTGTGAGACGTAGCTCTCGCGCGCGAGCAGGTCGTTGATCAAAGCGGAGCGCTTGTCGGCTTGCTTGGAACCGAGAAACGAGATCGTCTCTGCTGAAGTCGGAATGCGGCCCGCGAGATCGAGGTAGATGCGGCGGACAAACGTTTCGTCGGTGGCGGGTTCGTTCGGTTTGAGGCCTGCGGATTGCCAATGGGTGGCGAGCAGGGCGTCCAGATCGACGGAGGATTGTTTGATTTGTGGGGAGGCGGAAGCCAAGCAAGTCATTGCAAGGCTTACAAACATCGCGACAGAAAGAATGGCTCTCATACTAAAAGGAAAGGGGTCGATTATGCGAAAGGCTTCAGGCGAAAATCGAGGTTGCCGGCTTGCCTTTGTCCGCCAGTTTGAAAGGACGGTTACTTGGCGACATCACGACTTCCTCTAATGGCAGGCCCAAAGCCTGGCCGATGGTGGCGTTGAAATCGGGGATCGTGATCTCGTCCTTTTCGACTGCTTCGGCCGTATGGTTCGTCGAGCCAAAGACGAAACCG
>JANOAS010000124.1:0-38448 GCA_031411255.1 bacterium
AAAGACGGCTACACCGACCTGCGCGGGAAATTCGACTACGCCACACTGAGCACCAAAGGCATCGAGGGCGTGACAAAGTTCTCCCTCCTCATCCTCAGCGACGACCACGGCGCCCTAGTCCGCGAAGCCGCCCCGCCGCAGAGGTAAGCTGGCCAGCAAGTCCACATCCCGGTCTCCGCCCTCAGCGCCTGCGCCCTGCAGACTGGCGCTGGGTGAGGGGACCGGGCTTTAGTTTGAGGGGATGAGCCTGGACTTGGTCGGGTCGGCCAGGCTGATGGCGCTGACGGGGACGGGGACCTCGTAGTGGAGGCCGACGGGAGTGGGCGGGCTCCAGCGGAAAACTTCGCGGGCGGGAGATTTGGTGTCGTTGCTGATGACGACGAAGACGACGATTTCGACCGAGCGCTCCTCCGGTTTGCGCCCAGGGATGGGGGTGAGGTCGATCTTGAGCGGGTTGTTTCCCCGCTGGAGGCCGCCGAGAATCATGTTGGTCGTTTCGTTGTCGCTGATGGCGTCCTCGTGGAAATCTCCGAGGGTGACCCTGGTCTCGTAGCCGTAGGAGGAGACCTGGATCTGGCCGGCGTAGAAGGGGATGGGGCAGGGCTTGGGCACGGCCGGCGGGGTGCCGGTGAGGGCGAACTCGGGTTTGTCCAGGAAGGAGAAGTCTCCGGATTTTGCGCTGGCGGTCAGGGCGGGATCGCGGGTGAAGTTCAGGTAGCGGCTGGAGAAGTATTTCCAGCCGGTGGTCTCGCGGGCAAAGTCGATGAGGAGCGCGTTTTCTGGCGGGGTGCGGGGGTCGTCGAGGTGAAAGTCGATGGTGCCAAAATAGATGAGGCGTGCCTGATTTCCCACCTCGCGGGTGCCGGCGAGGCGGAGTCCGCGGATCTCCGGCGGGGCGAGGGCGAGGGAAAAGAGTGCGCGCGGCCAGTCGCGCTTCTGGGAGACGATGAGGTTGCGCACCTGCATCTGGCGGGCGCGGGCGGTGTGTTTTGACCAGGCGTCGATGTCCTTTTGGATCATGGACGTCTTCCATGCCCCGTAAACGCGCTCGAGGTCCATCTGGAGTCTGGCATCGATTTTTTCTGCCGCCCGGAGGGGGGCGAAGGCGAGGAGGGACAGGAGTGTGAAAATGAAAATGGAGCGTGGCGTCATGGCAGGGGGACGGGTTTCGGCGGGCATACTGGCTGCTTTTTTGCTCTTCGACCATGAAAAATGTTTGAAGGAAGTGGAAGACATGGTGATGATGGGGCCTCTCAAGGCGTCCGGCTGTGCTTGCCGGGCATCTTTTTTCCTCCAAGGCTTACCATGACGTCACACGGCGCCCCTCCAACCAGAACCCTCCGAGCCGCGTCCGTCATGGATCGCAACCGGGCCCTGCTTACGCAGGCGCGGGGCTATGTCTACAAGGAGGCAGGCGGAGCGGAGCTGGAGGCGTACGTCTTTGAACCGCCGAAGCTCAACAAGCAGGAGAAGAAGCCGGCGATTCTTTTTTTCTTCAGCGGGTCATGGGACACGGGTCTGGTGAGCCAATTTGCGCCGCACTGCCTGCACTTCGCGGCGCGTGGGATCGTGGCGGTGGCGTTTGACTACCGGGTGAATTCCCGCCACAACACGGGGCCGCTGGAGGCGATGGCAGATGCGCGCTCTGCGGTTCGCTGGGTGCGCTACCACGCGAATGACCTGGGGGTGGATCCGGAACGCATCGTGGGGGCGGGCGGCTCCGGCGGGGCTTTCATCATCACGAGCGCGGCGGTGTTCAAGGACAAATTTGACGATCCTGAGGACGTGAAGGAAATCTCGTGTGCGCCGAACGCGCTGGTGCTCTTCGACCCGGTGTTCGACGTGCACAGCAAGACGGGGTTCGGCGTGGACCGGTTCCCGGATGCGGTGACGGCGAAGGATGCGAGCCTGATCCGCCACGCACGCAAGGGGCTGCCGCCGACGATCCTTTTCCACGGGGCGCAGGACCGGCTGATCCCGCTGGGCACGAGCCGCAAGTGGGCGCGCAAGATGCGCTGGCGCCGGAACCCGTGCGAACTGGTGGCCTACGACGCCTGCGGGCACAGCTTTTTCAATTTTAACGTGCATCCGCGTCTGTATGAATCGACGATCAATCAGGCGGACCAGTTTCTGGTGAATCTGGGGATGCTGCCTCCGGACGAGGACGGGGACACGGTCTACCGGCGGCTGTAGGCAGTCTGGTGGAGGGGGCGGGACGGGTTCGAAGTGAAATGGCTGCAAGCGGAGCGCTTTCGGCTTGCACTGGTTGGGCAAATCTGGCATGGAATGGGCAGTTTCATCCCCCAAGATTATGCACCCAACCCTCTTCAAAGCAGTCCGCCCCGGATTTCTCCGGGTTTTACCCCTCCTCGCCGTGCTTGTGCCAGTGATGGCATGCACTGGGTTCGCGCAGACGGATGACTTTAACGATGGAAATTCGGCGGGGTGGACGCTGGTGGACCCGCTTTCGGTGCTGGGTGCGCCCTTCATGCATCAGCAGGTGGTGAACAACCAGCTGGTGTTGACGGCGGATGGGTCTCCGAACTCTGCGGCGTACGGACCGGGGCGCGGGGGACTGCTCCGGCAGGACGTGGTGCATGAGAAATTCTGCATCGCGGTGGATGTGCTGGACTGGGATCCGGCCCGGGAAAATGCGCTGGGTCTTTTCGCCAGGGTGCAGCCTGGCGTGGGGCTGCAGCAGACGGCGGGCTATTCCTTTACCTACCAGACGGATGACAAGGACATCGACATCAACAAGATTACCGGTGAGCAACCGGCGACAATCTCCGAGGGTGGCGAGGCGGGCGGGGTGGTGGATCCGGCGGGTGCGGTGAAGATAACGCTGGAGCAGGGCAGTGCGTACCGGTTCGTGTTTTTCGGCGACGGGGCGTATCTGGAAGGCCGGGTGTATGAGCTGGGGAATCTGGTCACGCCGCTCGCGATCGTGCGTTCGACGCAGGGCACGGCGTATACGCGCGGGACCACGGGCATCCTGATTTATGACAACTCGGCCGCCAACGTCCAGCACGGGGCGAAGGCAACTTTCGACAATTATTCGGCTCTGGATGTGGTGGCGCCGGCGCTGTCGATTGTTCGTTCAGCACTGTATATTGGGAGTCCGCTTGGGTTGGAACCACCGCTCATTGTACCCGGGGTCAGCCTTCAGTGGTCGCCAGAGCCGCGGTGCTGGGATCTGGAGGCTGCGGAGGATCCCGCCGGACCTTGGGTTGCGCTGGCGAAGGAGCAATACTCCCCTGATGGAGGCAGTGCATTTGCCGCGACGGGCGGGACGAGAGCCGGTTTTTTCCGCCTGCGTCCGTGGCACCGTCCGTGAGGCGGGTGAAAATGGGGGAACTGGGGGCTTGCGGGAGGGCCGGGTGTGATTTTTGATCCGCCCCTCCATGATGAACGAACCAGTGATGCCGCAGATGAAGGATGAATTTGTGTTTGGCCCGCAGCCTCCGGTGACGCCGGTCAGGCTGCATGCGGGACCGGTGACGGTGGAGTTTGACCCGGAGTGGGGCTGGCTGCGGAAGGTGTGCGCCTCCGGCGTGGAGGTGCTGCGGGCGGTGTATCCATCCGTGCGGACGGATCGGTGGGTGACGGTGAAACCGGTCATCTCCGGGCTGGTGACGGAGCAGCGGGACGGAGGATTCCGGGTGGAGTATGAGGCGGTGTGCGCATCGCCGGAGCAGGGGCTGGAGTTCAGCTTCCGCGGGGTCATTTCCGGGGAGGTGGACGGGACGGTCTCCTATGTGATGGACGGCGCGGCGGGCGGGGAGTTTCTGACGAACCGGACCGGTCTCTGTGTGCTGCATGGGAATCTGGCGCACGAGGGGCGGCGGGTGGTGGTGGAGCACGGGGCAGGCGGGGTGACGAAGGGGAGTTTCCCGACGGAGATCTCGCCCTGGCAGCCGTTCTACGATGTGCGGGCGCTGACGACGGAGGTGGCCCCGGGGCTGCTGGCGGTGGTGCGGTGCGAGGGGGATGACTACGAGATGGAGGACCAGCGGAACTGGACGGACGGGTCATTCAAAACCTACGCCGGGCCCCAAAAGCCTGCGCCGAATGCGGTGGCGCTGCCGCTGAAAAAGACGGCGGGCCAGCGGGTGCGCAATGAGGTGCGGCTGGAGTGGCGCGGCACGCCGGGGGTGGAGGTGCCGTCGACGGCGGCGGGAAACTGGGAGGCGCATGGTGCCGAGGTGGCGCTGCCGGTGACGGGGACGCGCTGGGCGCCGGAGGTGGACCTCGGGGAGGCGGAGCTGGCGGCATTGCGCGGGGCGGGCGTGGGGCAGCTGATGATCGACGTGGCGGTCTCCTCGCCGGACTGGCACGGGCAGCTGCGGCGCGGGCTGGAGGTGGCGCGCGCGCTGGGGGCGGAGGCGCTTGTTTTGCTGGAGGCGGCGGCGGACGATGCGTGCGCGGTGTCCGAACTGGCTGAGCAGCTGGAAGGCAGCGGGCTGCGGGTGAAGGTGGCGGCGGTGGGGGCCGAGCCGGCGGCGCTGGCGCGGCGGCTGATGAACCGGGAGGTGCTGGTGGCGGTGGCGCCGGGGCGCGACTTTGCAGACCTGAACCGGAACCGGCCCGGGGGCGGGCTGCCGTGGATGGTGCCGATGTGCCCGCAGGTGCATGCGTTCGATTTTGAGTCGATGCTGGAGAATCTGGAGGCGCAGTCCGCAGTGCTGGCCAGCGCCTCCGGGCTGTCCGGGCAGCCGCTGTGGGTGGGGCCGGTGGCGCTGCTGCGGAAGCGGGCGGTGGATGCGCGCCAGGGCTCGCTCTTTGCCGCTGCGTGGCTGCTGGGCAGTGTGACGGAGGTGATTGCGAGCGGGCGGGTGTCCAGTGCCGTGTGGTTTGAAACAGCGGGGCCGGCCGGGCTGGCGGGCACGCCGTCTCTGGAGGTGCTGCGCCTGCTGGCCGGGGCGGCGGGCGCGCGGCGGTTGCACACGGGCGTGGCCCGGGTGCGCGGGCTGGAACTTACCGGGCCGCAAGGCGCGCGCCGCGTGGTGGCGAACCTGAACCTGACGCCCGTGGATCTGGTGCTGCCGGCACCCGGCCGAGTGCTCGACGGGCCTGAAGGCTGGCGCGAGGTGGCCGCAGGGCCGGTGCGGCTGGGCGCGTGCGGGATTTTCACCACCTGACGGCGCGAAAGTGAAAATTGGCGTTTGGCATTTGGGCCGCGCGGGGCAGAATCAGGCATGAGTCGGATCGCCATCATTGACATCGTGGGCCTGACGACGCGGCATGTGGGGCAGCATACGCCCAACATCACTTCCTGGCTCCGGCGCAAGCAGCTGGTGCCCGTGGAGCCGGTGCTGCCCGCTGTGACGACCACGATGCAAACGACGTACCTGACCGGCCGCACGCCGGCCGGTCACGGGATCGTGGCCAACGGCTGGTATGACCGCACGCTGGCGGAGGTCCAGTTCTGGAAACAGAGCAACCACCTGGTGACGGGGGAAAAGCTGTGGGAAAAGGTGAAGCGGAAGCACCCCGAGTTCACCTGCGCGAAGCTCTTCTGGTGGTACAACATGTACTCCACGGCGGACTACAGCATCACACCCAGGCCGATCTACAAGGCGGATGGGGGCAAGATTTTTGACATCTACACGTCGCCGCCCAGCCTGCGGGACCGGATCAAGGAGGACCTCGGGGATTTCCCATTTCCCTCCTTCTGGGGGCCGATGGCCGGGCTGCCCTCGTCCAAGTGGATCGCGGAGTCGGCCAAGTGGGTGGAGGAGAAATACTGGCCGAATCTCTCCCTGGTTTACCTGCCGCACCTGGACTACGACCTGCAGCGGGTGGGGCCGGATGACCCGGCAGTGGCGCACGTACTCCGGGACATCGACACCGTGGTGGGCGACCTGATCACGTTTTACAAAAACCGGGCGATCAAGGTGCTGCTGCTGTCTGAATACGGAATCACTGCGGTGAACCGACCGGTGCACCTGAACCGGGTGTTTCGGGAGAAGGGGTGGATCGCCGTGCGGGAGGAGCAGGGGCTGGAGGTGCTGGACCCGGGGGCCAGCGCAGCCTTTGCGGTGGCGGACCACCAGCTGGCGCACGTTTATGTGAATGACAAGACGCGCCTGGCCGAGGTGAAGGAGACGCTGCTGGCCACGCCGGGGGTGGAGAAGGTCTACGACGGGATGTGGAAATCCATCGACGGGCTGGACCACGCACGGGCGGGGGACTTCGTGGTCGTGTCGGACGCGCGGAGCTGGTTCACGTATTATTACTGGCTGGATGACGCGAAGGCCCCGGATTTTGCCCGGACCGTCGACATCCACCGGAAGCCGGGCTACGACCCGGTGGAGCTTTTTGTCGACCCGTCCATCAAGCACCCGAAGCTGGCGCTGGGGTCCAGGCTGCTGAAAAAGAAGGCGGGCTTCCGCTACCTGATGGACGTGATCCCGCTGGACGCGAACCTGGTGAAGGGCTCCCACGGGCGCATCCCGGAGGACTGGCGGGACTGGCCGGTGCTGGCGGGGGATTTCCCGCATTTGGAGAACTCGGGGAAAATACCGGCCACCCAGGTGCACAAGGAGCTGCTGGACGTGATCCTGGCCGGGATTTCTGAAGGCGCCGAGTGAGGGGGGCGCGGACGCCACCGCATTGACGTGCCCATTGCTACGGGGGCCCGGGAAAATGAGTGGCGGCAAGTCTGAAAAACTGCTTGCGCCGGGGCGGGGACCAACTACCTTCGCGCCCTCTATGCCACAAAAGCCTGGAACAGCCAAGACGCGCAAGTCAGTCTCGAAACGGTTCAAAATAACCGGGACGGGGAAGATTCTGCGCCGTAAACAGGGCCGGCGGCACCTTCTGCAACGCAAGAGTGCCAAGCGCAAACGCAACCTCGCCAAAGTCGGCCTGGTCGCGGAAGTAGACGCTTGGGCTGTGAAGCAGAACATGCCCTTCGCGTAAAAAGCGAAAGCCTGCAAAACCTACCATGCCGCCTGGCTCTCCGAAAATGAGGGCTTCCGAACGGGAGAGACGGCTGGTTTAACTAAAAAACAACCCGTTCAGGAGTAAACACAAGAAATGCCACGTGCAACCAACGGCCCCGCCAGCCGCAAACGGCGCAAACGTGTCTTGATGAAGACGAAGGGCTTTCGCGGCGCACGCCGCAAGCTCTTCCGCTACGCCAAGGACGCGCTCTACAAAGCCCAGACCTGGGCCTACCGTGACCGCAAGACCAAGAAACGCAACTTCCGCAATCTGTGGATTCAGCGTATCAATGCGGCCACCCGCCAGGAAGGCATCACCTACAGCCGCTTCATGGAAGGTCTGAAAGTGCTCAAGATCGAACTCGATCGGAAAGTACTTTCTGACATGGCCATCAACGACGCCGTTGCCTTCTCGAACCTCGTGGCTCACGCGAAAGCGGCCATGGCCGAGAAGATGAAGAAGTCCGCGCAGCCAGCCTGATAGCGACCCGGGAAAAGTCGTTTTACGAGAGCGGGAATCCTTCGGGGTTCCCGCTTTTTCGTAGGCGCGGCGCGCCCGTGGGTGGCGGGGGAAAACCGTGAATCAAGGAATGAGGGGGAAGGAAGTGGGCGGGGCGTTTCTTGAGGATGGGCGGAAAAGCTTGTCAGGGCTGGTGTGATCGGGGATGATGCCGGCATGCGTTACCAATTCCTCCTGGTTCTACCGTTGTTTGCCTGTGCTGCCTTCGGGCAGGCGAGCGGGACGTTTGTGAATTTTGAGGCGCAGCACACGAGGCCGGTGTGTTTGTCGCCGGATGGGACGCGGTTGTTTGTGGTGAACACGCCGGATGCGAGGGTGTCGGTGTTTGATGTCTCGAATGCGGGGAATGCGCTTCCGGTGCTGATCCGGGAGATCCGGACGGGGCTGGATCCGGTGGCGGTGAATGCGGTGTCGAATGACGAGGCCTGGGTGGTGAATGAACTCTCTGACAGCGTAAGTGTGGTGTCTGTGGCGGCGGGGGCGGCGACGGCGACGCTGGCGTGCAAGGATGAGCCGGGGGATGTGGTGTTTGCCGGTGGGAGGGCGTTTGTCAGTTGCTCGCGGAGCAACGGGGTGCGCGTCTATGACGTGGCGACGCGGGCGGAGACGGTGTTTGTTTCCCTGCAGGGGCAGTACCCGAGGGCGCTGGCGGTGAATGAGACGGGGGACAGGGTGTATGCAGCCTTCAAGCTTTCGGGAAACCGGACGACTCTGCTGCCGTTTGACCTGGCACCGCCGCAGCCTGCCCCGACGAATACGGCGCTGCCGGCGGCTCCGGACACGAGCCTGGTGGTGACGGCGGATGATTCCCGGCTGAGCCCGAAGCCGAACATGCCGGACAATGACGTGGCGGAGATCAATGTTTCCACGCTGGCGGTGGTGAGGTACTTCAAGGGGACTGGGACGGTCAACTTCGCGCTGGCGGCGAGGCCTGGCGGGAGCGGCGAGCTGTGGGTGGCAAACACGGAGGCTCGGAATCTGGTCCGGTTTGAGCCAGTGCAGAAGGGGCACTCCGTGGACAACCGGCTGACGCGGGTGACGACGGGAGCGACGCCGGGGGTGACGCCGTTTGACCTGAATGCGGGGATCAACTACGCGCTGTTTCCGAATCCGGCGGCGCTGGCTACGGCGGTGGCGCAACCGGCGGCGCTGGTCTTTGAGCCGGGAGGCGCGCACGTGTGGGTGGCGTCGTTCGGGACGGACCGTCTGGCGCGGGTGAATGCGGCGACAGGGGCGGTGGTCTCCCGGGTGGACACGGGGCCGCCTGCAGGCACGGCGAACCCGACGCGGGTGAAGCGCGGGCCGCGCGGGCTGGCGTGGCAGCAGAGCACGGGGCGGCTGTATGTGGCGAACCGGATCTCGAACACGCTGATGGTGGTGAACGGGCTGACGGGGGCGGTGCTGGGGGAGGAGCCGTGCGGGATGGCGGACCCGACGCCGCAGGTGATTCGCGAGGGGAGGGGATTTTTGTACGATGCGAAACTGTCCGGGAACGGGACGCAGTCGTGTGCGTCCTGCCACATCGACGGGGACCGGGACGATCTGGCGTGGGACCTGGGTGATCCAGGCGGGGAAATGGTGAGTGTGACGACGACGCTGCCGCAGTTCGGCATCAGCAACACGGTGCAGCTGCATCCGATGAAGGGACCAATGACGACGCAGACGCTGCGCGGGCTGAAGGGGATGGACCCGCTGCACTGGAGGGGGGACCGGGCGACGTTTGATCATTTTAACGGGGCCTTCGCCGGGCTGCTGGGCGGGACGGTGCTGAGTGCGGCGGATCTGGCGTCGTTCAAGGCGTTTGTGGAAACGATGGTCTTTCACCCGAACCCAAACCAGAAGCTGGACCGCACGCTGCCTGCGACCTTTGAAAATGGAAATCCGGTGGCCGGGAGGAACACGTACCTGAACGAGGAGTATCAGTCGGGATTGAGCTGCAACACGTGCCACGCCCTGCCCACGGGCGGGAGCGCGCTGGTGATCCCGGCGGCGGCGCTGCAGGAGCCGCAATCATTCAAGGTGCCGCAACTGCGCAATGTGTACCAGAAACGGGGCTTCGTGAAGAGTGCGACGACGGTTTCCCTGAGCGGGTTCGGCTATGTACATGACGGGAGCGATGCCGACCTGGTGACGTTCCTCTCAAGGCCGGTGTTTGGGAGCTTTGCCACAGACACGACGAGGAAGCGGAATCTGCAGGCGTTCGTGAACTGCCTGGATACGGGGACGGCGCCGGCGTGCGGTTACTGCCGGTCGGTGTCCGCGGGGACGCTGGCGGCGGCGGCGGCGGACTGGACGCTGCTGGAGGCGCAGGCGGCGGCGGGGAATACGGATTTCATTGTGACCGGCTCCCAGAACGGGATCAGCCGGGCATGGCTCTACCGGCCTGCCACGGCGGACTACATTTCGGACCTGGCCGGGGGCGCTCCGCTGACGAAGGCGGCGCTGCAAAGCCTGATCACAGGCGGGGCGGTGGCGACGCTGACCGGGGTGCCGCCAGGCTCCGGCCAGCGGATGGCGCTGGACCGGGATGCTGATGGCGTGCGGGACGGCGACGAGGTGCTGCCATTGCCAGTGCTGAGCCTGGCTCCGGCAGCCACCCTGCGCTGGCCTGCGGCGGAGTGGGGGCTGGTGCCGGAGATGAGTGCGGACCTGGCGACATGGGGCACCGTGACGGAGGCGCGCGCCACCAAGGGGGCTGAGGTGGTGCTGCCGGTGAACGGAGGGGCGGCGAAGGCGTTTTTCCGGCTGCGACGGCCCTGAGAGGTCAGGGCGCGAGTGGAGTGAGCGTGAAAGTGCCGCCCTGGGGCATGAGGGCGGGGCCGCCGCTGGCGCTGGTGAAATGGCCGTAGAACGTGCCTCCGGTGGCGGAGGTGAAGGTGAGGAAGAGGTTCGCGTAGTCGGTTGCGACTGCACCGCCATCCGTGTTCCAGACGAGGTTTTGGTTCACCATGCCGAGGCGGACGCCGATGGGGGAATTGTCCCAGCCGTCGACGAAAATGTAGCCGCTGGGCTGGGCGCCGGTCACGCCCCAGTATCCGTGCGCCCCATTGATGAGGATGGCGAAGGTGCAGGTGAGTGAAACCCCATCGCTCATGTTCAGAATCAGGTCTTGATTAAAGGGGGGATCGTCCGGCGCGGTGAAGGCTCCGGGGTACCTCATTTCCGCCAGCTTGAAAAAGTGTTTCCTGGCAGCCGCCGGCTTCAGCCCGGTGATGTCGAGCGGGCCGGTGCCCAGGGTTCCGTGCTCCCAGACGCTGCCGGGCGAGGTCCAAGCCTCCAGGTCCGGGCTGGCGAGGAACTGGTAGATGGCATTCAGGCGTCGCGGCCAGGCGACGGAGAGCTTGCCCGAGGGGGCATCGAAGGATGGCTCCATCTGGACCTCCCTGCCGATGGCGAGCGGGGCAGTGTTGTCGGCGAAGGCAGCGGCGGCGGCCCCCACGCGGCTGATGGTCACCTCTTTTATTTTGACCGTCTGCACGGGCCGGCTGGCCTCCCCGTTTGCTGCTGGACCCACGGCGGTGTTGGAAATGGGCAGGACGGTCTCCGTGTAACCGGAGATGACCTCGCCAAAGATGGTGTGCTTGTGGTCCAGGCCGCGCGGGGTGCTGGTGGTCACGAAAAACTGGCTTCCATTGGTGCCGAGGCCGGAGTTGGCCATGGCGAGCAGGCCGGTCTTCCTGAAGACGAGCGCGGGGTTGAATTCGTCCCAAAAAACGAAGCCAGGACCACCCGTCCCGTTGCCTGCGGGGTCGCCGCCCTGGATCATGAAATCTTTGATCACGCGGTGCATGGTGAGGCCGTCGAAATACGGTTTTGCCGTCTGCACCCGGCCCCGGGGGGCATCCACCCACGGCCGGTTCCCCTCCGCGAGTCCGACAAAGGCGGCCACCGTCACCGGAGTGCGCTCGGGGTAGAGACGCGCTTTGAACTCCCCGGTGGTGCCGCCGGCCCACTCCATCTGAAAGGTGGCGTAGATGCCGTCGTAGGGCGGCAGCTCGACGAGGTACGCCAGGGAATTCGTGGCTGCGATGTCGTTCCATTGCCCCGCCACGCCAATGCTGGTGGGAGACCCGGCAGGCCACGGCTGGAGCGCCATGGCGGCGCGGTTTTGGATGCCGGCGAAGTTGTCCGGCTCCGGCCCGCCGCCGCCGGGCAGGGAGCCCCGTCCCCAGTTTGAGTAGGAAAAAACAGCCGTCGCTCCCGCCGGTCCGCCGCTCCAGAACGGTGTGCCGTCGGCCCACGAGTAGCTGCCCTCCGTCGTTTCCTGCCCGCCCAGCCAGACATAAATGGCACCACCGCCGTCCCCCGCCGTGGTGGTCACACCGAGCGTGGCAAGTTTCGCGAAAACGGCCGCGTTTTCCGCCGCATCGTTGATCCGGGCAAGCTGGCCGCCGCGTCCCGTAGCATCTGCCTGCGCCGACGCCCACGTCGCCGCGGTGGTGACGAGGATGTAGTTGTGGCCGGAAATGGCGAAGGGAAACTCGGCAGCCCCGGCAGTGAAGCCGGACAGCAGGAAGGCGAGAGACGAGAGGGGGAGTCGTTTCATGGGCGGCGGATCATAACCGGGGCGACCAGGTTTTGGCAAGGGGGATGACAGAGGGCGGTACGCGCGTGCCGGCCTGCGGCCTGTGAGGTCAGCCTGCGAGATCGGGCATCACTCGAAGCATGAACTCGTCAAACAGCGGCACCGTGAAGGCCATGTCCCCATGCGCCGGACTGTAGATCATTCCCTTCTTTATCAACTTTGCCCGGACCGGCCCCATACTTGTCACTTTGACATTCAAGCACTCTGCAATGTCCCCTGTGCGATGCCCACCGGGGCCCAGTTCAGCCATGGCTCGCAGGAATTTTTTTTCGCTGGGGGTAAGGCGGTCAAACCTCACCTTGAAGAAGTTTTCATCCAGCCGGGGGATGGCCGTTACCGTGGCATCCTGGACAATTTGGAGGGTAATCAGGTTTGTCGGAGCCAGGTTCCAAGCCTGGTAGCCCCACTCTTGAAGAAAGTACGGATAGCCCTTGGTCAGTTGGTAAACCTCCTTTAGAGCATCATTCTCGAACCCAACTTGCTCTGCTTGTGCGGGCTCGCTCAGTGCCTTGGCCGTCTGTTCCTCGGTCAGAGCGCCTACAACGGGAAAACTGAACAAGCGTTCAGCGTAGGACTTGGATTCGCCAGCGAGGCCAGGCAGAATTGGCAGGCCCGCGCCAATCAAGACGAGAGGGAGCTGCAATTGCTGGACACGGTGCATTGCCATGATCAAGGCCCCCAATTCTTTCTGGTTCAAGTACTGAACCTCGTCAATGAGCAGTGCAACGGCGCTGTTCCGCTCTTGAGCAGCCTCGGCCACCGCCACAAAAAGATTGGGGAGATCCACCTCCAAATCGCCACTGTCGGCCGCGCCCTTTTCCGGCTCCACGTCAAGGCCGACGGAGATGTCTTCATATTCGAATTTTAGAACGCCAAGAAAGCTGCGGAGCACTCTCAATCCGCGCCGAACGCGATCACCGGCTCCCGCCAGCCGGTCCAATTCAAAAAGGAGGCTTCTCAAATGGGGTGCCAACAACGGCCCCAGAGGTTTGGCCTCGTGGGCTTCAACTGCCACTGTCCTGTAGCCCCCCTCCCTTGCGAGCCGTCCGATTTCATTGAGCAACACCGTCTTTCCAACGCCTCGAAGACCTGTCATCAGCAGGCTCTTTTCGGACCGTCTGAGTTTGACACGACCAAAGAGGACGCGTGCCTGCTCCATTATGGGCTCGCGCCCAACAAGCTCTGGTGGTGGGGATCCAGCTCCTGGTGAAAACGGGTTCCTGATTTCGTCCATGTTTACACGAATATACCCATTTATACACGAATCAAGCTATAACCGTGTATAATCGGGTATAAATTGCTACACTTCCCTCACTTTTCCCACACCTCCACCTCGCTCACGCCGCTGCGGGCCTGACCGTGGTGGGTGAAGGTGAGGCGGAGTTTGGTGGTCTTCACCGGGGTGAAGGTGAAGGTGTTTTTCACGCCGCCTTTCGGTTTTGGCGGGGTGGCGGCGAGGCCGGGAGCGGGCTGCCAGGCGGCGCCGTCCCACCAGTCGAGCGTCAGGGCATCCGGGGCCTGGACGCCGCCGTGGTCGTCGAAAATGTGGACGTCGCAGCGGCCGATGGTCACGGCCTCGGGCCACTCGAGCTGGAGCCAGTCCGTGGGGCTGGGGGAACTCCAGCACGTCCAGCGGTTGCGGGGCTCGACGCGCAGGCTGATCTTTCCGTCGTTGGCCTCGGAAACCTTGTCGAACTGGCTGGTGAAGGAGGCGGTGGCCTTTGCCTTCACGCCGAGGTGGCCCGGAGGCGGCGGCGGATCTGCGATGGGCCCGGTGACGGCGCCCCAGGCTTCGATCTCCGTGACACCGACCCACGAGCCGGGCAGCGGGGTGATGGTGGCCCGGAGTTTCCGCACCTCGCGCGGCGGAAAGGTGAAGACGGCAGGCCGGTGGCCGGCGGGCTGGTCGAGAGTGGCGACGGGCTCCCAAGTGTCGCCAGTGGCGGCCTCCAGGGTGACTTTGGCGGAGTTGTTCAGGAGGAGGACTTTGACGGTGTCGATTTTCCGCGCGATGCCGAAGTCGAGTGCGAGCCAGTCGCTGGGATTTCCCGAACCCTCGGCGCTCCAGTGGTTGGGCGGCGCGAGTTCGTACCAGTAGTTGCCATCCTGGGCGAGACCAGCGGGCTTTGCCTCGTGGGACGCGGTGAGACTGGGGAAAAAGTCGCCGTCGTTGCTGACGGCGTAGTTCACCCGGCGCGGCGCGGGCGGCACGGGCTTCGCGGCCAGAGTGGCGGTGAGACGCCCAAGCGCGGGAGAGGAGGCGATTTTTTCCCCGTCGGCCAGCAGGGTCAGGCCTGCGCCGCGCTTGTATTTCGATCCGTCGCGATCCCAAATGATGGCCAGCTCGTGGCCGCGGTAGGGGATGTGGTCGAGCCCGAACCAATCCCAGGCCGCAGGCGCGAGGGGATTCACCTCCAGCGTGTCATCCGCCCGCGGCCGCAGGCCGGCCAGGCCGGTGATGACCTGGTCGCAGAAGGAGGAGTGGAAGTAGTGGTTGCTGTGGCCCATGGCATCGTGCCCCTCGAAGGAGCCGGTGTCAGGGTGGGCCGCCTCGGCGAGATATGGGCGGTTGTTTTTGCGGTGGGTCTTGGAAAAGGTACACAGCAGTTTCCAGTAATCCTCCCGCGTGACCACGCCCTGCTGCGGGCCGTTGAGCACGTTGGCCAGGGCGGTGAGGGTCTGGGCGGTGGCATAGGGCCACGACTGGCCGCTCCACCAGCAGCAGCCCTTTTGCAGGAGAAACATGGGATCGTTTTTCTCCACGGTATACGGACCGTAGGCGGCCTCGAAGTACTCCGGCGATTTCAGAAAACGCCATGCGGACTCGCGCCCAGGAGCGGCCAGGTTGAACTGCCAGGGCAGGTAGCCGTGAAGTTCGCGGCCGGCGTTGCTGCCCGCATATTTCCCGGACTGGTAGGTGAGGGTGAGCGGCTTCACCACGTTGCCCTCCTTGTCCTTTTCCTCCTTCATGGACATGGGGAAATAAAACTCGCGTGCAGGGTCCCAGAGGCGGGTGTTGATCTGCTTTTGCAGCGCGGCGGCCTTCTCGCGGTAGGCGGTGGCGGTGGCCGTGTCCCCGGCGAGGGTGGCGGTCTCGGCGATGGCGAGGGCGTCTGCGGCCATGTAGGCGTTGAATCCGGGACGGAACCCGTTCGCTCCGCGCAGGATGTCCTGAGTCTGCCGGGAATTGATGTTGAACTCCATGCCATCGTCGTGCCCGTTCTGCCAGAACATGCCCTGCTCAGGCACAAACTGGCGCTGCTCCCAGCCCTCGTAGTTCTTTTTGAAATCCGGAAGCAGGCCGACCATGAAGTCCCGGTCCGGGTGGACGAGGCTGGCGGCGTGGATGCCGTCAAGGAGCCAGCAGCCGTAGCGGCGGGGCTGGGCGCCCTCCACACGGAACCAGTAGCTGGAGTAGTCGCGGGCATAGGTGGCGTCGTGCAGCCAGCGGATCTCGTACATCTGGTGGCCCGCAGGGCAGGAGATGGCTCCGTATTTCCCGGACCAGAAGGGCCTGTCGATAAACTCGGTAAAAGTGTAGCCGCTCTTCGGCGAGCCGTAGACGGCGTGCTTGGTCACCAGCTCCCAGCGGTAGTACCAGGTGGTGTTCAGCCCGGCATCCGGAGTGTCGAGGAAGGGGATGTTTGCCTTGTACCAGTCCCAGTCCCGGTTGTCCCAGAAGGACTGGGCGTCCAGCAGAGCCTGGTGGTCGAGCACGGGGGCCGGGCCCGCCACAGCGACGGCGGCGGCAGCGAGCAGGGGCAAAAGTGAAGCGGAGAGGTGGGCGTTTTTCACCCGCCCAGCGTGGGCTGCGTGTGAGCTTTCGGCAAGGAGGGAAATGGCGGAGAGGCCAGGTGGATTCCTGAGGGGGAGGTGTGGGGAACCAAGCGCCATCTTTGCGGGGGCATCGGCTCGATTTGCCCCGGTTCACGCTCAGACAGGACTTGTCAATCAAGTCCTGCGGTGTCATTCTGCGGCACCATGAAAGAACTTATCTTCGAGGTCACAGAAGACGAATCCGAGGGGGGGTTCGTCGCGCGTGCGCTTGGACAGTCGATTGTCACGCAGGCGGAGACCTGGGTTGCATTGAAAGAGGCTGTTCGTGAAGCTGTTCACTGTCACTTTGATGAGGGGGATGCCCCTGCGGTCATCCGGCTGCATCGCGTGGTGGATGAGGTATTTTCGCTCGCATGAAGCTTCCGAGGGATGTTTCAGCGCCAGACTTGGAAAAGGCCTTGCGCCGGGCCTTTGGATACGAATGTTCGAGGCAAGTGGGATCGCATCGCAGGCTTGTCACAGATCGTGCGGGGCAGCATCATCTTACGCTTCCAGCCCACGATCCACTAAAACCCGGCACTCTGCGTGCGATCCTTGGAGAGGTTGCGGTCCATCATCAATTGAGTGTCCCCGAAGTTTTAGCACGGCTTGATCTGTAAGGATGCCAGCATAAGCGCTCGTGCTATTCCCTTTCCCTCATGCACTTGAGGTCTCTGTGAAGCTGGTCGACGAAAGCTGGCCGGGCAGCTTTTCTCCCGTGCTCGGGGGGCGGTTGCAGCAGATTTTGGACGATCCGGAAGGCTGATGAGGCTCCAGGCCCGGTCGGTGCCGCCTCTACGGCTCCAGCGGCAGCTCGTAGCACACGGCTTCCTGGTCGTTGCGGACGAGCAAATACGGCGCGGCAAGGCACGGGTTGTTCCAAGTTTTGCTGGAGAGGCGCGATGCCTCAAATGAAAAAGACACCGAAAGTGGTGTGTGGAACCGGGCCAATTTCACGGTGGCAAAAGCCCCGGCTTCGCTCTAGATTGGCAATCATGAGTGCTTCCGCTACTCTCGCTCCGGTCTCCTGGCTCCGCATGGCTCAAGGCATTGAATCCGTCAAAAACCGGCTTGACCGGGCTGCCAAAGCTCTGGGCGCTATTGGCGTTGGATATGCTGTCATCGGTGGAAATGCCGTCGCAGCCTGGGTTTCAAAAGTGGATGCGTCTGCGGTACGAAACACGCGGGATGTGGACATTCTCCTTCGCCGGGAGGACATGGAGCTGGCGCGGGCAGCGCTGGAAGGCGCGGGCTTCGTGCACCGCCGGGTGGCCTCGCTGGGGAAAGCCGCTGCCATGGATGTTTTCCTGGATGGCCCTGAGGCCAGGGTGAGGGATGCGGTCCATATTTTGTGGGCGGGCGAACGGGCGACTCCCGATGCTGTCGAGCCCACGCCTTTGCTCGGAAAAACGGAAGAAGGCGATGGGTTTGAACTTGTTCCGCTGGAGGATCTCGTGCGGATGAAGCTGATCTCTTTTCGTGACAAGGATCGCATGCACCTCCGGGACCTGGCCTCTGTGGAGTTGATCGACGAAAGCTGGCCGGGGCGCTTTTCTCCGGTGCTCGGGGGGCGGTTGCAGCAGATTTTGGACGATCCGGAAGGCTGATGAGGCTCCAGCCCGGGCGGTGCCGCCGCTACGGCTCCAGCGGCAGTTCGTAGCAGACGGCTTCCTGGTCGTTGCGGACGAGCAAATACGGCGCGGCAAGGCACGGGTTGTTCCAGGTTTTGCTGGAGAGGGCGCGGAGGCGGGCGAGTTCCTTGACGGACTGGGGCGTGGTCTCGCAGAGGGCGACGAAGCCAGGCTCGGCCTGGACGAGGGTGAGGTCGCCCACCATCAAGGACTGGCCGGAGCCGTAGCGGCCCTCCTTCCAGAGGCGGTCGCCGGTGGCGGGATCGAGGCAGGCGAGCTGGCCGTCGTCCAGGCCGTAGAGCAGTCCGCTGCGGAGGGACGCGTTGTTGAACTGCATTTTGAGCTTCATGTTGTGCCAGAGTTCGGTGACGGCGGGCGGCTGGCCGGGGGCTCCGGGCTTAAACTGGAAAAGGGTGCAGCCCATGCCGTAGCCGGCCGAAATGAAGAGGCGGTCTCCGTCGAGGAGGACGGGCTGGGCGGCCTTGGGCATCTTGTCCGAGCCCCAGTCCTGGGACCAGAGCATGACGCCGGTGGCGGGATCGTGCCCGGAGAGGGTGGAGGCGTTAAAGGAAATGAGCTGCCGTGTACCGGCGAGGGTGGCCAGCACGGGTGTAGCGTAGCTGGGGGCGGAGTCGCCTGATTTCCAGAGAATGGCACCGGTGGCGCGGTCGCACGCCACGAGGGTGGCACCCCGGCCGCCGGTGACGACGACGAGACCGTCATAAACGAGTGGCGAGGAGCTTTTGCCCCAGGTTTGATTGCCCAGCTTGAGATCGCCAAGAATCTCGCGCGTCCAGAGCCGGGTGCCAGTGGCGAGGTCGAGGCAGTCGAGAGCGCCGTTGGCTCCATAGGCAAAGACTTTACCGTCAGACGTGATGGTGGGCGTGGCGCGCGGGCCGTCGCCGCCCTGCCACTCAACGAAGCGCGTGGTGTGGCCGGAAGACCAGAGGAGCTTGCCGGTGGCCAGGTCATAGCAGGTGACCAGCTCCTGGTCCCCGCGCTGCTCCTGGGTGAGGGCGCGTCCGCCGCTGACGACGAATCCGCTCCAGCCCAGGCCCACCGGGTGCCGCCAGACTTCGCGCGGGGGGCGGGCTGCCCAGTCTCGAGCGAGCTTCACCCCCTCGATGACCTGTTTCCGGCCCGGCCCGAGAAACTCCGGGAAATCCAGCGCCTGCACCGGGGTGACGGCCGCGGCCTCGGCTGCGGCGGGGGCGGCCAGTTCGGTGTGTTTCGCCCATTTCCAGCCGAAACGGGGCAGCCCGGTTCCGCTGACGGAGCCCACTTTTTTCAAGGTCAGCGCACCGAGCCCGCCCAGCACGACGACCGCGCCGAGCAGGATGAGGCGGGTCCGTCCGGCCCAGCCGGAAAAGAGAACGGCCCAAATAAAAAGGAGGGCGGCGAGGAGCAGGGCGATGACGGTGCTGATCCAGGCGGAGAGGTTGCGCTCCAGACTTTCCCGAAGCCAGACCCAAGTCCACCCGGTGAGGGCGAGCAGGATGCAGACGACGGGCATGATGAGACGGCGGGGGGAGCGGATGATTGCAGACGGAGCCATGAGCAGCCATAAGGGTGCCAGAGGCGGAGGGCAAGCAGAGGAGAAAATCCGACCAGTTTTGGAACCTGGCATGGCTCCTGCTTTACCGAATCGATGCTGAAAGACCACCCGTTCTCCGGCACCGCGCAGACGGCTGCTGAAGCGCTCAATCAAACAACCCTACCAACCATGACGATGACATCACACTTGAAAAAATGGCTTCTCGCTCTCCCGGCGGTGGCACTACTTCTCCTGGGAAACACGACGCCAGCGAACGCCCAAGATCCGGCGGCCCCGGCTCCTCCGGCCCCAGTTGCCGCACCCGCAGCACCAGAGGTGGCGGCGGCTCCGGCTGCTGCGACGACTGAGCAGCGACTGGCCGACCTCGAAGCCTACATCGGCAACGGCGCCCCGGGTGCCTCTGCCGACGGGAAGACTTGGGCGCCCAACATCACCAGCTCCGGCCCCGGCCACAATGCCTGGATGATGGCCGCTGCGGCCCTCGTTCTTTTCATGACCCTGCCCGGTCTGGCCCTCTTCTACGGCGGCCTCGTCCGGACTAAAAATGTCCTCTCGGTTGTGGCGCAGTGTTTCGGTCTCGCCGGTCTGGTCACCATCCTCTGGTTCGCCTTCGGCTACAGCTGGGTTTTCGGGAAAAGCTACGCCAGCCCCTTCATTGGCGGCTCTGAGTTTTTCTTCCTCAAGGGAGTGACGGGAGCGCCCAACGGCGACTACTCCTACTGGGTCTCGCAGAATGTATTCTGCATGTATCAGCTCATGTTCGCCATCATCACCCCGGCCCTGATCGTGGGTGCCACGGCTGAACGCTGGAAATTTGTGCCGCTCATGGTTTTCATGACGCTCTGGATGCTGGTCGTCTATTTCCCTCACGCCCACATGGTCTGGGGTGTGACGGGCTTCATGAATGGTGTCTGGAACGGTGACGCCGCGATCCCCGCCATCGACTTCGCCGGCGGAACGGTCGTCCACATGTCTTCGGGCTGGTCGGCTCTCGTCCTCTGCCTCATCCTCGGCAAGCGCAAAGGCCACGGCAAGACTCCGATGCCTCCTCACAGCATGGTCCTCGTAGCCATCGGCACTGGGATGCTCTGGTTCGGCTGGTATGGTTTCAACGCCGGATCCGCTGTCGCCGCTGACGGCATCGCTGGAAACGCTTTCATGACCACCACCATCGCCGCCGCTGTTGGCAGCTTTGTGTGGGCTCTTCTGGAACTCATCACCCGCAAACACGCTTCGATCCTCGGCTTCTGCTCGGGTGCTGTCGCCGGTCTCGTGGTCATCACTCCAGCCGCCGGTTTCGTCAACGCCACTGGCGCCTTCATCATCGGCATCCTCGCCGGTCTCATCCCCTTCATTGCCTGCACCAAGCTCAAGAACTGGTTCAAGTATGACGACGCTCTCGACACCTTCGGCATCCACGCGGTTGGCGGAACGCTGGGCGCCTTGGTCACCGGCATCCTGACCGACAAGGACGTCAATGCCAACCTCGTGGGTTCCTACGCCACGAAGAACGGCCTCGCGGCCCTCGTCGAAAAAGGCCAGGTCTGGATTCCCCAGCTCAAGGCCATGGGTGTCACGATCGTCCTCGCAGTGGTCGCCACGGTGGTCATCGCCTACGTCGTGAAGCTGGTCTTCGGACTGCGCCCCACGCCTGAGGATGAAGAAACCGGCCTCGACCAGACCGATCACGGTGAGCGCGGTTACGAGTATTAAGAGAGTTTTTGTTCACTGATTGATGCGAAACCGGAGCGGGGAAACCTGCTCCGGTTTTTTCATATTCAGGTGAATGGGCAGGCACGCCGGGCTGGGATGCGAATGGATGCGGTCGCGGGGATGGAGAAAAAAAATGATGACGGGACCGGGTGAGCTTGGGGGGTAAGGGAGAATAGAAGAAGAAGGCGGCTGGGAAGTAGGGCTGGCGGAGCGGGCGTGGTTGGGGCAGGATGGGGGCGATGAAACGTACGGCTTCGAAAGCGAATGAGGGCGGGACTTTTCTCCTCGGGATCGAGGGGGGGGCGACGCGGACGACGGTGCTGGGAGTGGATGGTGGGGGGAAGGTGGTGGCGGAATTTCAGACCGGGCCGGCGAATGTACGGCTGCTGACGGACAAGAAGCTGGCAGAGCTGCTGCGGGGCATAGCGGGGCAGCTGCCAGGGCGGCCGGGGGGAATCGGGATCGGGCTTGCTGGGGTGCGGGGTGAGGCTGAGGTGGTGCGGGTGAGGACGGCGGTGGCGCGTCAATGGCCCGGAGTGCCGTGTCTGGCGACGAACGACCTCGAGACGGCGCTGGCGGCGGGAAAGCCCGCAGGAAAACCGGCCGCGCGCGTGCTGGTGCTGAGCGGGACGGGGTCGTGCTGCTTTGGCCGGGCGGCGGACGGGCGCACGGCGAAGGTGGGCGGGCGCGGGCACGTCATCGGCGACCGGGGGAGCGCGTGCGACATCGGGCAGCGGGCGCTGAAGGCTCTGATGGCCCACTTTGACCATGCGGCGGAGTGGCCGCGGCTGGGGGCGGAGATTTTGCGCGAGCTGCAGTTGAATGATGCGGAGGATTTGATCCCGTGGAGCATGATGGCGGCGAAGGACGAGATCGCGCGGGTGGCGGTGGCGGTCTTTGCCGCGGCGAGGCAGAAGGACCCGATGGCGCTGGACCTGCTGGAGCTGGCGGCGGCCTCGCTGGTGGAGGACGGGATCGCATGTGCATCGCGCCTGTCGGCCAAAGGGGAGAAGGTTGAGTTTGTTCTCTCGGGGGGAGTGCTGATGAAGCAGCCGGCCTTTGCCCGCCAGGTGGCGGCGCGGCTGAAGGCGCGGTGGCCTGGCGCGCGCGTGGCCCCGCTGGAGCGCCCGAGTGTGTGGGGCGCGGTGGAGCTGGCACGGGGTCTCGGGGTTTCCCTGCCCGGGCCGGCGGTGGCCGTGGTGGAGGCGGTGCAGGAGGTGAAGGCGCTGGCGGCAGCGCCCACGGAGCAGCGAAACCCGAGGTCGATGAAACTGGACACGATGCCGCTGAAGAAGGCGGTGCTGCTGATGCTGGGCGAGGAGGCTTTGCTCCCGCCGGCGCTGGCGCGGGAGGCGGCGGGGCTGGTGTGGGTGGTGGAGAAAATCATCGCAGCCTTTGAGAAAGGCGGGCGGCTGATTTACGCGGGAGCCGGCACGAGCGGGCGGCTGGGGGTGCTGGATGCCTCGGAATGCCCGCCGACCTTCAGCTCACCGGCGGACCAGGTGCAGGGGATCATCGCGGGCGGGCGCACGGCGCTGTGGAGTCCGGTGGAGGGCGCGGAGGACGACCGCGAGGCAGGCGCGGCGGCGGTGGCCTTCCGCCGGGTGACGGCGCGGGATGTGGTGGTGGGCATCGCGGCCAGCGGGCGCACGCCCTTCGTCTGGGGCGCGCTGGAGGAGGCGAAGCGGCGCGGTGCGGTCGCGGTGCTGGTGTGCTTCAACCCGGCCTTCAAGAAGGACGGACGGGTGGACCGGGTGATCGCGCCGGACATCGGTCCGGAGGTGTTGACAGGATCGACCCGGCTGAAGGCGGGCACGGCGACCAAACAGATACTCAACATTTTCACCACGCTGGCGATGGCGCGGACGGGCAAGGTGATCAGCAATCTGATGGTGGACGTGAACCCGTCCAACGTGAAGCTGCGCGACCGGGCGGTCCGCATCGTGCACCAGCTGACGGGCTGGGACGAGGAAACGGCCCGGGCGGCGCTGGTGCGGAACGGGTGGGTGGTGAAGGAGGCGGTGAAGGGGAAGGGCTGAGCCCCGCTTTATTTCCCGGCTTGCTGAAGCTCCGGGACGGTCCAGAGGGTGGCGCGGTCCTTGTGCTGGTCGCGGAGGGTGCGGACTTCGTCGGGTGTGATGGCGGGGGCGGTGTTGCCGAAGCTTGACCGGACGAAGGTGAGGACGTCGGCGATCTGCTGGTCGTTGAGGCCGCTGGGGGGCATGGGGATGGGGTTGCCGGTGCCGAAGGCGTCGCCCTTGACGGTGATGGGGCCGGCGAGGCCGTGGAGGAGCATTTTCACGGGTGCTGACTTGTCGCCATTCACCCATTCGCTGCCGGCCAGGGGCGGGTAGATGCCGGGGAGACCGGCTGCGCTGGGCTGGTGGCAGTTCAGGCAGAGGGAATCGTAGATCACTTTTCCGGGATGGGGCGGCGGGGTGATGGCGCTGCCTGTCTTGACGACGAAGTCGCGCTGGGCGGTATTTCCACCAAAGGTGAGGCTGGCGAGGGCGGGCTGCCAGCGGGGCTGGAGGGCGCGGACGCTCTCACGCAGGGCATAGTCGATGAACTTGTCCCTCGGTTGGGTGGAGGCGATGGCGGGGATCTCAACAGCCTCGGGTTTCTCCACGTAGGTGGCCGCCACGATGGCCTCCAGCCGGACGCGAGGTGCGGGATCTGCGGCGCTCTGGCGGAGGAGGTCCACGGCGTCCGGCAGTCGGCCGGACCAGGCTCCAGTGAGGCGTGTGGCGTAGGCTCGGATGCGGGCGTCTCCGGATTTCAACAACCGGGCGAGCAGGGCGGGACGGGCGGTCTCGTGGGCCTCGTAAATACCGAGGGCCTGGCGCAGGAGGGTCTCGTCGGTGGTGGCGGCGATCCAGGTGTCGAGGGCGGGGAGGACCTCTGCGGTGGGTTTCCAGAAAAGCAGACGGCGGGCCTGGTTGCGGGTCCAGCGCTCCGGGGACTGGAGCTGGGCGAGCAGGGCGGGCGCGTCCATGGCAGCGAGGCCGGGCTGTTTGGCGGGCGTGCGGCCCTTCGCGCTGATGCGCCAGATGCGGCCGTGGGTCTTGTCGCGCTTGGGATCTCGGTAGCTGGCCTGGTAGTGGCCGATGATGGGGTTGTAGAAATCGCAGACGTAGATGGCTCCGTCCGGGCCCTGGCTGACATCGACGGGGCGGAAGGCGTTATTGGACGAAACAACGAGCTTGGGCAGCTCCTCCGTGCGGAAACCGGAGCCGTCGTCGATGAGGCGGTGGACATCCACGGTGCTGGCGAAGAACCCGGCGAGAACGGCGCAGCCCTGGAGGGCGTCCGGCAAGGCGGTGGAACCGAGGATGTCGATGGCGGTCGTCTTCAGCTTTGATTTCATGATGGCGCCGACGGGATCGTAGTCCGCCGGGGCGAAGCCGGTGGCGGCGCGGACGAGGCCGGGCTGGCTGTAGTAGCCGGCGGGGCGGTCGCCGGACTTGTGAAAGACCTGGCCCCAGTCGTCCGAGACGACGCCCCAGCAGTTTGCCCCTGCGGTGGCGTGGTTGAAGTAGCCGTCCATGCGCAGCGTGCGCGGGCGCAGCCGCCAGATGCCGGCCTGGTCGAGGCGGGCGATGCCCCACGGCGTCTCGACATGCGAGCGGACGTGCAGGCCCTGGGAAAACCAGAGCGAGCCGTCGTCCGTGTGGTTGATGGAATTGATGAGCTGGTGGGTGTCGCCGTAGCCGAAACCGGAGAGGATGACGCGGCGCTCGTCGGCGCGCCCGTCGCCATCGGTGTCGCGGAAATGGAGCAGTTCATCGTAGTCGCTCACGTAGACTCCGCCGTCGCCAGGCTCGACCCCGTTCACCATGGTGAGGCCCTCGGCATACTTCCATGTCTTGTCGATTTTCCCATCGCCGTCCGTGTCCTGCCCCATGAGGATGAAATCTGACGGCGCGGCACCCGGCGCGGGGTGCGGGTAGCCGGGGGAGCAGGCGACCAGCATGCGGCCGCGCTCGTCCCAGGACATTTGGACGGGTTTCACCACGCCCTCGCGTTCGGAGGCCACCAGCTGCACCTCGAAGCCGTCCGCCACGGTGAAGGCGGCCTGCTCCTCCTGCGGGGTGAGCGCGGGCTCGGCTGCGGCGGGCGCGGGAGCGGGCGGGGGCGTCACGGTGCCGCCGGCGGCCAGCGTGGCGATGCGGGTGTCCGCGGAAACGAGGAGAGGCCGGTGCTGGGCGAAGGCTTCCTTCAGGCTCGGCTTGCCATCCGCCCCGGTGGCGAAGAGCTGGGACGTGCGGTCGCCGTAGACGAACGACCAGTTCGCCGGACGCCAGCACGAGGCCCAGAGCCGGTTCTTTTCTGAAATGGCCTCGCGCAGCGGCTGCGGGGCCGGGCCGGTGACGGTGACGCCCAGCTCTCGCGTGACGGCCGCCGCCACGGCATCCAGCCCGGCGGGGGTGAGGTGGATGCCATTGTCAGTGCGGGCGGGCGCGGCCCCGGCGGGCAGGGCGGTGCAGAGGTCCACGAAAAGCAGGCCGCGCTGCTTCGCGATGGTGCGCAGGGCATCCGCGTAGGCGCGCACGTCCGCGTTGTGAGGCGTGAGGTCCGGCACGGTGGGCGATGCGGGCTTTTCAAAAAGAATGGGCGAGACGAGCACGATGCGCACCGTGCGCGCGGCGAATTCATCCAGCAGCCGGTGGCAGGCGGCGGTGAACTCCGGCAGTCGCGCCAGTCCGTCGAGCGATTCCATCTGGCCATACTGCGCCACCACCACGGTGGCCCCGGCGGCCTCCAGCTGCTGCGTCCACGAGCCGAAGTTCATCTCCCGCTCCTGCAGGTAGACCGTGTCCGCCTCCACCGCCATGGAGCGGAAAACGGGCTTCTGCGTGGCGTAGGCGCGGGCCAGTAGTGATTCGAGCGCGCCGGACTTGGCCTCGCGGACAAAGTTCGTCCCGCCCGTCATGACGACGGTCTCCTTCTCGCCGAGGGTGAATTTCCCTCCCGGAAACGGCGTGCGCACCGGCTCCGGGATGGCGTCCGCAGCGAAGCGGTTCCGCGGCTCGCCGATGGCGGGTGCCGCCGCCGTGGCGGGCAGTTCCTCGATGCTGATGGCGCGGTAGGAGATTTCAGATTTCGCCCCGCCGTGGATCTGGAGCGCGATCAACCCCTCCTGGGAAATGCCGGCCTCCGTCTCGGTGAAATCGACTGTCTGAGTGCCGTTCAGGGTCAGGCGGATTCTCGCCCCCTCGCAGCGGACCTCGTAGGTGTTCCAATCTCCGGGTTTCTCCAGTTTCGCGATGAGTGCCTTGTCGGCGAGGGAGAGCATCTTGTTCCGGCGGGATTCATCGTAGAGGCACCCGGAGTAGCCCGCGCCGATGTCCGCCTGGTAGCCGCTCATTTCATTGGGCGGGGTGGCGATGCGCACACTGCGCAACTGCACCCCGCCATTCACAAAGCCGGAGGTGCCGACCAGCTTGTACTCCAGTTTGAGGAGGAAATTCCGGTACGTCTTTTTCGTGGAGAGGAATTCGTTCTGCGGATTTCCCTCCAGGGATCCACCCATGATCACTCCGTCCTTGATGCGCCACGTCTTCGCCGTGTCACCGTCCCATCCGGAGAAAGTGGATCCGTCGAAAAGCGGTACTGGTGCGGCGTGAGCCGACGCGGCCAGAGCGACGAGGGCAAAGGCGGGGCAGAAAAGGGAAAGTGCGGGTGGGAATTTCATGGCGAGTGCTTTTTTGCCGGTATCCACGACCACGGTCAAGCCGAATGGGCACTGGGGAAGGGGAGGGGATTCCCCGGTGTGTGTTTCATTTGGCCCGGCGGGTCGGGGGCTGGGGGCGCGGGTCAACCGCGAATGGACGCGAATAAAAGTGAATGGGGGAGGAGGAAAATGGGGGAGACGGTTGGGGGCGAAACGGCTGTGGTGGGAGTGACTAAACGTGCAGTGGCGTTACAGGAGCGAGGTCTGGTGCTGGCGCTTCTGGGGAAAAGCGGCTAAACTCCATCGTTTCCTCTGCGTTTTGCCCCCATCCCAGTTCCCCTGTTCCCCCCATGCGCACGATTTTCCTCCTCGCGGCTTTGTGCCTGCTCGCCTCTGTCCGGCTTGCCGGGGCGCAGACGGTTTTCATCAATGAGCTGCACTACGACAATGCCGGCACAGACAGCGACGAGGGCGTGGAAATCGCGGGCCCCGCTGGCACAGACCTGACGGCCTACGACATCGTCCTCTATAATGGAGGGGACAACAAAGCCTACAAGACGCTTGGGTTGAGTGGGACGATTCCCAACGAGGCTGCCGGGTTTGGCGGGGCGTGGTTTTATCTGGCAGGCATCCAGAATGGGGCGCCGGACGGCATCGCGCTCTACCACCGGCCGACGAGCACGGTGGTGCAGTTCCTGAGCTACGAGGGCGTGATGACGGCTGCGGACGGTGTGGCTGCGGGCCGGGCGAGTGTGGACATCGGCGTGAGCGAGACGGGGACGGCCTCGAATTCACCGGTGGGAAAATCCCTCCAGCTGCGCGGCACGGGGACGGTCTACACGGACTTTGTGTGGAATACGGCCACGCTCCAGGCGAGCCGGGGGCTGATCAACCCGCTCCAGGCTTTCACCGGCATGGCCCCGCGGGCGACGATCTTTGTCCAGCCGCTGCAGCTGGCGGAAACAGGCACGGCCACGGGTACTGTCTTTCTCATGCCGCCGCCTGCCGCCACGACGGTGGTGACGCTGGTGAATCCGGACACGACGGAACTGACGGTGCCGGCCTCGGTGAATGTGCCGGTGGCGGGCTTTGCCACGTTTTCCCTGGCGGGGGTGGCGGACGGCATCACAGACGGGGGACAGGTGGTGACCCTCGGGGCAACGGCTCCGGGTTTCGCCGCAGCCAGCGCGCCCGTGCTGGTGACGGATGTGAACTTTCCCCCGCCGCCCACCCGTCTGGACGGGCCGCTGCGGGTGATGGCTTGGAACGTTCTCTTCGGCGTGGGCACGCCGGGCTCGGCGGATTTCAACAAAGTCCGCGAGGTGGTGGCGCGGCTGGACCCGGATGTGATCGCCTTTGAGGAGGTGGACGCGGCCAATGACTTTGCCGACCTGAAGTCGCTCGTGGCCCAGCTGGGGTTCCAGACGACGCGCCAGTATTTCGCCAGTGTGGACGACCAGTTCGTCGCGGACACGTATGAGTCGGGGGACTTCACAAATTCGACGAACCAGTGCGTGGCGCTGGCGAGCCGGTTTCCCATCACCCGCACGGAGCAGATAGGCCGCGGAGACACGGCGGTGGACGGGCGGCTGGAAATGGCGCGCTACCCGCTGCTGGTGCAGGTGGACGTGCCGGGAACGACGAACGACCCGACGTTCGTCGTTGTTCACTACAAGGCGTCCGACACGCTGGCGGACGAGTTTCGCCGGGCGGTGGAGGGCTATCGCACGGCCCGCTTCCTGACCACCACGCTGGGGCTGGATGGAGCGACCTCGAACATTTTCATCATCGGGGATTTCAATGAGGACCTCGTGCAGCGGCAGACGGCATCCTTCCCCGCCGGGCATGACCTCTCCACGGTCTTTACTGATCCCGCCTTTCCTGGAGATGCCTCGCTCGTGCCCGCCTCCTACAAGCTCGGCCCGCCGCTGGCCGGGGCAAATCAGCGGACGCTGGGCGTGACGCTCGCCTACTCCGCCTTTCCGAACAGTGCCTTCGCCAGCCTGCATGCCTCTGCGTTGGACACACGGCAGGCGGACGGCACCACGCGCAGCTACAATGCCAGCGGCAACACGCGCATCGACTACATCGTGGTCAGCGACAAGGTGCGCGCCAACGGCCCCGTGCGCAGTGAAATCTACAACAGCGTGATCGAGGCCGGCTACGACGGGCTGCCGAAGGACGCCACGCTGCCCGCTCCCGCACTCAGTCGCGAGGCCTCGGACCACTTCGTCGTGTATGGGGACTTTTACCTCGATCCCGGAGCCACCCTCACGCTCGCTGTTTCGCCGGCGGACGTGGTGGAGGGCCAGACGAATGTGACGGCCACCGTGTCCCTGCCCGCGCCGCTGGCGCAGCCGCTCGCCGTTTCTCTCGGCCAGTGGCGGCCGGGCGGGGTCTCCGGCACGGGCACGACCGTGAGCATCCCCGCCGGGCAGACGCAGGCCACAGCACGGCTGGATGCGCCGCTCATCCCCGGGCCGCAGGCGGACCGGAGCATCACCATCACCGCCGCTGCCACGGGCTACGCCGACGGCCAGGCCAGCCTGCGGGTGAGAAACAGGGATGCCTCCGGCTTGGTCCTCATCAGCCAGTACACCGAGCCCGCCACGAATGCCGGGGACAAGGCGGTCGAGATCCTGAACAACTCCGGAGCGCCCATCAATTTCGCCGACACCCCGCTCGTCGTCCGCCGCTACACGAATGGCGCGACCACCTCCACCACCGAGGCCACCGTGGAGGCGGGCACCCTGCCCACGGGCGGTGTGCTCGTCATCGGCGACGCCGCCACGCGGGACTATCTGCTCGGCGCGGGGCTGGCCGTGCTTCCCTCCGGGCAAACCGTGGCCACTCTGGCTCCGGGCACGCTCCTCCTGAACATTGCGGGCGCTGCGGCTTTTTTGTGGGATTCCTTTACCTACAATGGCGACGATGCGCTGGAACTCGTGCTCGCCCACACGAAGTCTGATGTCCTTGGCCTCATTGGTCAGGACCCCGGCACTGCCTGGACCGGCGGCGGCCTCTCCACAGCGGATCAAAACCTCCTGCTTCGCAGCACTGCCGGCACAGGCAGCACTGGATGGACTAACCCATCGTTGCGTTTCCAGAGTTTTGGCATCGCCGACAGCTTTTTCGATCTCGGGAATGCGCCCGTTTTATCAGATCCCTATCTCGATTGGGCAGGTGAATCATTCTTGACAGGACTCAAGGCCGCACCCAGTTCAGACCCAGATGGCGACGGGTTGTCGAATTTGCTGGAGTTCGCCCTAGCTCAAACCCCGACTCTGGCTTCCATCCCCGTCGAGGGGCTTCCCTTTGCCGCTGCCACCGGCACCACGGGCCCGGTGCTGCGGCGCCGTGCGGGAAATATGGGAGCAGTTACTTTCACCCTGCTGCGTTCTCCAGATTTGACAAACTGGTCCCCCGTTTCCCCGCCCTTCAGCACTTCCCCCAGCGGTGATGGCACGGAGACGGTGATCTTCTCGGACACGCCGCTGGGTGCTGGTGAGACGCGGAGGTTCTACCGGTTTCGGGTGGAAAAGCCGTGAGGCGTGGTTTCAGAGATGTTTGCGGAGGGCCAGTGAAATGCTTGATTTCACCTCGCCCCAGCTCGTCCTGGTCAGGCTGACGGGGTCCTCGTGTTCCTCCGCATCCTCGAAATACGCGAGGCTGCGGAGCATGATCATGGCATCGTAGCGCGGAAACTTGGCAGTGTAGATGCGCACCAGTTCGTCGATGCCGAAGTGGTCGATGAGCACGGCGAAGTGCCCCCTGCAAGAGAGAAACATGCCAGACCAGGCCGGGCTGAAAGGCTGGTCAATAGATCCAGGGTGCCGGCGGGAATGGCCGCGAGGTGCAGCATCGGAAGTCCTCCTTTTTGAGGTCAAAGGCTGCGCAGCAGAGTGCGACAGCCCGGGGGCTCAGTTCACGGTATTGGGTGACGGCCTGGATCATGCGGCCGTCGCCGTAGTGGCGACGCACCGTGCGCCAGTCGGCCAGTCTGCCCCGCTCCACGACGCGTGCGATGATCTGGCTGGCGTGGCGGTCAGCGTCGAGCTTTGCCGGGTCGACATCCCAGAAAAGCTCGCGTGGCAGACCCAGCGGGGTGGTGTTCAAAGCAGCGTTCACCATGAGGCGAGGTTACGGCGGTGTCGGCCTGCGGGCAAGGAGCCATGTTTCCTCACAGCTCGTGCACTGTGGCGTGCATCACGCGGGTGGTGTCGGCGCCGCCGGGGGATTTCACGGTGCAGGAGATTTCCAGGCCCATGGTGGGGGCGAGGTCGGGGATGGTGAGTTTGAGCGTGGTGGGGGTGGTGAGTTCGGCCCTGGTGACGGGGAGCGGGTGCTCGTCGACATGGTTGCTGCCGTAGCTGGCGGAGCGTTTGAGATTCCACGCCTTCACGGCGCAGCGGGCGGCGTCTGCGGCGGTGGCGGGGTCGAGAGGATCGCTGAATGTGAGGGTGACGCTGCCTTTTTCAAAGTGGACGCCGAGCGGCTGGAGGGCGGGCTTGCCGGTGTAGCGGACGCGGTAGAATCCGCCGGGCTGCACTTGGTTTCCGGCCCAGGCAAACATGCCGCAGCCGTAGAACTGGCCGTCTGCGGGACCGAAGCGGCCGCGCATGACGCCGGTGGGAAACTGGGGCATGGGCAGGGCGCACAGGCCGCCCTGGGGCTGGCCGTTCACGGTCTCGTAGGGCACGGTGTAGATGCGGCCGTAGCCGTAGGAAAGATTGAGCAGCGCGCCATTGAGCGGGCCCCACTTTGCCTCGCGCGGCACCCAGAGCAGCTCGGACGGGGAGCGGTCAAAGGCGTTGGTGATCCAGCAGAGCGGCTGCTTCATGGCGGTGTTGCTGGTGTCGGTCACGTCGTGGTAGCCAAACATGTTGCCGAAGAACTCCGGGGTGGCTGAGGGGTGGACGAGATTGATCCGGTTCTTCGGCGTCCAGTGGCCCTCCTGGTCGGTGACGAAGAAGGTGCCGTCGGGATTCAAGCACACGCCGTTGGCGGCGCGAAACCCGGTGGCGATGATGTCCGTTTTTTGTCCGTCCGGGCTGACACGGAGCAGCGTGCCGTGGTGGGCGACGAGGGCGGGCAGGGCGTGGCGGGCGGACTTGGCGTAGTAGAGATTTCCCGCTGCATCACTCTGGAGGCCCATGGCGAACTCGTGGAAATGCTCGGTGACCTGGTGGTCGTTGTTGAAGCTCTCGATGTAGTCTGTCTCGCCGTCGCCATTGAGGTCGCGGAGGCGCGCGATCTGGTCGCGGCAGCAGACGTGGATGACGCCGTTGATGATTTTCAGCCCCAGTGGCTGGAAAAGCCCGGTGGCGATGCGGCGCCATTTCAGCTCCGCCGGGGCGGGGGTGGCGAGGCCCTCGACGATCCAGACGTCGCCCATCCAGGTGCAGACGGCGGCCTGGTTCGGGTCGGCGAGGAAATCAAAGCCGGTCAGGCGCATCCACGAGTTCCAGGGATTGGCCGCGAGGTCCGGGGCGGTGAGCACGTCCGTGGCGAAGGGGCCGTCTTCCGGGCCGGCGGTGCTCTGCGTCGTCACCACCTGCGGCCAGCGCGGGGGCCCGCCGCGGGTGAGTTCGGCGAGGTCGAGCGGCACTTGAGCGGACTTGGCCAGGGCGTCGAGGGAGGCGGCGTCGAGCCCTTTTCCCAGCCCGATCCTGAAGCGCAGCGGTGTGGCTTTGGCCGGGATGTGGAGGACGTGGAATCCGTCCGCCACGCTCAGGCTGGCGGCCTCACTGCCCGCAACGCGCACGGTGACGGCGTCCGACTCCGAAGCGACGCGCAGGTCCAGATCACGCGCGGACTGGCCGACATTGAGCGTGCGGATAAAAACGGGGCTGGTCCCGTAGTCGATGAACTCCGGCGCGTCGAGCACCTCCGCAGTGCCGACGGTGTAGCGCACGACGACGCGGCTGCCATGGTAGTAGGTGCCCACGTAGTGGGCCCACTCGCGGGGGAGAGGTCCGTAGAGGCGGCCGTCACGACCTTTGAAGCGCGGGTCGTCCCACTTTCCAGTTTCCGGGTTTGCCCAGCCCGGGCCGATGGGGTTCGTGAAGCTGCGGGTGCCGGTGAGGCTGGTGTGGGAGTTGTGCGATCCGTCAAAGGCGACGCCCTTCCAGTCGACAAAGGAGCCGGTGGTGGCTGCGGCGACGCGCATGGTGTCGTGGTCGTAGACCATCCAGGCGCGGCCTTTTGAGACGCCGCCTTCGCCCGGATCAAGCCGGATGGCGATGCCCTTGTAGGCGAAGTTTGCCTGCGGTGCGGGCGTCCCGGCGTCGACCTGATAGGTCCACATGAGGGCGGGGCCGAAGTTCATTTTTTCATACGGCTGGGAGGTCTCCACCGGCGGCGCCTGGTGCTCCAGCGTGCGCATGGCACGGGGCAGCGCGGCCAGGTAGTCGGGAGTCACGGTGAAAAGCTCCGCCTTGTTCTGCGCGGCGACGAAGGTCTGGCGGATGTACTGGATGACGGCGTATTTTTGCTCCGTGGTGTACTGCGGCATGGGCGGCATGAGTCCGTAGCCCTGGGTGAGGGTCTGGAACATGCGGAAAGGGTCGTTGCCGTTCTTGAACGGCTCGCGCTGGAAGTGGCGGGAGGTGGGCATGGAGCCCTCCGCCGTGAGGGTGCCGTGGCAGGTGACGCAGAGGGTTTGGTAAATCTTCGCGCCATCGGCCAGCGTCTTGTCATTCCACTGGGAGATGAGGCCGGCATGGTCCGCCTCGCCCAGCGGCTGCACCCAGGCATCCCGCACCTCCACCGCGCCGGTGGTGGCCAGCGCGAGCTTCACCGCCACGCCGGGAATGCCCTGCGGGAAGGTCGCCTTCGCCCCCGGGCCGCCCTTCCATTCAAAATCCGGCGTGTTCACCGCACCGGCCTGTCCGGTGGAAAGCTGGTTCACCTCCGCGTTGTTCAGAGCGCGCTTCCAGAAGGTCAGCCCCTCCACGGAGCCGTCGCGCAGGTCTCCGTCGAACCCCTCGGCGCCCCGGCCGATCTGGAATCCATGAGCCGCCGCGTCCGGACGTGTGTGACCGTCGCGCTGGGCGTCCACTTTGCCATCGATGAAGAGCGTGGCCTTGCCTTCTTTGAGCCGGACCACCGCCGTGTGCCCCCTGCCATCCGTCAGGCCGGCTGTTTTGCCATTGATGACCCCCAGCCAGCCGATGTCGTAAAAAAGCTTCCCGTCACGCAGGCCGAGCATCTTTGCATCCGGCTCCCACTTTCCCGTGCCGCAGCGGGCAAAGAGCGCGCCGTTTCCTCGCGAGGTGAAGCGCACCACGGCCGTGAAATCCGAACCCATCGGCACCTGCTCCTGCGCCGCCTTCGCCTCCAGACGCAGCACACCCCCGGTCTCCAGCGCGGCGGTTTTTCCCGTGCCTGGCAGCGGACGCCCGCCCACGCTGGCCGTCAGTGATCCCGCCTGGCCCTTCAGCTGCTCGTATTCCAGATCCACCGTCTGCCACTTACCCGGCTCGCCCGCAGGCAGCGGCAGTTTCATTTTTTCCCCCAGCTGCACTGCGGCCCTGGCCCCCGCGTCAGGCAGACGGTAGTCGAGGTGCAGGCGGAAATTCGCGAGCGGTGCTGGATGCTCCGTCACGCGTTCCGCAGCGGCAGCCTGCCACGGGGTGAAAATGGGGACTCGTGTAGCCTCGACCGGGGTCGACGGGACAATGGGCAGCTGGGCGAGCACGGGTGTGACCGCTGCGAGCAGGCTGGCGCAAAGAATGAGGGCGGGGATTTTCATGGCGGCGGAAGGATGGAGAGGGATTCCGTGATGGCCAGCGCGAAAAAATCCGTTGCCAGCCGGGGAGGGGTTCAGCTACCAAGTGGGGCGAACTTTTTCCGACCCCAAAAAAACAACACCCAGCCCACCACCCCATGCCCAAAGTCACCACCAACGGAATCGAAATGGCCTACACCGAGCGAGGCTCGGGCGAACCTGTCATCTGCATCATGGGGGTCACGGCTCCCGGCGTCGTCTGGGACGCCCATGCCGGAGCCTGGGAAAAGCATTTCCGGTGCATCCTGGGGGACAACCGCGGCGTGGGCGACACGGACAAGCCCGCCGGCCCCTACACCACGGCCATGATGGCGGACGACTACGCGGGGCTCATGGACCAGCTCGGCATCAAGAAAGCCCGTGTGGTGGGCTGCTCGCTCGGCTCTGTCGTTGCGCAGCAGCTGGCCCTGCGCCACCCGGACAAGGTGCAAAGCGCCATCCTCATGTGCACCTGGGCCCGGCAGGACCGGTTCGGCCTGACGGTGTGGGAGCACCTCATGAAATGCAAGGCGTCCATGCGACCGGAGGACTTCATGCACTACGTGCAGATGCTCATTTTCACCAAGCCGTGGTTCGACAATGACGAATGCTGGAAGGGCGTCCTGGACGGGCGCGCCGCCGCCGCCACGAACCCCGCCCCGCAGCCGCTGCATGCCATGGAGGCGCAGTCCGCCGCTGCCATGAATCACAACACGCTGGACGAGCTGAAGAACATCAAGTGCCCGGTGCTGGTCATCGGCGGGAAAAACGACGCCTTCACCCCGCGCTGGATGGGCGAGGAGGTCGCCGCCGGCCTGCCCAACGCCGAGCTGCACCTCTACGACAATGCCGGCCACGCCTTCCACTGGGAGTGCCTGGAGGACTTTAATCCCCGCACCACCAAGTGGCTGCTGGAGCATTGATCGCATCCCGCGACGACTGAACGAGGGAGGCTGTGCCGCCGGTGTGTGCCTGCGGCACGGCCATCCGCCCGCTTTCCCATGAGGGGAATGCCCATGGCGTGCTGGGGCGAAGGGAAATAAAAATGGACTTGTTGAAAGTGGAATCCCTTGGTACTTTCGGCGCGTAGTTGAGAGAACCACCAACTATACGAACCACATCCCATATCCAAAAAAATGAAAACCCTGCTTGCCTTGATTGTCGCGGCCTTCGTCGCCGCTCCCGCCTTCGCTGATCCGGCCAACGCCAACTGCCCGACCAGCGGCAAACCCGTCGACAAGACGGTCACCTCGACCTACAGCAAGAAAATTTCCTTCTGCTGTGACAAGTGCAAAACCAAGTTCGACGCGGATCCCGCCAAGATGGCCAAGGAAGTCGCCGCGTACAAGGCTGACAGCGGCAAGTGCCTCGTGAGCGGCAAGGCCATCGACGCGACCAAGACCTCCGAGTTCAAAAAGGAAGTCGGGTTCTGCTGCGCGAAGTGCAAGGCCGGGTTCGACAAGGACCCTGATGCCGGCATCGTGAAGGTGAAGTAACCACCCACGCACAAAGATTTACGGACCGGGCCTGGCGGAAGCGTCAGGCCCGGTTTTTTTTGGTCGGGCGGCTTCCGGACGGGTTTTTTTGAACGTTTTTCCACCAGCCGGGAAGGTGGGGTGAGCGCCTTGTTTCTCCTTGCCGGAGAGGGGGCGTGGTGGAGGGTGGGCGGGTGCAGCTGCCATTCCTGAAAAAGACCCGCCTGGCGGGAGATGGACGCCCCCGCCTGACGGGGCGCGGGTGGGCGCTGGGCCTGGCTGGCGTGGCGATGGTGGGGGCGGGAGCGTGGTTCGGGATGCCGCCGGTGGTGCAGGTGGGGCTTTTTTCCCTGGTGGGGCTGGGTGTGGCCTGGGGGCTGGCGCTGGTGAATCTGAAGGGGCTGGAGGTGGAGCGGGTGGTGCCGCCGACGATGTTTGTGGGGCAGGAGATCCCGGTGACTCTGCGGGTGCGGAACACGGGGAAATGGCTGCCGCGGCGGGATCTGGAAATCCGGGATGAAGTGGCGGGGCCGTTTGGCAAGGGGATGGTGGTGGGCAGCCTGCCGCCGGGAGGGGAGGCTGAGGCGGGGCTGGAGACGATGATGCGGGAGCGAGGGGTGAATGTGGGGCTGAGGCAGAAGATCGAGTCCTCCTGGCCGTGCGGCCTGTGGCGCGGGGTGCTGGCGGGCAAGCCTGTGCTGAAGGCGACGGTGTTTCCGCGCGCCGTCTTTCCCCGGCAGCTGGAGGAGCCGCGCTCGCCGGAGCCGGACGCCGGGCATGACCTGTGGCAGCCGGTGCCGGACGTCTCGGGGGACTACCTGGGCATCCGCGACTACCAGTCCGGGGATCCGCGCAAGCACATCCACTGGCGGGCCACGGCGCGCACGGGGCGGCTGGTGGTGCGGGAGTTTGACCGCCGGGTGCCGGTGCGGTATGCCATTTTTTTCCACAGCTACAGCCCGCCCGGGGTGCCGCAGTATGGGGACGCCTTCGAGGCGGCGCTGGAAATGCTGGCCGGTCTGCTGCTGCGGTGCCGGGATCTGGCGGTGCCGCTGGAGGTGACGGCGGGCTTTCACAAATGGCAGCCGGTGGTGCTGACGAGTTCGCGGGATCTGGAGGAACCGCTGCGGCTGCTGGCCCGCGCGCGGCGGCGTCCGGATGCGGACCTGGCTCCGCTTTTTGCCCGGCTGGCGCTGCTGCCGGCGGAGAGCCGCGTCTTTGTCCTGAGTGACACGCCCGTCCGCCAGTGGGAGCACCTGCTGCCGCCCATGGAGGCCACGGTGACCTGCCTGAGCGTGGCGGAACTGCGGGAGCGGCGTCCTGGATTTAAAGCCGCCACCACGCTGGCTGCGGTGGCCCCGGCGGCGGAAACTGAGGAGGCGGATGCCGTCGCAGTGGAGGCGGCCCCCCCGGTCCGCCCGGTGCGCACGGTCCTTCCGGAAAGGAGGCAAAAGACGTCATGACACCGCTGATGGCCACGTGCCTTTTTTATACGCTGCTCGTCGCCGCCGTGCTGTGTGCGGACGGGCAGTTCGGCACGGCGGACGCGCCTCGTGTGGGATATGCCCTGGGTTTTGCCCTGCTGGCGCTGGGCGCGTGGGTGCTGACGCGGGGCCGGGCCTCGACGCTGGAAAAGGGAGTGGTGACGAAGCGCGGATCTGGATCGCGCCTGGCCAGGCTGGCGCTCGCGGGCACGGTGGGGGCGGCCCTGTTTGCCCTCTTCCTCGGGCCGCTGCCGTGGGTGGCCGAGAAAATATCCCGTCCGCAAGGGGAGGGGAAACCAGTGCCCGGCGACCAAACCCCGCGCCTGCCGGAGCCGGGCACCCAGCCAGGCAAGGCCACAGAGCCTGACAAAAAGGAGACGGCCAAGGAGCCCCCGCCGGCAGACGAGGGCACAGCCGCTGCATCTGCGCCCGAGCCGGCCCCTGAGCTGCCGCCTGTCACCACAGAAGAGCAACGCCCATGGTGGCTCATCGCCGGGGTGACTCTGCTGGTGCTCCTGCTGCTGAGTGCTCTCACTTATTTCTGGCGGAAATCCAGAAACCGTGCTGCTGGCGCCTCCGCTCCGGGTGTGGCGGACCCGCTGGCGGACCAGCCGGAGTATTTTCGGGCCTTCGTCGCCCTCTGCACCCGGTGGGGCCGGCCCTGTCTGCATGGCGACACGTTTCGGGACCTGCTGAAAAAGCTCGCCGGAGCCAGCCTGCCCACGGTTCCCTTTGAGCCTGCGGCACGCTACCACTATGCCACCCGCTATGCTGGTGCGGAGCGGGACGAGAAACGGGAGGCGGGATTTGTCGAGGAGGTGCGCCGGGCGGGTGCTGCGGGAAAAGGGGAGTGACGAACACGGGCGCGGGCTTGCACCGGGCGGGTTTCGCAGGATGGTGGGGGCCGTGAAACCTGGTGGCGTGCTGATTTTTTTGATGCTGGCGGCGGCTGCTCCGGGTGGGGCGGCGGCGGGAGAGATCGTGGTCGGGCCGCAGGGCGACGACGCGGCAGCGGGCACTGCGGGGAAGCCGCTGCGGACCGTTGGCGCGGCGCTGGCCCGGGCTGAAGCGGGTTCGGTCATTTCGCTCATGGCCGGGGTGTACCGGGAGCGGGTGAAAATCGCGCGCGGTGGTGCCGAGGGACGCCCGCTGGTCATTCGCGCGGCGGCTGGAGCCGTGGTGGAAATCGAGGGCGGGACGGGCGAGCTGGAGGAGGGGGATGAGCCGCTCATCTCTGTCGAGCCGGGTGTGAGCTGGCTGCGGCTGGAGGGGCTGGGGGTGGG
>JANOAS010000125.1:0-2835 GCA_031411255.1 bacterium
AGCGTATTCCCCGCGAGGGTGAATGCTGCGTTGTCCGTGGAGCCCGTGCCCGCGACCAGACTGAAGGCGAGCGTCTGTCCCGCATCCGCGTCTGTCGCACTGAGCGTGCCGATGGTAGCACCGGGCGCGTTGTTTTCCGCGATACTCGCATTGCTCAGCGCAATGTCGGTCGGCGCTTCGTTCACGTCGGTGATGGTGATGGTGAACTGCTTCTCCAGCCCGGTCGCCGGGATGCCGTTGTCGATAGCCTGAATGCGGATGGCATAGCTGCTCTTCGTCTCAAAGTTCGCGCTTGGCGTGAGCCTGAGCGTGCTGCCGACGATGGTGAAGCTGGCGTTGTCCGTATCGCCCGTGCCGGCGACGAAACCAAAGACGTGCACCGCTCCCGCATCGGGATCGCCGATGGCACTGAGCGTGCCGACGGTGGCGTCAGCGGCGTTGTTTTCCGGGATGATGTTCTCGCTGAGTAGGATGTTGTTCGGCGCTTCGTTCACGTTGAGGATGGTGACGGTGAGTGCCTTGGCGAAGATGCCGCCCGCGCCGTCATTCGTCTGCACGCGGAGGCTGTAGCTGCTCTTGGCCTCAAAGTTGGCGCTCGGCGTCAGTTTGAGGCTGCTGCCTGCGATGGTGAAGCTGGCGTTGTCCGTGTCCCCGGTGCCGGTGACGAAGCTGAACGTCTGCGTCTGGCCCGCATCGGCATCCGCGGCCGTGAGCGTGCCCACCGTGGCTCCAGCCGCGTTGTTTTCCGCGATGCTCGACGGACTGAGCGCGATGTCTGTCGGTGCCGAGTTGGTCGCGTTGATGACAAAGGTCTGCGCGCTCGTTGAATTCACGCCGCCATTGGCCGTGCCACCGTCATCCTGCGCCACGACGCTGATTGTGGCCGTTCCTGCGGTCGAACCGGGCGTAAAGGTCAGCGTGCCATTGCTGCCAATGGCGGGCTGCACGGTGAACAGTGCGTTGTTGTTGTTCGTGACGACGAAGCTGACTGTCTGCGACGATTCATTTGCCGGGCCGGGGGAGATACCAGTGGCGAACGCGGGCACCGTGTTCACGCCGGAGTTGGTGGCGACAGTCACAGTGTAGGTAACGAAGTATCCCGAAGTGTAAAGCTGCGCGCCATAGGCTCCCGCCGCAAGCTTGTAACCATCCGCTGAAGCAGCGAGACATATCCAATCACGATTGTTCTCCCGCGGCGTCCATGTGTTCCCCGAGTCGGTCGAGGTATAGATCTGCCCGCTTTGCCAAACATTGGCCGCCAGCCGCGTGCCGTCCGTGGATGAGATGACGTTATACCAGCCCCGGTTGCTTTCTTTGGGGCTCCAGTTCACGCCCGAGTCCGTCGAGATGTATATTTGGCCGCCGTTCGCCACTGCGACCTGCCGCGTCCCGTCGGCTGACATCGCGGCCGCAAACCAGCGGCGGCTGCTTTCGCGCGGCGTCCATATCACCCCGAAATCCACCGAAGTGTAAAGCTGGCCGCCGTCCACGCCTGCCACCAGTCTGCTGCCGTCCGCGGACGAAGCCACGCTCCACCAGCTGCGGCTGGATTCCCGTGCCGTCCAGCTCACGCCCGAGTTGGTCGAGGTGTAAAGCTGGCCGCCATTGACGCTGGCTACGAGCTTGATGCCGTCCGACGAAGTGGCGACGCGCCACCAATTGCGGTTGGACTCCCGAGCGGTCCATGTCACGCCCGAGTCGGTCGAGGTGTAGAGTTGGCCGCCGTTCACTGCCGCGACCAGTTTGGTTCCGTCGGCCGATGATGCGACATCCCACCAGTTCCGAGTGCTTTCCCTGGCGGTCCATGTCACACCTGAATCCACTGAGGTGTAAACCCTGTCGTTGCTGGCCACAGCCACCAGTTTGGTTCCATCGGACGAAGCGGCCATCCCGCGCCATGACCGGTTGCTGTCACGGGCCGTCCAAGTTGTGGGAGGAGTCACCGTGGGAGCCGGCACCGCAAAGCTCGGCGCGTCATTCACGCCGGTGATGGCGATGGTGAAGGTGGTGGTGCTGGTGTCCACGCCGCCGTTGGCGGTGCCGCCGTTGTCTTGCGCGACGACGGAGACCGTGGCGCTGCCGAAAGCATTCGCCGCCAGAGTGAAGCTGAGCGTTCCGTTCGTGCCGATGACTGGCTGGGCGCTGAAGAGGTTGTTGTTGTTGTTCGTCACCGTGTAGCCGCCCACCTGCGTCTGTGCAGACTCGCTGGCCGGTCCGGGTGAGAAGGTGGCAAAGCTGGCTGTGGAATAGGCTCCGGAGTCCTCCAGGCGTGTTACGGTCGCCTGTGCGAGCGTGACTACCGGCGGCTGGTTGACAGGCGAGATGGTGATCAGGAAGATCTGGCCCACGCTGGTGTCCGCGCCACCATTGGCGGTGCCGCCGTTGTCCTGAGCGACGATGGTGACGGTGGCGGTGCCGCTTGCGGTAGGCGATGGCGTGTAGGTGAGCGTGCCGTCGCTGCTGAGCGCGGGCTGCACGGTGAACAGCGCGTTGTTGCTGTTCGTGACGGTGATGCTCGTGATGGTCTGCGCGGATTCATTGGCGGGACCGGGCGCGATATTGGTGAACAGCGAGGAAATGGTCTGCGCACCGGCATTGGCCGCGACGGAGTTAGAGTAGATGTTCAGCGGCGTAGAAGTGTAGAGGGCACCGTCACCTATGGCGGCGAGCTTGGTGCCGTCCGCGGAGGAGGCCAAAGCGCTCCAGTAGCGATTGGTGTGACGTGCGTTCCATGTGGCTCCGGTATCCGCTGAGGTGTGGATCAGGCCACCCCCCGCACCCGCGACCAGCTTGGTGCCGTCCGCAGAGCAGGCCACGGACAACCATGAACGACCG
>JANOAS010000126.1:0-22488 GCA_031411255.1 bacterium
AGATGTTCACATGGCCCACGTCGAGCTGGAAGACCGAGATGTTGTCGATGGCCAGGGTGCCATCCCCGCCGCCCGGCACACTGCTGGCGATGGTGAGGGCGTTCGTCGCGGAGCCTGCGGTAAACCCGACACTGAAAGGCTGCCAGGGGCTGCCCGGTGTGAGAGACTGGCTCGTCACCAGAGCCTGCGAGCCGTAGGTCACATCAAGAACCGGCACCCCGGGCGTGCCGCGCGGCCGGAACATGCCCTGGAAAACGTAGTGCTGGCCAACCGTCAGCCCGCTGAGGGTCTGGCTGAGGCTGCCGCCGCCCTGGATGAAGGCGGCCTTGTTTCCATCGACAAACGAATCATCGAGGAAGTATGCGTTGGAACCATCCGGGCCATTGACTCCCGAGCCACCACTCCATCCGGTGATGGCTGCCGGATTCCCCCCGCCCAGATACCCCGGGGAAACGGTAAACGTGTCCGCCTGGAAGCTGGGGTTGGCAACAGATACGCTCGTCGGGCCCCCAGCATGCAGGGCGACCGGAAGGAGAGCGACGGAGCAGAGGGCGGAGATTTTTTGAAGGGGTGACATTCGGGGTGGGGTTGTGGATTTCGTGGATTCTGCCGGACTGCGCGGAAATGGTCAATGTTATTTTCCGGTTATTGACAGGCACGCCTCCGGTCCAGTATACAGGAAGGACCCCCCACCATGCGCCGCCTCCTCATCCCCCTCCTCTTTCTCCTGCCGGTCCTCAGCCATGCGGCGTCCTTCGTGGCGAACCCGAGCTTCGAGGCGAACTTCAACGCCACTTTTCCCGGCTACAGTGCCATCAACAACTGGACCGGTGGCAGCGGGGTGAACCAGAGCGGCGGACCGTTTCACAACAGCGCGACGCCCATCCCGGACGGGGCGCGTGTGGCCTTTCAGCAGGGTAGCGGCACGCTCAGCCAGGCGATCAGCGGGCTGACGGCGGGGAAACGGTACTGGATCCAGTTTCACTACGACGCCCGTGCCTGCTGCGGCGGCACCATCGACATCAGCGTGCGGTGGAACGGCACCGAGCTGGAAAAAATCTCCGCCATCAGCCCCTCGACGGGCGGGGCGCCGTACAAATTTCGCAACGTCCCGCTGGAGGCGACGGCGGCGACGGGCACGCTCTCCTTCGTCACCACGTCCGTGGGGGATGCCACGGTGAACTATGACGGCGTCACCATCGTCCAGCGCGACCTGGGGAATGCGACGGTGATGAACCCCGGTTTCGAGGCCAGTGGAGACTCGCAGGTGACGCCCATCGCCGGATGGACGGTGACGGGCACTGCCGGGGTGAATGCGAGCCCGTCCGGCACCTTCGCCAACAACGGAGCCGCGCCCGAGCAGGACCACGTGGTTTATCTGCGGAACCAAAACTCGGCCATCCGGCAGACCATCGCCGGGCTCGTGCCAGGGGAGGTGTACACCATTTCCGCCGCAGTGAATGCCCGTACCGGGAATGCCCCCACGCTCCGCATCAGCGCCCAGGGCACGGCCCTTTCCACCGCCGCCGTGGCCCCGGTGGGTGGCACGGCGGCCTACGTGGTGCGGACGGCCAGCTTCACCGCGTCCGCCAGCACGGCGCTCATCGAGTTTGCCCAGACGGCGGCGGGGGACCAAACCGTGCTGCTGGACAACATCAAGGTGACCGGGCTGGTGCAGGACCCGCTGCCCTGCCTCGGCCTCGCGCCCACGCGCCTGGAGCTGGCCCCGGCGTCCAGACCGCAGTGAACGTGACCGTGCCGGCTCAGCTGTTTGCCTTTCCCCCGCCCGGTGGCGTGCAGGTCATGTTGCGCAGCCCGAACCCGCTCGTCCTGCGCATCCCGGCCGGAGTGGATGACGTAATCAACCTCACCTGGGTCAATGGCGATCCGCTGACGAAATCATTCATCGTGGAGGCCGTCGCACCCGGCAGCGTGACGCTGGAGGTGCTGAACGCGGCCACCCTTTGCGTGGACCGCGTCGTCACGGCAAATGTGAGTACGCAGCTCGTGAGGAACCCGAGCTTTGAGCTGGACGCCGTGCCGGCAGGGGTCGGTTATGGCGAGATCACAGCGTGGACAGGCGTGCCGCTGAGCACCGGGCTGAACCGCGCGGGCATGCCCTTCCTCGACAACGGCGCGGTGCCGGATGCCTCCCAGGTCGCCCTGCTTCAGCAGAACACCTCGCTCAGCCAGCAGATCGCCGGCCTCGTGCCGGGCGCGGGCTACTGGCTGCAGTGCCGCTACAATGCGCGGACGGGTGGTTCCATCCAGGCGGCCATCCGGCTCGGCGGCGTGCAGATCGGCGCCATCCCGCCGGTGACGCCGGTGGGCGGAGGAAATGCCTTCTACAGCCTCAGCGTGCCTTTCACCCCGGCGCAGTCATCGGGGCTGCTGGAGTTCGTCACCACCTCCGTGGGGGATGCCACGCTGCTCCTGGATGCCGTCACTATTGTGCCCCGGACGGCGGGCGAGATCGTGGTGCAAAATCCCAGCTTCGATGCCTCCGCCCGCGTCCCGTATCCCGGCTACCTGGGTGCGGCTCCCGTGTCCGGCTGGACACTGACCGGCGGCGCCGGGCTGAACTCCGACGGGGCCGGCCCCTTCACCGACAATGGTGACGCGCCCGACCAGGAACTCGTCCTTTTCATTCAAAACGCCGGCTCCCTCGCCCAGACGCTCACCGGCCTCGCCCCGGGCGGCACCTGCACGCTGTCTTACGCCGTCAACACCCGCTCCAGCGGCTGGACCGCGCCCGGCACGCCCTACAACGTCACCTTTGGCGGAGCCACCCTCTTGAGTGAAACCCTCGCCCCGGCCGGCCTCGCCCCCTACTACCAGCGCTACCTCGTTTTCACCGCCGCAGCGGCCACGGGCGAGCTGAAATTCAACGCCACCAACGCCAGTGGCGACCGCACCCTCCTCCTGGACAACATCCGGCTCATCCCCGGCAACGCCGACCCTGGCAGCGCCCCAGTGCCTCTGAGTTCCACCTCTTTTGCGGGAAATGCCCTGCGCCTCGCGTGGCCCGCCACCGCCCCCGCCGGCATGAGGCTCCAGTGGTCCCGCAGCATGACCCCAGGCTCGTGGCTGGACGTCACGCAGCCCGCCGTCATCGAGGGCACGGACTACACCATCTACGAGCCCATGGACGACCCGCGCCGCTTCTACTGGCTCATCCGGCCGTGACCGGCCTCACTACCGGCTGGAGGACAACTCTTCGATGAACAGGTCGGTGTCCGTCCCAAAATTCAGCATCTGCGAGCCGTAGGCCCGGCCACCGCCAAAGTAGCTGCTCGCGGTGGACTCCGCGCCCCACTGGCGGGACCCGTCGCGTCCCACGATCTCCACCGCATCGATTTCGTTCCATCCCGGCACGCGCCTCGTGTCGAGTTCGATCATGATTTGATCACTGCGGATCCCGGGAGGCACCTTCACCGTGCGCTCCACCAGGCCCTGCTCCGGCGGCTCCACTCCCTCCCAGATCACCTTCTGGCTGCCATCGGGCAGGATGGCGCTCACCCTTGACACCGCGCCGGGGTTGTAGCTTTCGTGGATGTTGATTTCACTGACCTCCACGGATTTGGCGTATTTCACCTTCAGCCACTCCGCGCCCCCGTCCTGCTGCTGGGAGGCCCATGCCGTGGAGTAGTCGCCGTGGTTCCCGGTGTTCGGCGGACCCGCCGCCTGGCCCGGGCTCCAGGAGGGCCCGCCTGGCAGCTTCGTGGCGTTCTCCGCCAGCGCGACCTCCACTTCCTGGGTGAGGCGGCGCGCCTGTTCGGCCGTCAGCGCACGGTCCGGCCCGCCCGCAGGGTCGTGAATGATGACCCCTCCATCCGGGCTGGCCGTCACCGCCTTCTCACCGGTCTGTGTTTTCACCCCGGCAGAGTTCGAGAGCGGCTGCGGTCCCGGTGCCGTGCCCGGTTTGCCGGAAACCGCCGTCCTCGCCCCGGCAGCGCCGGCCCCCGGCCCACCCGCGCCAGGAATTGCCGAAGTCCGGGGTGCCGCGCCCGGGTTTTCACGTGGTTTCTGGTCGTCCGCTTGCAGGGAAAGCCCGGCCACTTGGTCACGCAGGCTCGCGTTCTCCTGGTAGAGCCACACCATCCCTCCGGTGGAGGCCACCAGGGCGGCGGAAAGCAGCAGCGTTGTCGGTTTCATCACCCCAAGTATGCAGGCTGCCGCAGAAATGGGGAGCGGGGAGTTGTAAAAACTTTGTCAGGGCCGGATTGGAAAATCACGCGATGACATTCACACCTTTCAGCCCAAAGAGCGGAGCGGCGGCGAGGAGGTGTTTGTCGTTGGAATGGATCTCCGTGAACCCGTTTTCCGCAGCCGTGGCCAGGTGCAGTGCATCCGCCGCCCGGAGGCAGGTGCTGGGCGGCGCAGTGGCAAAGACGGTTTCCACGCGGTCAATGATTTCGTCCGTGAGGGGAAGGAGCCGAATGGCCTCTGAAGCGATGTCCGCATTGAACTGGGCAAACACACTCCGCAGGATCGACGGCGTGGAGAGACCCTCGCGGACTTTGCGGAAACCGATGGAATAGAATTCAGCCCGGCCGTGCTGTGAGCACACAATCTGGCCGGTGGTCGCGGCGAGGGCCTGAACCTCCGCAGAGCCACGCTCGTCCCAGTGCAGTTTGCCGATGTAGGCGGCATCAAAGAAGAGCTGCTTCATCGGGCATCACGCTCTTCTGAGAGTCCGATGGTGCAGTCCGTGTCCGAAGTCAGCGCACCGGATTTGAGCAACGCCTCATATTCAGGCAGAAGCTTCCGGTTGGCCCACTTCGACTGGCCGCTGTTGCTGACGGGCGCTTGCTCCTCGGCAGCGATGGCGGTTTCAATGAGGTGGATGGTCTCTTGCGTCACGGACCTCCTGTGGGCGGCAGCGATCTGCCGCAGCTTCGCATGGAGGGCTTCCGGGAATGACTTGATGACGAGTGCGGGCATGGTGGCCAAAAGGTAGCGGAATGCCCCCATTTCGCAACCACCCTTCTCTGCCGCTGATCAACGTCCCATCACCCGGGCTCGCGCCTGACCAGTCGCACCTACTTTTTGCGGGGTCCCTTTCGGAAGAACGGCCGGGCGGGAGCGTGCGGCGGGTCCTGGCGGGGCTGTTTTCCGCACGGGGTGATGTGGGGAGGCGGGGTGACGTCGGTGGTGACCTGCCTCTCATCGAGGAGGCGGGTGGCGATGTGTTTCAGGCCGAGTTTGCCCAGAGTCTGGCGGAGCACGCTCCGCATCTCGGGCTTGTACCAGAAGAAAAAGCTGCGCTGGGTTTGTTTTTCCTCCGGGGTGCGGGCGACGTCGACCTTGCTGCCGTCGTAGGGGTGGGTGCCGGTGGCGTAGATCTCGGTGGCCACGGTCATGGGTGTAGGGGTGAAGTCCTGCACCTGTTCGAGGCGGAATCCGAGGTCCTTCGTCTTGAGCGCCAGCTCGGCCATGTCCTCGGGGCGGGACCCGGGGTGGCTGCTGATGAAATACGGAATGACCGGCGTGGATCCCTTCCCTGCCTTCTTCGAGGCGGCGTCGAACTTCTCCTTGAACGCGTAGAACAGATTGAAGGAGGGCTTGCGCATGATCTTCAGCACGTGATCACTGGTGTGCTCCGGGGCGACCTTGAGCCGGCCGGGTACGTGGTGCGCGGCCAGCTCCTCGACGTATTTTTCGTGGCTCGCCTTCACCTCAGGGGTGGTGCCTTTGTCATGCAGGAAAAGGTCGTACCGGATGCCGCTGGCGACGAAGGCGTGCTTGACGCCCTCGGTATTGCGGACGGACTCGTAGATGTCCAGCAGCGCGGTGTGGTCGGTGTCGAGGTTGCGGCAGACATCCGGCCAGATGCAGGACGGGCGGATGCACTCGTCGCAGATCCACTGCTGCTTGCCCTTCATTTGGTACATGTTGGCCGAGGGGCCGCCGAGATCGCTGATGGTGCCGCGGAAGTCGGGCATCTGCTTGATGGACTCCACTTCCTTGAGAATGGATGCCTTGGAACGGGAGGCGACAAATTTCCCCTGATGCGCGGAGATGGTGCAGAAGCTGCAGCCGCCGAAGCAGCCGCGGTGCATGTTGATCGAGTGCTTGATCATCTCGTAGGCCGGGATGGGGCCGCGCTTGCGATACTTGGGGTGCGGCAGCCGCGTGTAGGGCACCTCGAAGGAGGCATCGATCTGGCCCTCCGTCATGACGGGAAAGGGCGGGTTCACCACGAGCAGCTGGTCGCCCGTCTGCTGGAAAAGACGCCGCGCCTTGACCCGGTTGGACTCGGTTTCGATGTGTTTAAAGTTGTCCGAGTAGTGCTTGCGGTTTTCGAGGCACTCGTCGTGAGAGTGGAGCGCAAAGTCCTCCCAGTTGCTGTTTCTGGAGGGCACCTTTCCGGGAGGCAGCAGGAGGGCGGTTTGAGGGATGGACGTAAGGGAAGAGAAGGGCACGCCCCGCTTCAGCAGGCGCACGCATTCCTTGAGCGGCAGCTCGCCCATGCCGTAGATGAGCAAATCCGCCCGACTGTCGGCCAGGATGGAGGGCTTGAGTTCACTGGACCAGTAGTCGAAATGGGTGACGCGGCGCAGGCTGGCCTCGATGCCGCCGATCATGACGGGCACGTCGGGAAAGAGGTCCTTCAGGATGTTGGAATAGACCGTCGTCGCGTAGTCGGGGCGGAATCCATGCTGGCCGCCGGGTGTGTAGGCGTCCTCACTGCGGAGCTTTTTGGCCGCAGTGTAGTGGTTGACCATGGAATCCATGCAGCCGGAGGTGACGCCGAAAAAGAGCTTCGGTGCGCCGAGCTTTTTGAAATCGCGCAGGTCATCGCGCCAGTTCGGCTGGGCAATGATGGCGACCTTCAGGCCCTCCGCCTCAAGTAGTCGGCCGATCACGGCGGTGCCGAAGGCCGGGTGATCGACATAGGCGTCGCCTGAGACGATGATGACGTCCAGCTCGTCCCAGCCGCGCGCCGCCACCTCGTCACGGGTGGTGGGCAGCCAGCGTGCGGGATTCCAGAGGGGATCCGGGGGGGCAGTCGGGGCGGCGTGGTCGGTTGGTTGTGGCATGCTGGATGGACCGCTTTCGAGCGATGCCACTCCTTCGTTCTCCGGGGGGAAATCTCAACCGGCAATTCCGGCAAGGCTGGGGGCGCGTCTCGGCTTGCGCATGGAAACCATAAGCGCCCCCACGGGATCCGATGGCAGCGCACCCTACGCCAAAGGCGTTGTTAACCATAGCCTTGGGTTGCGGAGGCACGAGGCTACCCCAGGCCCCTCCCACCATGCAAAGCTACCCGGAACGGGTTGTATCATCCCGGGACTGTCCGGGCTGGACTCGCGTCGCATTCCTCAACCAGAGAGATGATGGAACCCGTTCCGGGTACCCGCTCGTTTGTGCGCCCTCCTGGGGTAGGCCGTCGTTCCGCCGGCCAACCCCAGGCTATGGATAACAACACCTTCGGTGTAGACAGATCCTGAGCCAGCTCCACAATTTTCATGCGTAAGCCCTGGCAGGCAGGTCTCGGCACTGTCGGCTGGTGCGAAGGCTGGACGGGACGTGGCGCAGGAGAACACGGCGACAGCAGGAAACTGGATGATCCGATAGTCAACGCCTGCTCAAATGCTCACGTGCGGTCGGCCCGCGCGGTGCCGCTTTCATGGCCTTGTCGGCTTCGGCAAAACAGGCGGCCAGTTTCTTCGAAGTGGCTGCATGGGTCACAGGCTGGCGTGCTGCGTGCAAGGCCAGGCGCAGCCCTTCGGTGACCAGGTCCTTCATTTTGCGACCTGTGAGTGCAGCTTCTGCCTTTGCTTCACGGTATAGTTCGTCGTCGATCTCCAGCGTTGTCTTCACGCCCCCACATTCCCAGATTTCCAGATTGTTGTCAATGGTGGGGTGGATGAGGCAAATGAGGCGCAGCCATGCTGGGAATGCTCAGTATTTCCCTCCCGGATCAGCGCACGGCCTTCAGCCGAACGAAGAGGTCGGGACGTGGCACACCGGTGAGGGTGGCGGTGACCTGGACGAGGTCCGGGGCGGGAGCCGGGAGGGTGGTGATGACCTCGGACGTGAAGGTGACGGTGGTGCCGGAGTCCGAAGTGGCGGAGGGGTGCCAGCGAGTGAGGTCGGTGGACCACTCGTAGGTGGCGGTGAGGTCGGTGGCGGGGGTGTGGGACTGGGTGTGGCGGAAGACGAGGGCGCTCGCCGTGCGGAAAACCGTGGTAAGCCCCAGGCTGGGCGCGGCGGGGGAGGTGCCGAGGATGTTTTCGATGGCGTTGGGCAGGCCGTCGAAATCCGGGTCGTCATTGACGCCGGTGAGGAGGCCAACTGGCTGGGTGGCGATCCAGCCGGCGAAGGTGCCGCCGGCGCCGAGGGTGAGGGTGAAGGACTGGGAAACGATCTCACCAAGGCTGTTGTAGCGCTCGATGACGACGGGGTAGGCCCCGGCGGGATTTGAGAGGGCGAGGGTGCCGGAGAGCGTGCCGGTGGCGGGGTCGAGGGCGAGGCCGGCGGGCAGGGTGGTGCCTGCGCCGAGGCGGAAGAGGGCGGGGTTGTTCAGGCTGCCATTGCGCAGGGCGGTGAGGAAGGTCTGGTTGGCCGGGTTGTTGGCTGCGGCGGGGGTGACGCCCTCGACGGAGGGCTCGTTGTCAGTAACCGTGACGAGGGCGGAACCAGTGACAAACCCGGCGGCGGTGGCGGTGAGGGTGACGCTCTGGGGCCCGTCGGAGTCGAGGTCGTCCACGGCGGTGACGGAAAACGTGGGGCTGGAGGTTTGCCCGGCGGCGATGGTGATGCTGGCGTGCAGGGTGGCCTCTCCCGTGTCCGATGAGGCGAGGGTGACGGTGAGCGCCGCAGCGAGTGGTGCGGCCAGAGTGACGGTGCCGGTGGCGGCTGCAGCGCCCAGATTTTCCGCAAAGGTGGCCGGGGAAATGGCGAGGGTGAGGGTGTTCGGCGGCGTGGCGGGGGTGAGGGCGAGCTTGTCGAGCTGGACGTTGCCGGCGGACTTCGTCTGGTAGAGGAACTTGATGAAGCGGGTGGCTGCGGCCGGGGTGTCGGTGTAGGCGGTGTCGGTATTGGAGGCATTCGCAACGGTGCGCAGGGTGGTGTAGGCGGCGCCGTCTGCGGACTGCTGGACGAGGAAGGTGCCTGCGGTGGCGGTGCCGGAGGCGGGGTTGCCCTTGATCTGGTATGTCAGTGAACCGGCCTGGGCGGAAATCTCGACGACGAGTGAGTCCGCCGTGTCGTCAAATTTGGCGGAGCCCGTGGCAGTGTCCCCGCCGAGGCTGGTGGTATACGTGCCGAGGCCGGTGCCGGTGAGCCCGGCGGGCAGTGGTGACCAGGGACCGCCAAAAGTGAGCGGCAGCGTGGCGGCTGCACGGGTCTGGAGGGCGCGGGCGGTGAGCGAGGTGGTGACGCGCCAGCTGGCGGGCAGGTCGGCGGCGGCATCGGTGTCCCCGGCGAAATAGGCGGACTTCGCACTGCCGACGCTGCCGACATTCAGGGTGGCGCCGGTGGTATTGCCATAGGCGACGGAGTGGACGGCGGCGCCAGCTTTGTCCGTCAGGAAAATGGAGTCGCCGCTGTTTCCCAGCGGGAGCCAGGAGGCTGAGGTGGCGTCGAAGAAGGCGCGATCCGTGCTGCTGATGACCATGCGGCCGTCGGCGGGGTCGGCATCGTCACCGGGCAGCAGGGCGTCTTTGGAAGTCGCATTGTAGATGACGATGAGCGTGCCGGCCGGGATGGCGGCCCAGGCGGGAGCATCGAGGAAGAGCAGCGTATTGCCCGCAGCATCGGCGAGGTGCCATCCGGCGAGGCTGCCATCCTGGAGGGTGAGGAGTTCGATCCACTCGGCGGTGCCTCCGGAGGGGCCCTGGCTGAATTCATTGATGATGGCGCGGCGGGAGAGCGGTGAATCACTCCCGCGGAGGACGAGGCCGCTGGTGTAGGTGTAGGCGGCGCCGGGTGGGGCGGCGAGCACGGGCCGGGCGAGCAAATTTACCGCAGCAGTGGTGAAGGGCGTGCTCACCGAGATGCCGTCGGAAGCGGTGACGACGCAGCGCAGGAGTTTTCCCGGAAGGGCCGGTGCGGTGGCACTGGTGGCGCCGGGCTCGTCTGTGTAGACGGACTGGTTCACGCTGGACTGCCACTGGTAGGTGTAGGTGAGCGGGAAGGACTCCGGATCTGACGCGGTGATGGAGGCCACGGTGAGCGGCACGTCCGCATAGGCCTGCCCGGTGGCGGAAAGCGTGGCGGTGGTGAGCACGGGCGGCTGGTTAATGACCGAAATATTGACCGAAGCGGAAGTGCCAACGGCGCCCTCGCTGTCGGTGGCCTTCGCGACGAGGCTGTGGCTGCCGACTGCTGGGGAAAAGGTGAAGGTGTAGGGTGCCGCGCTGTCCGTGCCGAGGAGCGTGGTGCCACCGTAAAAGGCGACCTGGGTGACGGTGCCGGCGGTGCCGCCGAGGGTGAGGTCTGTGGCGGTGGCGGCGATGGTGACGCTGGCGCCCGGGCTGAAAACCTGCCCGCCGGCAGGCTGGGTGATCTGCGTGAGAGGCGGGGGGTTCACCGGAGTGGCCTGGGTGCCGAAGACAGTCAGCTCGGCACCGGTGAGGGTGCCTCCGGTGGAGTTTCCGGTGGAGCTGACGTCGGCTATTTTCAGAGTCCAGGTGCCGGCGGACAGCTCGCCCCAGTGGCGGACGGAGCTGAAGGTCCAGTTTGAGTAGTTGTCCCCGCTGTCGGAGTGGACGGCGGCGAGCTTGCTGACCATGCCGCCCGGAGCAGTGAGCGTGATGTCCAGATTTCCCCGCGCGGTGTGGGTGGCGGAAAGCTTGAGCGTGACCTGCTCGATGCGGACGTTCGAGGCGGAGAGGTCGAAGGTGCGGGTGATGCCGGTCGTGTTGTTGTTCGGGATGGCGACGCTGAGGCCGGTCTGGCTGGAGGTGGCGGACGTCTGGGCGGCGAGGTTCGTCCAGGTCCCGGCGAGGTTGACGGCGGCGGTGGCATCGATGAGCCCCGCGCCGAAGTCGTGGTTGAAGGGGATGCCTGCGCCATTGGTCGCCCAGCCGGCGTCGGCGGGTTTGAACTTCGCGGCGGAGCGGATCAGGATTTCCTGAACATCGCGCCAGCCGAGGTTCGGGTTTTTCTCCAGGATGAGGGCCACGATGCCCGCCGCAGTGGGCGTGGCGGACGAGGTGCCGCCAAAGTCGTTCGTGTAGTCACCGCCGTTCGCGGAGCTGGCTGTGTTGTAGCCATCCGCATCGGTGCGGTCAACGGTGGTGATGCCGAGCCCGCCGTTGGACGGGGCGCAGACGACGACGTTGGCTCCCGGCTCGCTGTAGTAGGAGCGGGTACCGGTGGAGTCGATGGCGCCGATGGCGATGGTGTAAATCGAGTTGGCGTAGCCGTCGTAGTTTGAGTTGTCGCGCACGTCGCCGCCATTGCCCGCAGCCCAGAGAAAGAGGGTGCCCTTTCCCCCGCGGCCGGTGGCGGCGGCGTTCTGCAGGGCCGCTGTGGCGAGCGGTTGCGGGCCCTCCAGCGTGGCGCCGTTGTCGGCGGGGCCCCAGCTGTTGCTTTTCACCTGCACGATGTCCGGCAGGTAGCTGAGCGCCTCGGCCTCCTGGGCGTCTGTGACGCTGGCGGAGATGAGCCTCATGCCGACGAGGGTGGCCATCGGTGCGGCGCCGGAGACACCCCTGCCATTGTTGGCCCGGGCTGCCGCATTTCCCGCGCAGGAGGTGCCGTGGTCGTCGCCGATCTCGGGGCTGGGGTCGGGGTCGCCGCCGTTCCAGTCCTTGTGGTTGGTGGGGTCGACGTTGGCCGCCAGGTCCGGGTGGTCGAGCTGCAGACCGTCATCGATGATGCCGATGCGCACGCCCGCACCGCGGATGCCGGCGGCGGCCGGGTAGTTCCAGACGGACTCGATGTTCACATCCGTGCCGGCCACGGCGGTGCCGGAGCGCTTGAGGTGCCACTGGTCGCCGATGAGCGGGTCATTCGGCAGGGCGCGCAGGCTGTGCTGGACGGCCAGGAGGACGTCTGCGGAAACCACCTCGCGCAGGGTGCGGAGGTTCACCATGGCATCCAGCGCGGCGAAGGCGTCACCCGCACTCATGATCACCCAGCCCGGGGCATAGGACGGGCGGTCTTTGATGACAAGGTGATTTTGCGCAGCCACCTTTTCCGCCGCCGCCGCGTCCAGCTGCACGCGCAGGTCCGGCGTGACCAGGCGGCGGGTGGCCGTGGACCGCTCCTCCCCCACGAGGTAGGCGACGGGGAAGACGCCGCCCGGCGCACTGAGTTCCGCCAGCCGCGCCGGGAGCGTCTCCTGGGTGGCCGGCGGAGAAAGCGGGTGGACTTTTTCCTTCCCGTTCCGGTCGCGCAGCACGGCCTCGTCCAGCGCAAGGACGATGGATGAGGGCGTCCCGGTCACGTTGAAGTCCCAGATTTCCTCGGAGTTCACCCGTGCGGCGTGGGCAGTGAGCGGCCCGGCTGTGGCTGGTGGCGGCAGGGAGGCGGGGTCCACAGGCGTGGTGGAAAAAGCTGGCGCTGAACCAACTGGTGAGGCCAATAGCCGGGGAGCGCGAACGCGCCGCTCCTGCCAGACGAGACCAGTGGCGGTGAGAGCCAGAAAACTGGCGGCGAGGATGAGACGGCGGCGATTTTGCGGGGAGGGCATGAAAGAGAGGATTCGAGCCCGAGATAAACCGCAGAAATCGCGCCGACAAGCCCGGTTCAGTGCCGATCCTGTGAAGTTTTCTTTGGGCGGCCCTTCCTCGCGCCCTTGATCGGACCCGTCCCTCAATTCTTCCCGCCTCAAGACTCACGGATTCGCCCTCATGGAACAGCCACTTCAAAAATTTTGACCCGGCCGTCGCCGCTGAGGGCTGCAAGCTTTTGGCCAGAAGGGGAGAAATCCAAGGACAAAACACGATCAGCCGCGATTTGGGAAAGCCTCACTGCAACCTGCCCGGAGGTGGAGAGGAGTAACAGGTTTTTTTCCGTTCCAGAGATGGCAAGACGGCTGGTCGGCCAGTGAACTGCAGCCACGGCGTGTCCGTTCTCCGAGTCGATCACAGTTGCTTCTGCGTCGGGTTTTGGGTGGAAACAAATCCGGCCGGTAAGCCAGCTGTTGTCGACCACACGGATGAGCCCGCCATCCTCGGCGTGGAAAGCATTGCTGAGAAAAGGGGTGTCAATTCCCCCGCCGTGCTGTCCACCGAGCGGGGTGAACTTTCGCATGACGCCGGGACTGTCCAGATCGAACAGGGCGCACCGCCCCGTCCTTTCCGCGAGCAGGACAAACTTGCCTGCATGCGAGACAAATGGCAGGCCGTCCCAAGTCCCCAGCGGGCGGGCGGTTTGCAAGTCCTCCGAAAACAGAACGGCCTCGCTCGAATTCAGGACGAACAACCCATTCTGCGCCTCCATCCAAATCAGGCTGTCGGGGGCAGATTCCAAGGAGACACCGGGGTTCGCCGAGTCGCGACCGGTGGCCAGACCCAGCCGCCGGATTCCACGTGGTGCGCCGGCCTCGGACGTCAGCCAGCCTTGCGAAAAAAAGACATGCCTGGGACTGGCGGTGACTGCGGGGATGACTTCACCGAACTGCCTGCGCCAAAGTTCATTCCCCGAACTTGAGCTGAACGCCTGAATCGTGCGGTTGCCTGCGGTGACGAGGACGATGTCATCCGTGGCCCAGAACACGCGGTAGCCATATATCCCTACGGCAATGAGTGATTTTTCAGACCGTGGATTTGGCACGCGAAATGAGGCCAGCTCCACAACCGGTGGCTGTGCCGGGGCGCGTGGTGCTTCGTGGTGCTTTTCGCCCTCTTTGCATCTGTGCGAGGCGATCACCGGAAGCGTCGCGAGGAGAATACCGAAGAAGCGGGTGAAGGCCTGACGTAGTGTGCCTGAAAAAGTGGTGAATGCGGGCCGGGGCATGGAGTGGTAAGACTACAGGAAGGGCGAACCGCTCGATCTGGAGTTCGTCCATTCTTTCCGCAGGCAGTCTGCGGCGCCGTGGTCTTCTTTTACGGAGGATCGTCCAGTTCGACGCAGGACGGGAAAACGAAATTCACACAGACGTTGGAGGGCACGCTCATCGTCGAACATGAGAAGCGGGAGGTGTTTCGAGTGAAGATGGCGGACTGGGCGAAGCAGATGGGCCACGTGCCACAGGAAAATACCGCGGCGTGGGTGGTGGTGGTGGTGAAGGAGAAGTGACGGCGGTGGGGACCCGGGCCGGGGAAGCGGACCGGGCGAATTTGGGCATGGCATCGCCCACACCAGCCCCCGTGGCGGACCTGCCGCGTGGGGAGGGGCCGGCTGTCCCCGTTTGTCATAACAAAGCTAAAAAATGAGTTGAACAAACCGGCAGGTGAGTTACGCTGTCATACACAGAAAGAAGAGCCAAGGGCAAGTCGACTTCCCCCGCAATCAGTTCCCCCACGAACCTGAAAAGGCTGACCCGGACACAGTCCCCGCCAGCCAGGAGGTCGCTTATGACCACGACAATCCCCACCCCCCTGCCCGATGCGCCCGAACGCGTGTCCGCGGCCCCGTTAAACTCCCGTCCCGGCGCGTTCCGCCGGGAAATCGACGCGGATGGCCTCTGCCATCTGATCTTTGACCAGCCTGACTCTGCGGCCAATGTTTTTGGCACCGCCGCGCTGCACGAACTCGCCGCCCACGTGGACTGGCTGGAGGCCGCTTTTCAAGTGAAGGGCGTGATCCTGCGCAGTGCGAAGGAGAAGGTGTTCATCGCCGGCGCGGATGTGAAGGCCATGGCGCATGCCAGTGCCGGTGAAATGGCGGAACTCGGAGCGCTGGGCCAGCGGGTCTTTGCCGCGTTTGCCGCACTGCCGGTGCCGAAGGTGGCGGCCATCCACGGCGCCTGCCTGGGCGGCGGGTTTGAGCTGGCGCTGGCCTGCGATGTGCGCGTGGCCAGTGACGACGCCTCCACGCGCATCGGGCTGCCGGAGACTCAGCTGGGCATCCTGCCCGCGTGGGGCGGCTGCACGCGGCTGCCCCGTCTGGTGGGGCTGACGGGCGCGCTGGACGTCATCCTCGGCGGCCTGACGCCGGGCGCGCGTGAGGCGGAGAAGCGCGGCCTGGTCGACGCCGTGGTGCCCAAGGAGCGCCTGCTGGCTGCGGCGAAAAAGCTGGCGCTGCGTCCGCTGCCGCTCCGGCCGAAGCACGCGCTGACGAACAATCGTCTCGTCGCGCCGCTGGTGCGCTGGATTTCCCGCCGCCGTCTGCTCGCGAAAACAGGCGGCTACTACCCGGCCCCGGAGCGGGCGCTGGACGTCGTCTGCCGCAGCGTGGGCGTGCCGGAAGAGGCGTCACTCTTGAACGAACGCGCTGCTCTGGCCGACCTCGCGCTGCGCCCGGAAACGAAGAACCTGACCGCCACCTTTCTCCGCAGGGAAAAGGCCCGCCGCCCGTCTCCCGGGGCTCCCTGCTCCATCGAGCGCGTGGCCGTGGTGGGCGCGGGGACGATGGGCTCGGGCATCGCCTACTGGCTGACGACAAAGGGATTTTTCGTCGTTCTGCAGGACGTAAGCGACGCGGCCCTGGCCCGGGGTCTGGAAAAAATACGCCGCAGCTACGACGAGGCTGTGCGCCGCCGCGTGCTGACGCCAGGCGAGGCGAGGGCCGGCCTGGACAGGCTGGTGCCGGTGAGCGGATTCGCCCCGCTGACGAGCGCAGACCTGGTCATCGAGGCCGCCATCGAGAACCTCGATCTGAAGCGGAAGATCTTTCTCCAGCTGGCTGAGCGCACGCGCGATGACGCCATCCTGGCCACGAACACCTCCGCCCTGCCTGTGGGGCAAATCCTGGACTCGGACCGCGTGGTGGGGCTGCATTTCTTCAACCCCGTCCACCGCATGCCGCTGGTGGAGGTGGTGCAGACAGCCCGCACCTCGGCCCGCGTGCTGGAGGCGGCGGTGGGCTTCACCCGGGCCATGGGCAAGCTGCCCGTCATCGTGCAGGACCAGCCCGGCTTTGTGGTGAACCGCATCCTCCTCCCGTATCTGCTGGATGCTGGGGAGCTGTTCGGGCAGGGCTTCAATGCGGCGACAGTGGACCGCGCGATGCTGGACTTCGGCATGCCGATGGGCCCGCTGCGTCTGCTGGACGAGATCGGGCTGGACGTGGCGCTGCACGTGGCGGAGACGCTGGCTGCGGCCTTCCCCGTCCGCGTGACCGTGCCACCGGTGCTGGTGCGCCTGGTGGATGCAGGGCGCCTGGGGCGGAAGTCCGGCCACGGAATTTACCGCTACCAGGGCCGCCGGGAAATCCCGCCCGCCGGAGGCGTGGAGGCACCCGGGAATGTGGCGGAGAGGCTGAGCCTGCTCTTCATCAATGAAGCCGCGCGCTGCCTGGAGGACGGCGTGGCTGCGGACGCCGGCACGATTGATTTCGCCATGATCATGGGCACCGGCTTTGCCCCGTTCCGCGGGGGGCCGCTGCGCTTGGCTGACTCGCTCGGCCTGGCCACCGTGGTCAGCCGGCTGGAGGGGTTTGCCCGCCTGGCCGGCCCGCTTTTCACGCCTGCTCCGCTCCTCGTCCGCCTCGCCCGCTCGGGCGGCGCGTTCTACGAGGAGAGCGCGGATCTGCATTGAGTTTTGGTTTGGTTGACAATGAGTCCGCAGCCCCTGTTGGACGGGGCTGCGGGCCGAAATTTCCCCCCACAACATCACCCCATGAAAACAACAGACGCTCCCTCCCTCATCGACACCTCGAAGATGAACCCCGGCCAGCGCGCCGCCCTCGAAACCACGGAAGCCGCCCGCGAGGAGGTGCAGGCGGAAAGTTTCGCCGCCAGCCTCTTCATGGGCCGGCCGGACTACGCGCAGGTCTTCCCGTTTCCAGCCCAGAGTCTGGAGGACCAGGACCAGGGCGACGCTTTTTTGCACCGCCTCGGCGCGTTTCTCGACGAGCACGCGGACCCGGATGAGATCGACCGCATGGGCGAGATCCCGTCCGCCGTGCTGCGCGGGCTGGCTGAGCTTGGTGCATTCGGCATCAAGATCCCGGCAGCCTACGGCGGGCTCGGCCTCTCGCAGACGAACTACTGCCGCGCCGCGGAGAAACTCGGCGGATTTTGCGGAAACCTGACCGCACTGCTCTCTGCGCACCAGTCCATCGGCGTGCCGCAGCCGCTGCTGCTCTACGGCACGGAGGAGCAGAAACGAAAATGGCTGCCGCGCTGCGCCGCCGGGGAGATCAGCGCCTTTGCCCTCACTGAACCCGGCGCCGGATCCGATCCCGCACGGCTGCAAACGACAGCCACCCCGGAGCCGGATGGCGAACACTTTTTGATCAACGGTGAGAAGCTCTGGTGCACGAACGGGACGAAGGCCGGGATCATCGTCGTCATGGCCCGCACGCCCGTGCCTGAGGGCGGAAAAGGTGGCGCGCGCACGCCCATCACCGCCTTTGTCGTGGAGATGGACACGCCCGGCGTGGAGGTGGTGCGGCGGTGCCGGTTCATGGGGCTGAAGGCGCTCTACAATGGAGTCATCCGGTTTAAAAACGTCCGCGTGCCGCGCAGCCACATCATCCTGGGCGAGGGGAAAGGGCTGCGCGTCGCCCTCACCACGCTGAACACCGGCCGCCTCACCCTGCCGGCCGCCTGCGTCGGCCTGGCGCGCCGCTGCCTGGAAATATCCACCGCCTGGGCCCGCGAGCGCGTGCAGTGGGGCACGCCCATCGGCCGGCACGGCGCCATCGCGGACAAGCTCGCTCGCATGGCCGCCGGGACGTTCGCCATGGAGAGTGCAGTGCACTTCGTCGCCGCCCAGGTGGACCGGGACAAGCGGGCGGACATCCGCCTGGAGGCCGCCATGGCCAAACTCTGGGGCACCGAGCGCGGCTGGGAGATCGTCAACGACACGATGCAGATTCGCGGAGGGCGCGGCTATGAAACAGCGGACAGCCTGCGTGCCCGGGGGGAGTCCCCCGAACCCGTGGAGCGCCTGTTTCGCGATGCGCGGATCAACACGATCTTCGAGGGCTCGACGGAAATCATGCACCTTTTCCTGGCCCGCGAGGCGCTGGACCCGCACCTCCAGGTGGGGGCCGCCATCCTGAACCCCCGCCTGCCCTGGAGCGTCCGCCTGAAGTCAGCCGGCCGCGCCGCGCTTTTCTACGCAGGCTGGCTGCCGCGCCTGTTTTTCCCGTTCACTCCGCTGCTGGACGGCGCACCCGCATTCCGTTCCGAACTCTGCGGCATCAGCCGCCGCAGCCGGAAACTCGCCCGCGCCATCTTCTACAGTCTCGTCCGGCACGGACCGGCGCTGGAAAAGGAGCAGCTCCTCCTGGCCCGCCTCACGGACATTGGCACGGAGCTTTTCACGGCCGCCACCACCGTCAGCCGCTCCTCGCAGCTGGCTGGCACGGAGCCGCTCGCCCGCCTGGCCTGCCTGCACGCCTTCGAAAGGTGTGACCACCTTTTCGCCACGCTCCGCCTCAAGTCCGACCACGCGGGCCTGACAATCGCCGGGGATCTCATCCGCCCGGCATCCGATGAGACAAAAAAAACCGACCCGCAGGCCTAGTCTTCGGCGCTGCCTTCTTCAGGTTGGTACTCGCCGGGATTTTCCCGGTCATAGTCATCGATCCGCTGGAGGGCGTCGAGGAATTCGTTCAGGGCCTCGATGGGCACCATGATCGTGTCGCGGCGTCCCTTGACGTCCTCGGTGATTTTCACCACACGCCCGCGGCTGTTTTCCTTCAAATCCATGAAGAACACCTTCCTGTCGGTGAAGATTTTCTCCGTGTGCAGTGGTTGATTGTGCTGACGGTCACCTTGGTGCTGTCGCTGCCCCTGACCGTCGTCCGCATCGTCGTAAAACGCCATAACTTCTTGCCTCGTTGAGTTAAAGACCGCAGCCCTCTGCCGCGGAAACAGGGGAATGAAAGCGTATCGCCGGGAAAATCAAGCGCAGACTCGTCAGGATGAGCGAATTTAGCCCATGGAGCTGGTTCTTTTCATCGGGCTGCCCGCCACGGGGAAGTCCTCATTCTACAAGGAAAGGTTCTACCGCACGCATTTGCGGGTGAACCTGGACATGCTGCGCACACGCCGGCGGGAGCAGCTCATCGTGGACGCCTGCCTCGCGGGTGAGACGCGTTTCGTCGTCGACAACACCAACCTGACCCGCGCCGACCGGGCCCGGTATTTGCCCCCGGCGCGGGCGGCGGGATTCAGCGTAGCGGGATATTTTTTCGAGTCGCGCAGTGCGGAGGCCGTGGCCCGCAATGCCCTGCGCTCCGAGGATGAGCGCATACCTGAGGCCGGCATCCGCGGCGCCAGCGGCCGGCTGGAACTGCCGCATTTCGACGAGGGGTTCGATGTGCTCCATTTCGTCAAGCTCCTGCCCGGAGGCGGATTTGACGTGAGCCCGTGGAGGGAGGAGTGATGCCCATCCAGCCATGACTGCCAAATTTCTCCTCCCCGCCAGCTGCGCCCTCGCCACCGCACTCTTGGCCGCCTGCGACAAGCCGAAGGCCGCTGCCGCCAGCGGTCCCGTGAAACCCTACCCGCTGAAGACCTGCCTGGTTTCCGGCGAGGCCTTTGGCGGGGCCATGGGCGAACCGGTCTCGTTTGTCCACGAGGGCCAGGAAATCAAACTCTGCTGCAGCCACTGCCGGCCGGACTTTGACAAGGACCCGGCCACTTTCCTGGCGAAGCTGAAAAAGTAGCCCGGCCTACTGGATCATCCCCGCACCGACGGTTTCGTTCGTCTGGGAGTCGATGAGGATGAAGCTGCCCGTCATCCTGTTGCGGCGGTACTCGTCGTAGAAAAGCGGGGCGCTGGTCCGCAGGGAGATGCGGCCGATGTCGTTCAGGCGAAACTGGAGGTCGTCGGTGATCTTGTGCAGGGTGTTGATGTTCACCTTGTATTTGACCTCGGTGATCAGCGCCTGCACCTCGCGCGTGGTGTGGCGCAGGTGGTACTTGCCGCGCGGGATGAGCGGTTTTTCAGAGAACCAGCAGATCATCGCCTCAAGATCCTGCCCGTTGTGGGGCGGGTTGTTCTTCTTGATGATCATGTCCCCGCGCGAGATGTCGATCTCGTCCTCGAGGGTGATGGAGACGGACTGGGGCGAAAAAGCCTCGGTGAGGTCGCCGTCCGCCGTGTGGATGCCTTTGATCTTCGTGCTGAATCCGCTGGGCAGCACCTGTACCTCGTCTCCGGGTTTGAAAACCCCGCCCGCCACACGCCCTGCGTAGCCGCGGAAATCATGATGCTGCTCGCTCATCGGGCGGATGACCCACTGCACCGGGAAGCGGGCGTCCACATGGTTCTCACCCGCGCCGATGTAGACATGCTCCAGATGGTACAACAGGGTCGGACCCTGGTACCAGAGCATCTTTTCAGACTTGTCCACCACGTTGTCCCCGTGCAGCGCAGCCATCGGGATGGCTGTCACTTCCACGATGTTGTCCAGGCGGGAGGCAAACTCCTGGAACTCGGTCACGATGCGGTTGAACACCTCCTCGGAGTAATCAACCATGTCCATCTTGTTCACCGCAAGCACGACGTGCTGGATGCGGAGCAAATTGGCAATAAAGCTGTGGCGGCACGTCTGCTCGATGATTCCCTTGCGCGCATCGATCAGCAGGATGGCCAGCTGGGCCGTCGAGGCGCCGGTCACCATGTTCCGCGTGTACTGGATGTGTCCGGGGGTGTCCGCGATGATGAATTTCCGCCGCGGCGTCGCAAAGTAGCGGTAGGCCACGTCGATGGTGATGCCCTGTTCGCGCTCCGCCTTCAGGCCGTCCGTCAGCAGCGCCAGATTCACGTAGTCATCCCCCCGGCGTTTGCTCGACGCCTCCACCGCCTCGAGCTGGTCCTCGAAGATCGACTTGGAATCATAGAGCAGCCGCCCAATGAGGGTGGATTTTCCGTCATCGACGGAGCCGCAGGTGGAAAAACGCAGAAGGTCCATGGAAAAAAAGGGAGGCTCAGGGTTCAACGAAACCGGTCTGCAGGCCAGAAAAAAATACCTGATGCGGACCGGGCGGGCTTTCTACCACAGCCAAACAGACCTCGCAAGAAAAAATCTCGACTTCTCCGATGGGGAATAGGGTCTTTTTTCTGGATTATATTGCAGAGAATTGATGATAAACAAGTTTAGGGGTCTGGCGCAAGGCGCGCTTCCTGGGCAAGCCGTCGGAGCGTGCTCGGAACTGGCGGATTCTGGAGGTGCCGTATTTTCCCTCTTCTGAGGGAATTGTTTGGGAGGAAATGAAGGGCATGATGAAAAATGGCGTGCCGGGCAGAATGCCGCCGTCCCAACTCACTGCTGTCCGGTCGTTTAAGCCCGCAGGGGTGGTGTTTTCCTTAGATTGAAATGGTTGGCGCTTACGAAAGGTGTGACGGGCTTCGTGCTTTTGGGTTTTCCGGCTACGAGACGTCCATAAATTCCAAGAATGCCACAACCATGCGCTTTCGTTCTCTCCCAGATCATCGGAATTGTCCACCGGATGCATTTTCAACGCTGCGTGACGCGTTATGGCGGCGATGCCGGTGTTGCACCCTTTACCTGCCGGGCCCAGTTCATCTGCCTGGTGTTTTGTCAAATCACTCAGCGGGAGAGCCTCCGGGATATCGAAGCCTGTCTCAATGCCGTGCCCAGTCGCTGGCCGCAACTTGGTTTGCCCGGTCCCGTTGCACGCAGCACCCTCGCTGATGCCAATGAGCGCAGGGACTGGCGCATCTATGCCGATGTCGCCCGCCACCTCATTAAGCGGGCACGGAAACACTATGCAAACGAGGACCTTGGCCTGGAGTTGTCCCAGCCGGTTTATGCGCTGGACTCGACCACCGTTGACCTCTGCCTGAGCCTTTTCCCATGGGCGCGGTTTCGTCGCGCAAAAGCGGCAATCAAGCTGCACACCTTGATCGACGTGCGTGGCGCAGTCCCGTGTTTCATCAACCTGACGGACGGAAAAGGAGCCGATGTCCACGCGCTCGACGAGCTCGAACTGGAGGCTGGCAGCTTCTACGTGATGGATCGCGGGTACGTTGACTGGGCCCGTCTCTACGTGTTTGTGCTGGCTGGCGCCTTCTTCGTAATCAGGCAAAAACGCAACGCCAACATCACCCGTCTGACGTCCCGCCCAGTGGACAAAAACACGGGCCTGCGGTGCGATCAAACAGTCTGGCTTCGCAGCGAATCCAGCATCCGGGACTATCCGGACAAGCTGCGACGCATCGGTTTTCGGGACGCTGAAACCGGACGAATTCTGGTCTTCCTGACGAACAACTTCGACTTGCCGGCTCTGAGCATAGCCCAACTCTACAAATTGAGGTGGCGGGTCGAGCTATTCTTCAAGTGGATCAAGAGTCATTTAAGAATCAAGGTGTTCCTTGGGACGAGCCGGAATGCGGTGCTGACGCAGGTGTGGACAGCCATGTGCGCCTACCTGATTGTGGCAATTATGAAGAAGGAGCTGGCTTTGCCCCAGAGCCTCTACACAATCCTGCAAGTTTTGGG
>JANOAS010000127.1:0-8955 GCA_031411255.1 bacterium
GCGGACTTTGTGATTGAGTGCGTTGAAGTAGTGCTCTGTGACATTGCCATTGCGGTCGTTCAGAATTACCAGGTGGGTGGGCTGGCGGTCGTCGAGTGGGGTCAACTCCTCGTAGTGGAAGTCGATGACATCTCCACCCCAGACCTGTCGGGTGACGCGGTCGAAGTTGATGTTTGCCTCGTTCAGCACGGGGCTGTAAGTGTTCACCACAAAGGGGCCGGCGCCGAAGGTGGGGTCGGCTGGATCGTTGCGGCGGCCATCGGTGATGGTGAGTAGATTGTGATTCAGACGCTCGTCGGCGAACCCCTTCGTATACGTGTAGGTCCTCTTTTTCCCGTCAGGGAAATCATTGCCGTTTGGCGTGCCGGTCACGGCAGGCGTGGTGACGGACTTCAGGTCGCCGAAGCTCCCGCCCGCCTCATTAGCCCCGTAGTATTCATAGCGGACTTGCCGTCCGGTGAAATCTGTGACGGTGGAGATGAATCCGTCCGCGTTGTAGCCGATCTGGATCGGCCTGCCGAGGGTGTCCGTGATGGTGGTGAGCCTGCCGTCAGGCGAATAGGAGAGCGTCATTTCGTTGCCGAAACGGTCGCTCATTTTTTCGACTTTGCCGCTAAGCGGAGAGTTGTCGAAGGGCTTGAACTTGAATTTCGATTGATCAGGAAAGAGGAGTTCACATTTGCCTCCCGCCTCGGTGATGTTGGCGAAAAACTCCCGGCGTTCGTAAACGCCCGGGAGGCATTCCTGAAACATGTCCGAAGTCGCATCTCCGGCCGCCAGTTCCATCACCCGGCCCGATTTTTGGAGGCCGACGTTGTAGTTCACATCCCAGCCGTGGCCCATGGCGGTGAGTTTGCCCTCGCGGGAGGCGTAACGGCGGGACCAATGGAAATCGATGCCGCGTCCTTTGATGGTCATGTCGGTTTCCTCCTGGTAGAACTCGCCAGTGGCAAGTGCGACCGGATCGGTGGGGCCTTCATTTTTCGGGCACTGCTTTTGTGTTCCGGGAGGCCCGCCGTTGTTTTTGCAGCAGCCAGGAGGACCAGGCGCGCTTCCTCCACCGGATGTTCCTGGTGCCGTCCCATGCCAGCCAGGAGCGCGGATGCCCACGCCGGGATCGGTGGTGGCCATAAGGCCGTCTGCACTGACCGTCATGGGGCCGACGACCTCGAACATGCCGGTGTCGTGGTTGAAACTCCACAGGGCGGTCTTAGCTCCGGGGGGCAGGCGGAGGCCAGTCGTGGGGTCGGGCAAGTTGGGGAAGGTGGCCGGGATGGGCTGGTCGAAATTGGTGGGACCGTTCGTCTGGACGGTGATGACGAGCGGGAGGTTCAGCCCAGGCGGCAACTGGCCCGGAAGGCGCTGGGGATCGACCGGGGCGATGCCGATCTGGCCGCCGCGGGTTCCGTCGTCGGAAAACAGCGCGTCCGCCGGGACGCTGATGCTGACCTGGGAGTATTCGGGCCGCTGGTTGATGACCGAGGCGGGAAATTTGACCAGTGATGCGTCGGTGGGGCTGGTCGCGGAAAGAGTGCCCGCCGCCACGAGGGGGAGGTAGATGTTTCCCACCGTGACCTCCACCCCGGCGGTGGTTTCCCAGGCTTTGCCCACAAAGGGGTAGTAGGCCCCGGCAGGGATGGTGGGGTTCGTGGCAGTCCTGCCGTCTACATGGACGAAAAACCGGCCCACCGGAGCGGGTTCGAGGCGGAAATTTCCAAACTGGTCAGTGATGGTGAAAAGCTCTGACTCGCGGCCATCGACAGTGATCTTCACGCCCGCCAGCGGGCAGTTGACGAAGCCGCCGCCCTGGTTGGCCGCCGGCTCGCTGGCAAAGACGCGTCCGCACACGGCGGTCCCCGGAAGGGTGGTGACGGTGAGGGTTTCAAACTCGATCTGGGCCACTCCACCAGCAACGCCATCGCCGTCCGCGTCGATCAAGCGCCAGAACCCGTCGCGGACGACATTTCCATCGAAATGCACCCTGATCCGGGCGCTCGGAGGCAGCGGAGAATCATAAAACAGGGTAATGGTATCCCGGTCCGGCGAAAGGTGAATGCGTGCGGGCAGTTTTTCACCTCCGTAGGTGGCGAAAAAGTTTGTGTCGTTGATGGCGTACGTGTCCGCGATGCGGGAGGAGAAACGGATAATCGTCTCCCGCGTGGTGGCAACACCCGTTTCGCCGTCGGCAGGTGACGAGGAAATTGTTGTGGGAAAACTATAAGCAGCCTGAAATTCCTGAAGATTGGTCTTTCCGTTTCCATCGTGGTCGACAACCGCATCGGACGGGTTCAGGGGATTCAGAATACCCCTGAACAACAATTCGTAGAAGTCATTGATCCCGTCACCATCCAAGTCCAGCGGCTGGGCCTTCGGGACGGCTTTGACACGGAAAAACATGAATGGCTCAGCGGGTGGTCGGGTCTCCAGTTCACCGAGGGCGGCCGCCCCCAGATCAAGAGCGACATGCTGCCAATCCAACAGGTCGCGGCTTTGCTCGAGGATGTAATAGTGATCCAAGTCTGAGGTGTACCGGACAACCACGGTGCCTGCATCGTCACGCCGGATGGAAACTGCCTTGAGTGCTGATGAGCTGGTCACATTTCCCCGGAGTCTGAGGTATTCCTCAAGATGCGTGATTCCGTCACCATTCGGATCAAGGCTGGCATCCGTCGATTTGAGCGGATCGAGAATCGAGGGATGCTCCAGTTCGTAAACATCGTCGATTCCGTCGCCATCCGTGTCGCGCGGTGCGGCCCGGGGAATTTCCTCGACGATATAGAAACCCTTTTTCGAGACATCAGGAGCGGGAGCCTCCAGGACCAATGGTCCGCCACTGCCAAGCTTCAGAGCACGGGGAGACCAGGAGAACAACACACCAGACGCCCGCAGCAGGTAATAAGAGTCGGGCGACGAGGGAAACTCAAGCGAGGCCCTCTTGCCGGGTCCCGCATCCAGGCGAAGCAGAGGCAAACGCCTTGCTTCCCCGCCAATGAGCAGGCAGGGCACTAAGAGAAGCAGCAGCAGAATCGGTTTCACAGCGCGGGATGGTATAAGAAAGCAAAGTCGCACTTTGGCGGCCTTGATGCTCAGATTTAGCCTTCACCGTCTTATTCGCCTTCCCCTCGGCTGGCAAGAAAAAACGCAAACAGAAAAAACGTCCGCCCTCCCCCGTTTTCCACTTTGCCCCGCCCGCCCCGCCACCGCATGCTGGCACATGACCGCACGCCACCTCCTGGCCCTCCTCACTGCCCTGACCGCCGCCTCCGCCCTGCACGCGGAGGTGATGCGCTTTGAATTTCCCCTCGTCTCCGACCAGCCTGGCCGGAACAACCGCCCGGATTTGCCCTACACCGAGCAGCGCGGCTACGGCGTCGAGCCGGGTGCGGACGTGGTTCCGGGGAACAACCGGGGCCACAGCGAAACGCCGTTCTTTTTCTCCGCCAACGTGCCTGAGGGAAACTACCGGGTCACGATACAGCAGGGCGGTCCAGCCCTCACGGTCAAAGCCGAACTCCGACGGCTCATGCTCGCTCCGGAAAAGGAATCCCTCACCTCGCGCAGCTTCATCGTGAACGTCCGCACCCCCGCCATTCCCGGCGGAGGAAAGGTCTCGCTCAAGCAGCCTCGTGAATCAGTCGACGAGGCGTGGGCCTGGGACAACCGGCTCACTCTGGAGTTCAACGCCCCCCATCCGTCCCTCGGCAGCATCGAGATCGAGCCCGTGCAGGTGCCCACCGTTTTCATCCTCGGCGACTCGACCGTCTGCGACCAAGGGAAGGAGCCCTACGCCAGCTGGGGCCAGATGCTCCCGCGTTTCTTGAAGCCCGAAGTCGCCGTGGCGAACCACGCCGAGTCTGGAGAGACACTCCGCTCCTCCACCGGGGCGAAGCGCATCGACAAAGTCATCGCAGAAATGAAAAAGGGTGACTGGCTCCTCATTCAGTACGGGCACAATGACATGAAATCAAAAGACCCCAGCGCCCCGGCTGAATACAAGGCCACACTCAAGCAGTGGGTTGCCCGCACCAGGGAAAAAGGCGGCACGCCCGTTCTCATTACGCCCATGAACCGCCACCGCTTCGACGGGGCAAAAGTGGTGCCCACCCTTGGCGACTACCCGCGCATGGTTCGCGAGGCCGCTGCGGAGGAAAAGGCCGCCCTCATCGACCTGAACGCCATGAGCGCCACCCTCTACGAGGCCCTCGGCCCGGAAGGCTCCATCGCCCTCTTCAAGCACGATTCCGACCACGACCCGAAGTTCGACGCCACCCACCACAGCCCTTACGGCGCCTTCGAACTCGCCCGCTGTGTCGCCCTCGGCATGAAACAGGCCGGGCTCGATCTCGCCACCCACCTCACCACCGACGCCCTCCCCTTCGACCCGGCGAAACCCGATCCCGCTTCAGCCTTCCCCATTCCCCCCAGCCCAGGCCGCACCAAAGTCCGGCCGCTCGGGGATTGACCTCACCGCATCAGCCCCCACTCGCGCTCGGCGGATTTCATCAGCGCCTGCAGCTTCTCCACCGGCAGCCCCGTCGGGGCGGACCACGTGGCAGGGTCAAATTTCGGGTCCTTTTTCGCGATGGAGTTCAGCACCCCGCCGATGATCTGCGGGCGGCGGGATTCCTCCACGCGCAGCACCCAGGACAGCGCCTTCGCCGGGTCCTTTGGGGCCCACGCACCGGCCAGCATCGACGCCGCCTCCGCCGCCACCCCGGCTCCCTCCGCCCAGGCCGACGCTGCGGCGGGATCGCGGAACGACCAGTAGGAGATGGCCATCGAGACCGCCTTGTCCCGGTCCTTTTCCCCCGCCCTCGCCAGCACCCAGTCCGCCGCCGCGTGCGGGTCCGCCCGGCTGAAGCGCTCCGCGATGCTCCAGTCCAGCTCCTGGTCGGGCGCAGGACGGTTCGCCGTCAGCCACGCCGCCGCCGCCGCCGGGTCCACCCCGGCCCATGCTCCGAGCGCGCTGCTCAGCGCCGCCTTGCCTGGCTTGCCCTCGGGCAGGGCGGAAATCAGCCGCAGCACCTCCTCCCGCTTGTCATCCTGGGCGACCAGACTGCCCAGCCCCCACCAGGGATGAAAAGTGCCATGGTCCGCCTCCGTCAGGCACGCCTGCACAGCGGCGGCCGGGTTGCGAAGCGCCATCGAGTAAATGAGTGCATTCCAGTCCTGCTCCAGCTTGTATCTCGTGGTCGCAGGCGTCTGCGACCATTCTGCGCGATACCACGCCAGCGCCTCCCCGGCATCCTGCGCGGCCCAGCCCGACAGGAATGCCCCGCGCACCCGCTCCCGCTGCCCCGGCGTCAGGTGCGCCGTCATCCAGCCCAGCGCCGATGGCCCATCCAGCGCCGCCCAGCGCGCCACCGCCGCCGCCAGCGCCCCCTCCGGCTGCGGGGGCGGCAGCTTTAGCAGAAACTCCAGAGTCTCCCTCGCCTCGTCCGCCGTCAGTTCACCCAGCGCCGCCAGCACCTGCGCATCCCCGCCCTCCGCCAGCTTCGCTTGCAGTTCCGCCAGTGGCCTTCCCCCGCGCCAGGAGCGCTCCACCTTACCCGCCTCCGCGTAGTCTGCGGAGACACTCACCGCGCCCGGCATTTTCACCGAAGCCGGACGCGCCAGCACAGAGCCTGGCGTCCCGGCCCCGGCAGTTGAGGAAACCCCGAGCCGCCAGCCCGCCCACCACGCCGTTGGGGCCAGCAGGCAGAGGACAATGATAAACGTTCGTTGTGACATGGTGTGTGCTTATTTCGTGGTGAGTACTTTTTCCAGCCGGGTCCGCTCCGCCTCCGTGAACGTCGCCTTCCCCAGCGCCTCCCGCGCTGCCGCCGCATCCTTTTCCGCCCACCGTTTCAGCGTCGTTTCCAGCGCGCTGCCCCTGTGAAATTCATTCGGGATCGATCCCGCCCAGGCAAAGGCCCGCTCTGGATCCACCTTGCTCACCCCCTCCGCCAGCCGCGCCATCGCCGCGGCCTCCGTGTCCCCCAGCGGCTGCTTCGCCAGCCATTCCGCAGCGGCAAAAGGGTCCGCCTCAGACCAATACTCCATCATACTCCCCAGCCGGCTCTCACGTCCCGGGTAGGCTGTGGGGCGGTTCAGCCACCACTCTGTGGCCGCCTTCTCATCCTGCTTCATCCACGTCTTCAGCACGTCCTTGCCCGTCATGTCGGAACTGGATTCCTTGACCTTCTGCCCGTCCAGCCACGCCGCCATCTTCGGGGCCAGGTCGGGATTCTTCACCAGCCAGTCCCCCATGAAGCGCGACACCTCATACCATTGGTCCTGTTTCTGCGCCTGCGCCACCGCCGCCAGCACCAGCTCCGGCTGCGCCGTGTCCGCCGCCCGCTCCGCCATGCCGGTGATCGCCCCGTCCTGCTGGGCTTTTTCCGTCAGCGTCTGAAAGGCCGCCAGCGCCCCCGCCGCGTCCTGCCGCGCCCACGGGCCAAAGATCCAGCGCATGTTTGAAACCGGCATCCACCCTTCCCGCTCCGGCACCGGCTCCGCCCCCGGGCCAGGCTGCTTCAGCCGCGCCATGAACCACCCAAACGCCGCCTGCGGGTCACGCCCCGCCCAGGCCGTCAGAGGCTCCCGCACCGGACTCAGCCCCATCGGCGGCATCTTCAGCTTCGACAGCGCGAATTCGCACGCCCCCGGCCCGTCCGTCCGCGACCACTGCGCCAGCAGCAGCCCCACCAGTTCACGCTCCCGGTCCCAGCCGCCGGGCATTCCCGCCACCACATCCAGCGCCGCCGCCATGTCCTCCGGCCGTATCTCCGCCACCCGCGCCTCCGCCCGCGCCCGCGCCCCGGCCAGCAGATCACCCGCTCTCAGCTCATCCCGTGCCTGCACCAGCATCGTCCGCAGAGCTTCCCTCCGCCCCTCCGCAGCACCCGCCGCGTGCGCTCCCGTCCCGGCCACCGCAGCCACCCCGCCCGCCGGCTTGTCCATCACAGCCCCCGCGCTGCGCGAAATCCCCGAGCCTCCGCCCCGCACCCCGGCCCGTCCGGCAGTCCACCCGCCAAACCCCGCCAGCCCCAGCACCAGGCAGACCCCGGCCGTTTGATTGATTGTCTTTTTCATAGTGTCGTGAAAGTCGAACCCACCAGCCCGCCCCCGCGCATCCCGCAGCGCATCCAGCCGGCCAGTCACCGATGATCACGCAGGAGCCGGGAAAAATTGAGAGAAATGTTTCGTTTTTGCCGGAAATCCTCATGTACCTCCTATTCTCCGCCACCACCCCCACGTTCCCCCCGCATGAAACCACTCCTTCTCACCCTCCTCCTGGCCTCCCTTGCTTCCGCAGCGGAACTCCTGCCCCTCACCGTCGACAGTACCGCGCTGGGAAAGACAGTCGTGGTCAAAGGCACCCTCGGCCAGCCCCTCGGACGCCTCATCACCATCGAGGGCGCCGTGGCCGGCCCCGAGCATCTGAAGACAAAAGCCCAGCAGGGCCGCACTTGGTTTCTCGTCCGCAAGGTCAAGGGAAAAGACCTCCCAGCCCCCTGCCTCATCGAACTCCCCCTCTTACCCGCCGACACCCCGGCCGCCGGGAAAACCACCACCCTGCGCGGCTACGAGGACGGCGGCTTTCGCGGCATCCCCGCCGCCGCCCTCAAAGAAATGACCGCCATCCCGCAGACCACCAGCTGGGCCTTCGTCACCTTCTTTCACGTGGTGAAACAGCTCAGGCGTTCCGACTCCCCTGTCAGATGAAACTCCTGTGCGCCTTCCTCTGCCTCCTGTGTGCCTTCCTCTGCCTCGCCAGGCTTGTCATGCCAGACTACAAGACAGTAGAAACCTCCCCCGGCGTTTTAGAAGAACAATATTCCAGCCAGACCGAGCGCCGGGCCACTGCCGGGATCGGGGCAAGCTTCCTCACGGCGGCAGCCGCCTGCCTCTGGAGTTTCCTGAGGTCGCGGCCCTCCAAATGATCTCCTTCTTTCACCAACGCCATCGGCGTTGCGCCCTCCAGCCTGGGGTTGCCTGAGGCCACGAAGGCTGCCCCAGGAAACCATGCAAAAAACCGGGAACCGCATCGCGGTTCAGCCCCCCGGCTCCGAGCCCCCATCCCTGGACAACTCCACCCTGCGCAGCCGCCCAAAGACTTCCATCCCCGGCCACCAAGCGCCATCCGTCCCGCTGGGGTCTGTGCTGCCGCGTTGCCTCTGGTTGTTTGCCCAAGCCACGACGATTGCCTTCCCTGGATTTTGCGCTCAAGTGCCAGATGTTGTGAATCCCCTCCTGCCTATCCGTAAATTGCGTAAGACTCCTGCCTCCCTGGGCACCCAGGGACGCCGCCCCCGCGTTTCGGGCAAAACAACGAAATCATCCTTTTGCCCTTAACGTCGTCCGGCTATGAACCAGTTCATTTACGTCGAGACCAGCATCCCGAGTTTCTAATTTGGAACCCAGCCTGGAGCCCGGATGCAGGCGCGACGAGAATGGACTCGCGAATGGTGGGAAACGTTCGCCATCACAGACACCCTGGTTACCTCGCCCGCGGTGCTGGCTGAGCTTTCGAGAACACCCGAGCCCAAGCGATCCGATTGCCTTGGACTGCTGGGCAGTCTTCCCGCGCTGGAAATGACCGAGGAGGCTGATGAACTTGTCCGCCTTTACATAGAGCACAAGCTCATGCCGGACGACACGGAGGGCGACGCCATGCGCTTGGCTCTGGCCACGCTTCACGAAGGTGATATGCTCGTTTCGTGGAATTGCCAGCGGCCCCCGCCGCTACCCTTCGGGTTGCGCTCCGCACAAGCTATCTCGCTCCGCTCGGTTGCCGTCACCTCGCCAACAAGACAGATCGCGTCAGGCTCGTCAATAGACATCTTGCATGAATAGCGATTGTGTTAATATCAGAAAAACAGCGACTTGGCCACCTCGTTGCGGCAGGCGCGCCGGTGATTGTAGAGAGACGCTGCCACCAGCATGACATGGTCGTGGAAACCCTCCTTGCGG
>JANOAS010000128.1:0-4621 GCA_031411255.1 bacterium
AACGAAGCCCAACGTCATCATCATCCTCGCCGATGATCTCGGCTACGGCGATCTCGGGTGCTACGGGCACCCGTCCATCCGCACGCCGCAGCTGGACAGGATGGCGGCGGAGGGGATGCGGTTCACGGATTTCTATGTGGCCGCAGAGGTCTGCACTCCCAGCCGGGCCGCGCTGCTGACGGGCCGGTATCCGGCGCGCAGCGGCATGTGCCATGACCAGTTTCGCGTGCTGCGCCGCCAGTCCACCGGCCATTTGCCGGAGTCGGAGGTGACCTTGGCGGAGCAGCTGAAGGGGCAGGGTTACGCGACCGGGCTCATCGGGAAATGGCACCTCGGTGTCTGGTCCAACAACCCGGACGGCCACCCGTCAAAGCACGGGTTTGACTTCAACTTCGGCCTGCCGCACTCCAACGACATGAACCCCGCGCCCGACGCTCCCAAGGGCGCGCCGGCGCGGCTCGACCAGGACCCCGCCTGGTGGCAGGCTCCGCTCTACCGCGGTCAGGAGGTCGTGGAGAAACCTGCGGACCAGACCACCCTGACCCGCCGCTATACGGAGGAGGCGGTGAAGTTCATCAACGAAAAGAAAACCGCCCCCTTCTTTCTCTACCTCGCCCACACCTTCCCGCACGTGCCGCTTTTTGCCTCGGGCGCTTTCAGCAGAAAAAGCGCGCGCGGCCTCTATGGGGACGTGGTGGAGGAGATCGACTGGAGCGTGGGCCAGGTGCTCGACGCCCTGCGCACGGCTGGTGTGGACAAAAACACGCTCGTCTTTTTCACCAGTGACAACGGTCCTTGGCTCACCCAGGGACTCGCGGGGGGTTCGGCCGGGCTTCTGCGGGATGGCAAGGGCTCGACCTGGGAGGGCGGCATGAGGGTGCCCGGCATCGCCTGGTGGCCGGGCCGGGTGCCTGCGGGCAAAGTCTGCCGCGAGGTGGCCGGCACCTTGGACCTCTTTACCACTTGCAGTCTGCTCGCCGGGGCAAAGCTGCCGGGCGACCGCGCCATCGACGGCGTGGACATCCTCCCCCTCCTCACCGGCAGCGGCCCGGCGGCGCGTGATGCGTGGTTTTTCTACCGGGGGGCGCGGCTCTTCGCGGTGCGCATGGGAAAATGGAAGGCGCACTTTCTCACCCAGACTGGCTACGGCGCGCCGAAGCCGGACGCCCACGATGTCCCCGCGCTCTACGACCTCCACGCCGATCCGGGCGAAACGTACGACGTCTCCGCCGCCCACCCGGAGGTGCTCGCGCAGATCACGACTGCCGTGGAAAAACACCGCACCGGGATGAAGCCCGCTCCCACGCAGCTGGAGGCGGTGGCAAACGAGCCCGGGGTGAAGTAGTTGCGGCAACCGATTCTCCCATATGGATTCGGAGTAAACTTTGCAACTTCTGCTTCGTTGTAGTGTTGAAGAGGGCTGCCCACCAGCCCGCCAGCTGAACTCAAATGGCCGTCACCGGATCAAGGAAGGCCGGAGGAGCTGGCGAAAAATGGTTTTAGCGAAGCATGGTCATGAAACAACTCAACACAGTCATCGCCCTCCTCTGCCTGATCGCGTTCTCGAACGCGGCAGTTCATGCCGCCGATCACAAACCGCCGCCGCCGAATATCGTCGTCTTCATCTCCGACGACCACAGCCAGCTCGATTCGCAGGCCTACGGTTCCACCGAAGTCCGCACGCCAAACATGGCGAGGCTTGCCACCGAGGGAATGAAGTTCACCCACGCCTTCGTCGCCTCGCCCTCCTGCGGACCAAGCCGCACCGCACTGCTCACCGGTCTCTGGCCCGCGCGCAATGGTGCCGAGCCCAACCACACCCGCAAACGCCCTGATGTCGCATCGCTTCCGCCCGTCCTCCGCGCCCTCGGCTATGAGGTCGCCGCCATCGGCAAGGTTGCGCACAATGCCAACGCGAAAGACTTCGATTTCGACTACGTCGATGGCCCCAGCCCTGGTTTCGAGGACACCGCCGGCGTCGGGAAATTCCTCGCCGCACGCGACGCCTCGAAACCTCTGTGCCTTTTCGTCGGCACGCGTCATCCGCACACCGTGTGGAGCGCCGAACGCACTTACGATTCGGCCGCGGTCAAAATTCCACCCACCCACATCGACACCGCCGTCACCCGCGAAGAGCGCGCCAGCTACCTCACCGATATCACCAAGGCCGACACCCTGCTCGGAGAGGTCCGCGCGCTTGTCCGCGAAAAAGTTTCCGGCGACACGCTCTTCATCTACACCGCCGATCATGGCGGCGCGTGGCCGTTCTCGAAGTGGACCCTTTACGACTCCGGCATCCGCGTCCCGCTCATCATCGCGTGGCCCGGCCATCTCAAGCCCGCCACCACCAGCGACGCCATGGTCTGCTGGCCCGATCTGCTCCCGACGTTCATCGAACTCGCCGGCGGCCAGGTCCCCGCCGGTCTCGATGGCAAGTCGTTCGCCGGTCTGCTGCGCGGCACGACGAACTCCCATCGCGACCGCGTCTTCAGCACCCACAGCGGCGACGGCGATTTCAACGTCTATCCCATCCGCAGCGTCCGCACCCGCGACTGGAAATACATCCGCAACCTGCACCCCGAATTCCAGCACCACACCCACATCTCCCGCTCCTCGGGACCGAGCGGTCTCGTGTATTGGAAAACATGGCTCGACGCCGCCGAGCGCGACCCCGCCGCCGCTGCCACCGTGAAGCGCTACATCCAGCATCCCGCCGAAGAACTCTACGAGCTCGCCGCCGACCCGTTCGAACTGCGCAACCTCGCCGCCGATCCGAAGCAGAGCAGCCGCCTCGCCGCAATGCGCGCCGACCTCGACGCGTGGATGAAGCAACAGGGAGACACTCAAACTGTCTTTGGAAAACCACTCCTCCTCGGGGAACCCGTCACCCTCATCACACCCGGCGGCGCCAAAAAGAAATGACCTTGAAACTCCCGTTGCGCCCACTCGTAGCCGTCATCTGCGCGACTGCATTTGGTGTTGGCGCTGCTGCCCCCACGTCGGCCAAGCCGGACGTCGTCTTCCTTCTCACCGACGACTTGGGTGTCCGCTCTGGCGTGCAGGAGCACGCGGCCGCCCGCCAGGCGCAGCGCGACAATGATTGGAACCGCATCACCATCGGGGCGCGCGGGCCGGTCGTGAAGACGTGGCTCAACGGCGTGCCGATCGAGCACTGGCGCACGGAAGAATACCTGGGCGGCTACTTCGGCTTGCAGCTCCATAAGGGCCAGCAGGGGCGGATTCTCTGGCGAAACCTCAAAATCATAACGCTTTGACACACATCAAACAAATGAAACACCTGAGAACATTCACGGCTCTTCTGATCCTGCTCAGCGGTGTCAGTGCTTCGGCGGCGGGCCAATCCTTGCCAGGCCCGGCGCTCGTGCAACCGCGCCAGCCCGATGGCAAAGGCGCTACGGCCATCAGCGGCGACCTGAAGCAATGGCACAAGGTCACGCTCACGCAGGATGGCCCCTTCGCTCACGAGCGGGACAACGAGCCGAACCCCAGCACGGACCTCGCGTTCAAGGTCACGTTCACCCACGAAAGCGGCGCACCAAAATACACCGTGCCAGGCTACTTCGCGGCGGACGGCGATGCGGCGAATACTTCCGCCAAATCCGGCACGAAGTGGCGCGCCCATCTTTCCCCCGACAAGGCCGGCCAGTGGAACTACGTCGTCTCGTTCACGAAGGGCAAGGAGACCGCGCTCGGTGGAAAGGGTGAAGCCCTGAAGCCGTTCGATGGAGTGCGCGGCAGTTTCAGCGTCGGCGCCACGGACAAGGCTGGCCGGGACTTCCGCGGCAAGGGACGCCTGCAATACGTCGGCAAGCATTACCTCCAGTTTGCCGGCACGAAGGAGTATTTCCTCAAAGCCGGCCCCGACGCACCCGAGACGCTTCTCGGCTACGCGGACTTTGACAACACCATCGCGGGCAAGCCTGACAAGGTGCCGCTGAAAACTTGGCAGCCGCATGTGCAGGATTGGAAAGCGGGCGACTCGACGTGGAAGGATGGCAAAGGCAAGGGGCTGATCGGAGCGCTGAACTACCTCGCGGGCAAGGGAGTGAATGCGTTCAGCTTCCTCACCTATAACGCCGCCGGTGACGGCGACAACGTGTGGCCGTTCGTCGAGCGGAACGACAAGTTGCACTACGACTGCTCGAAGCTCGACCAGTGGGGGATCGTCTTCGATCACGCCACCGCGCTCGGCTTTTACCTCCACTTCAAACTCCAGGAGAACGAAATGGACGACAACCGTCTCGGTGCGGGCCGCAAGAATGGCGTCGTTCCCGAATCCCTCGACGGCGGAAAGCTCGGCATCGAGCGGAAGCTGTATTGCCGCGAACTCATCGCGCGCTTCGGCCACGCGCTCGCTTTGAACTGGAACATCGGCGAGGAGAACACGCAGAGCACCGAAGAGGTCCGCGACATGGTGAAGTTCCTCCACGACACCGACCCCTACCAACACCACATCGTTCTCCACACCTTCCCGCCTGAGCAAGAGAAGGTCTATCGGCCGCTCATCGGCGACAAGTCATTGCTCACCGGTGTTTCGTTGCAGACAAGCTGGAAGCAGTCGCACCAGCGCACACTGCAATGGCGCAAAGAATCCGCCGCT
>JANOAS010000129.1:0-23895 GCA_031411255.1 bacterium
AAGCTCCCCGGCGCAGCCACCTCAAACCGGGCAAAGCTGGCCTCCGGGGACTGGCTCTGCCCGCTCCACACCACCACGCCGCCCGATCCCTGGAGGAACACGAACCGCAGCTTCAGCCCGGGCTCGCTGAATTCCGTGAGCACGCGGCGGCGGGGGCTGCCGGTGCTCCAGTCATCCATGTCCAGCACGAACAGGCCGTCCCCTCCGCCGAAGCCGAGCAAATGGCGGGAGTCGGCGATCCAGCGGAAGGAGTAGTCGACCTCCCCGCTCCAGTTGGGGAGGATGTCCCACTCACGGGCCGGGGTGCGGCCGTCCGGGTCGGTCAGGTCAAAGAGGGCGGCGCGGATGGGGCCGTTGCTCACGTGCCGGATGGTGACCAGCCGGCGGCTGTCCGGGCTGACCTGCGTGAGCTGCTTTTCCGGCCAGGCGCCATTCTGCATGGGGTCGCTGTAGGCGTCCTTCACCCCGCCGACGGAGGCGTCCAGCCCGCCCACCTCCTGCAGCACCGCCGTCAGGGAGGAGGCCGCCTCGGGCAGCACTCCCGTCGGCGTCTTCTCCGTCATCTCCACCGCCTCCACCGCCAGCAGCAGCGCACGCGCCGGGTCCTCCTCCACCTGCTGCCGCGCGTCGCCGGCCAGTTTGGTCGCCGTCGCAACTCGGAGGGACTGGCCCAGCTGGTCGTTCGTCTGCGTCAGCGAGACGACTGCCTCCTCCGCCCGCTGCCACAGGAAAAGCCCGGACACCGCACCCGCTGCCAGCGCCGCATACAGAGCAGCCAGCGCCGGCTTGCGCTTCACCCATTTGAAAAACCTCTCACGCGCGGTGACAGGACGCGCCTTGATCGGCTCGCCCCGCAGCCACCGCTCCAGTTCCTCCGCCACCTCGCCTGCCGAGGAGGGACGCCGCGCCGGGTCTTTCTCCAGACAGCGACGCGCCAGCGTGAGCAGGTCCGCATCCACCCGCGCGCTCCCGGACCACGATGGCTCCTCGTCCACGATCCGCCTCATGATTTCCACCGCACCCGTGCCCCGGAACGGAGTCGCCCCGCTCAGCATTTCCCACAAAATCACACCCAGAGCCCACACATCCCCTGCCGTGGCCGCCTGCCGCGCCGTGCCCCCGGCCACCTCCGGCGCCATGTAGTGCGGCGTGCCGATGTGGTCGCTGGAAAGTGTGAGCCCGGACTCCGCGTGGGCCAGTTTTGCCAGGCCGAAATCCGTCAGCCACGGCCGCCCCTCCTCGTCCACCAGAATGTTCCCCGGCTTCAAGTCCCGGTGCAGCACACCCCGCTGGTGCGCGTGGTGCACCGCCTTTGCCATGTCCACCAGCAGCAGGGCCGCCTCGCGTGCCGGCAGCCGTCCCCCATCGTCCTTCAGCTTCTCCGCCAGGCTGCGCCCGGTGATCAGCTTCATCGTGAAAAACGGCTGGTCCTCCAGGTGCCCGACTTCGTAGATCGGCACGATGTTCGGGTGGTCCAGCGCCGCCGCCGCCTCGGCCTCGATGGTGAAGCGCGCCAGCTCAGCCTCGTTCGCAAACGCGGAGCCGCGGATCATCTTCAGCGCCACGGTACGCTTCAGCTTGTGGTCGTCCGCCACGTAGACCACGCCCATCCCGCCCGCAGCCAGACGGCGCTTCAGGGTGTAGCGGCCAAACTCCGTCCCCTGCGCCTGCTCCGGCACCGGCACCGCCGACTCGTCCTCCCACTCCGGCGCCGGCGTGCCCAGCAGCAGCTGCCTGAGCGCGCAGGCCGGGCAGGCACTGTCAGAATGCCGTGTCCCGCACTCGGGGCACACGATCACATCAAATGGAAGCGGAGAACTCATGGCGTCCCTTCTCCCATGCCAGGCGGCGTGCAAACGTTACGGACAATCGTCACAATTTTCAGTGATCCGCGATGATGGAAACCAGATAGCGGAGTTCCTCCTCCGCTTCCTCGTTCGTCCGCACGGTGGACCGGATTTCCGTCCGGAGCATGGCGGCAAAGGCGGTCCGGAGATCAAAAACCGCCTTGCGCACCGCGCCCTCCGTGGCGCCCAGCTCCCGACCCAGATCCGCCGCCGGGGGCAGCTTCCCCCCGCCGGGCAGCGCACTCCGGAGCACGACAAACCACTGTCCCCGGTTCCGCCGGTCGTAGTCCTCCTTCAGCTGCTCCGTGGCCCGCCGCACGATGTCGAAGGCCCACTGCCGGTCATACGCCAGCTCCGGCGTGGCCACCTCCGTCAGGCCGGCCACCGCCTCCAGTTCATCCGTGCCCTCCAGCACCACATGCACCGCCCTGCCGCCGCGCTTCTGCGCCCGTTCATGCTGCTGCCTCCGGCTCCGGTGGCGCTCCAGGGACTTCAGCAAATAGGAACGGAACTTTCCGCCCTCGCGGTCCACGTGGGAGAGGAAGTCACTGCTGTAAACGAACTCAAAGAAAGCCTGCACCGAGTCTGCCGCATCCTCGTGGTTCTCCCCCCGCTTTCGCAAATAAAGGTAAAGCGGCCGCCAGTAGTCCAGCGCCAGCCGCCGCAGCGCGTCCACGGTTTTTCCCGCGCCCTCCCCCCGGCCGTCCAGAATGGCCGACCAGGCCGTGTCCGGAAAAATCCCGTGCCGCACAGTCGGCGACTCTGCCTTTTCCTCTCCGGCATTGCTCGTGGATGAACTCATTCGGACTCGATTCTGGCACCTGGCACGCCGCATGCCAAGCGCGTTCCCGTCCCCGGTCCGGAAAATCGGGTGTCGAAGCCACAGCAGCCCCCGAAACGCCAGCCACCCCGCCTTTTTGCAGCAGGCAAAAGCACCTCGTCAGCTGTACTTGATGTTTTTCCCCGGCTCCAGCTCGTAGTTCAGAGTCAGCTGGTCGCTGGTGTTGGGCTTGATCACTTCCTGCGTGAACTTTGCCCAGACCGGATCGTCAAAACACATCGCCTGCTTGGCGAGGGACTCGAAATCAAGGCAGATAAAGAGCGGCCACTCGCTGAAGGGATCGATCTTTTTGCCCGCCTTGACACTGAGAACTTCGGGAATCTTCAAAAGCAGGCTGCGCGTGCGGCGCATCATGTCCTCCAGCCGGTCCGGAGTGATTTCCGGCCGCAGTTTGTAGAGGGAGACTTGGGTGACCATGATGGCGGAAATGAAGGGGAGACAGGGTGCCGGAGTGTCCTAGTTGTCCCAGCGCAGAGCGCCCTTTTTCAGCGCGTAAACGTAGGCGACGGTCAGGATGCCGATGAACCCGGCCATGCCCCAGAAAATCATCGCATTCTTCACGACTGCATCCTTGAAGATGACGGCCCACGGGTACATGAAAACGACCTCGATGTCGAAGAGGACGAAAAGCATGGCCACGAGATAAAACTTCACGCTGAACCGGGGCTGCGCCTCACCGATGGGGAGCATCCCACACTCGTAGGCTTCATCCTTGATTTTGTTGCGCTTGCCAGCCTTGCCGAGCACGACACTGGCGATCAGCATGGAGGCGGCCATGCCGCACACCACGACCAGCTGCATCACCACGGCATAGTAGTTGTCGATGGGAGGATTCATGAAAAGTCTCAATCGTTAAAGAACATCCCGCCTTCAAGCAGGAAAAGTGCCGCCAGGGAACGACGACAATCCTGGACAGACTACCGTTGCTTCCGTCAGGACCTGGCGGGGTTTGTCAGCCAAAACTCCATCGCCCCTGACGACGGCGGGAGCATAACGACTTCCCCCGGTGGCGCAACTCATTCCCTCGAACTTATCCCCCCTTTGTCTTCGGCAGAGGCGGCTGGCCGTCCTTGAAGGGACGCAGGGCAATGTCCGTCACCTCCATGAGGCGCTGCTTCCCGCCGGAAGGAGCCGTGCCGGAGAGGGAAAGAGTCTCCAGCTTCACGACAAAAGGACCTCCGTTCACATCCACGTCGCCAATAAAGGCTTCCTGTGCTTCTGATGCGTAAAGTTTTGGCACCACGCCCCCCGCGATCTCGACCCCATTGATCGTCAGCTTAAAGCGCCCTCCACCCCCCTTTTCCGAAGGACAGTAGTAGCGCAGCAGGCAGCGGTAGCGGCCAGGCTTCAACCCGTTCGCCGTGATCTGAAAAGCCGCCCCTGGCGCGGTGAAGCCGCTCAGCGTGCCGTCTCCCGCGTCAAATTTGGCCCCGCCCGCCAGCTGCGCCTTTGCCAGGCTTAGATGCACGGTGCCCGTCTCAGGCGTGATTTCGAAATTTTTCTGCTGGCCCGGATCAGAAATCGCCGGTGCTGGCGTCGGCGCCCCGGTGATGGAGGCCAGACCGGAAGCCGGCTTCGGCTTGAGCAGCCCGGCCACGCGTTCACGCTCCTTCTGCACTGCTGCCGTGGCAGCCAGGTCCCGGCGCGTGGTGGCCGCGTCCTCCAGCGCCTTGAGCTTCTCATCATAGGCGGCCAGCGGCCCGCGGATCGCGGAGAGACGCCGTCCCTCGAATTCCTGCTCGATTTTGCCCAGTTCCACATCCCCGGCCCCGCGCGCCGGCGGCAGTCCGGCGGAGACGCCCAGCACGACAGCCAGTAGTTTTGACAACGGCCGGTTCATTTCGCTTTGTCCTCCGGTTTTGCCTCGTCCTCCAAGACCCCGCCCAGCATCGCCGCCACCCGGTCCCGCTCCGCCTTCACCAGCGCAGCAGCATCGGTGTTGCCGGCGGCTGCAAGCTCGGCCAGCATCGCTTCGAGCTTGGTCTCGTATGTTTTGCGCACCTGGAGCATGCTCGCGCCGATGCTTTTCCCCGCCTCGCCGCGCAGGCTGGCCAGGGTCGCCTTCACCGGGGTTGCTTCCGCAGGCTTCACCGGCACCGGTTCCGCAGCAATTGCCGCAGCGGGAATCAATTCGACGCGCCGCAGCCGCATCAGCCCGCCCTCCCTTGCCTCTCTGGCGAGCACTCGCAGGCTCAGGGATTTGCTCTTGAATTCAGCGGTCCCGAGATTTAGCCGGGCAAAGGTCTCCCAGCTGCCGGTGGGGATGAGGGGTTCGACCTTCGGGAGCGGCAGATCCTGCCGGAGGGCGCTCACCTCACCCACGTCGACCACCCCTCCCGTCTTGATGTAAGGGGCCGGCGATCCGTCTGAAGTCAACGCCTTGGCCGGAGGCACCAGCGGTGCCAGGGAATACGTCATCCAGATTTCATACACCCCGGGTTCAAACTTAAGCAGCTCCCACTGCGCGGTGCAGTCCGGCTTGTTAAACTCAATGAGATCAAGCGCCCGGTTGGTCGTGGCCCCGGCATTCGTCCGCGCCGCCGCAGCGGCCAGCACGATTCCGCCCCTGGGAACCGCCGACGCCGGTCCTGCGGACGCGGGAGACGCAGCCGGTTTCTCCACCTGCGCCGCCTGGTCCCTCGCCCGGGCCGCGCCCTCGTAGTCGCCCGCCTCGGCCCGCTGCTTTTCCACCAGTCTGAGTGCCAGTAAATAAGACTCCACGGAGGATTTCGCCGCCACCTCCACTGCCCGGTCCGCCTCCGCCTTTGCCCGGGCCAGCTCCCCGGCCAGACCGCCGGAGGCTGGAGCCGTCTGCCCAAACGCGCCCCCCGCCGGTCCCGCCAGCAGGACGGTCGCCACACCGCTGAGAAAATGAATCGTCCCCGCCTTCATTCAGATGTCTTGGCGGGGATCAGTTTCACGCACCGCAGGTGGAACAGCCCGTCCCCCTCGATGGTCAGCGCCCCGAGATTCAGTCCGGTGGACGTCGCCCTCAGCTTCAGCGTGCCGAGGGACATGCTCCCGTAGTCCTCCCACCCCTTGGTGGGCGTCACCTTCGTCGTCAGGGAAAAACGTTCATCCCTCAGTGTCAGGCTGCCGCCACTTCCCGGCGCGCACGCCAGCTCCAGGATCACCTCGTAACCGCCCGCCTTCAGCGGGGCCGGCAGCGACCATTGCGCACTCGCCCCCTTCGCCTTCCACCCGTTCAGGCAGTCCTTTTTTTCATCATAGGCCACCCCGCCCGCCAGGATGGCAGACTTGGCCGTCAGGGTGATCGGACCGCCGGCGTAGGGCTGCGCCGGAGCGTCATCACTTTTTTTCATCAGGCCGGCCAGCCGTTTCTCCAGCTTTTCCCGCTCCTCCCGCACCTTGATGGCCCCTTCATAGTCACGCTCAGCCGCCAGCGCACTCTCCAGCCCGGCCAGCTGGGTGCGGTATTTCTCCATCTGCGGCTTCACATGCGCCTCCACCTCCTTCTGGAAAAGCGCCCGCAGGTCTTGCAGCTTCACAGGCCCGTCCTCGCCCGCACAGAAGCCATTCAGGCTCATGGATAGAGCCAGCGCAGCGAGCAGGGGCAGTTTTTCCGCAGAGAGGGGCACGGCGTCCAGCATAGGCAGGGCTTTTCGGTTGTAAAATCAGGAATCAAAAGAGATTCACCAAAGCGGATGAAATTTTCACAGTCCCGGGACGAGGATTTTCCCACCCTCGGGCATCAGGTCATTCCCCAATGCCAGCCCAGTCATTTTGTTACGCGCCCCGTCCGCATTCCACATCCCCCTCCCCCCTTGACCTGCCAGCCTGCCGCTGGCACGATGCAGTTCGTATGAAAAAAACTGCACTTCTTTTTCTGACCCCGCTCCTCGCCCTCTGCCCAGCCTTCGCTGAAGAGACCGTTCATCCCACCGGCTACACGGACACCCCGCTCATCCCGGGCTCCAAATGGAAGGTGCACGACGACGCCCGTCCGCGCCCCGTCGTCGTCACCCCGGGCAAAGAGGCGGGTGCTCCGCCCTCCGACGCCATCATCCTCTTTGACGGGAAAGACCTCACCAGGTTCCGCAAGGAAAAGGGTGAACCCGTGGTCAAACCGATCAAGGACGGCGCCTTCGAAGTCACAGCGCCCAAGCCTGCCGACGGCGACCTTTACACCAAAGAGGAGTTCGGAGACATCCAGCTCCACGTCGAGTGGCAGTCGCCGAATCCCCCCGCATCCAACAGCCAGCATCGCGGCAACAGCGGTCTTTTCATCATGAACCAGTACGAGCTGCAGGTGCTCGACTGCCATGAAAACAAGACCTACGCCGACGGCCAGGCGGGCGGCATTTACGGCCAGACGCCTCCCATGGTGAACGCCTCGCGCAAACCTGGCGAGTGGCAGGTGTACGACATCACGTTCGAGGCCCCCGTTTTCAAGGACGGAAAAGTTGTCAAGCCCGCCTATGTCACCATTTTCCACAACGGCGTCTGCGTTCAGAACCACACGGAAATCCTCGGCGGCACGAAACACAAGGCAGCAGCCGCCTACACCCCCCACGCGGAGAAGGCGCCAATCCGCATCCAGGACCACAAGGACATGCCCTCGGTGAAATACCGGAACATCTGGGTCCGCCCGCTCAAAAAAGCAGAGTAATCCCTACAGCTCCTCCGGCTTCTGCAACAGCTCCGCAATGCGGTGCAGGAGGCGGCCGGCAGCCCCGCCATCAAGCACGCGGTGGTCAAAGCTGAGGGTGAGTTCCGCCTCCGTGACGGGGACAAACTTGCCCTCGGCCTCGCTCCAGAGCGGAGTCTTGCGCCCGGCGCCCAGACCGAGCACGAGGTTCTGCTCCGGCAGCGGGATCGGCGTGGCCCAGACGATGCCGAAGGTGCCGAAATTCGTCACCGTGGCGATGCCGTGGCCCATCGCGTCCTTGGGCAGCTTGCGCTGGCGGGCCCTTTCCACGAGGTCGCTGTAGAGGTCGACCAGGGTGCTGAGCGGCTTGGTGTCCACATCGCGGATGACGGGAACGAGCACACCGTCATCCACCTCGACGGCAAAGCCGATGTCGATCGCCTTCGGGTGGACGATGCGCCCCCCAACCAGCCGGCCGGCGATGGCGGTGTTCTCCGCCAGGGCCAGCGCCAGGGCGCGGATGGCATAGAGAGCGGGACCGGGTTTCGGGGTGGCCTTTTTCCGGTGGGCGAGCAGCACGTCCAGGGAAACCGGGCTGCCCACCGTCGCCAGCGGGCGCGACCACGAGCGCCGCATCGAGTCCGCCACGGCGATGCGCATCGGGCTCGCCTTGGTCATCTTGTGCTCTTCCAGCTGCGCCATGAACTTCTCGAAATCCTCCACCGTCACACGCCCGCCCTCGCCCGAGCCGGCCACGGCGGCCAGGTCGGAGGCGTTCAGCCCCAGCTCCATCATCCGCACCCGCATCCGGGGGGAAATGTAGGACGCACCGGTTGCATTGGCCGGGACAGGCAGCCCGCGGATGGTCGGCTCGACGCGCGCCGGGCTGCTGTCAAAAATGTCGGTCGGATCGTAGCGGAAATGCAGGTTGTCCTCCTGGCTGGACGAGGCGGCGGTGGCCTGCTCCGGCGCGGCGACAGGCGTTTCCTGCAGTTCCAGACCGGCACGAGCCGCCTCCTCCTTCGTCACTTCCAGAAATCCCAGCGTCGCCCCCACCGGGTAGCTCACGTCCACTTCGCAGCGCAGTTCCGTCACCCGCCCGCCGCACGGGATGGTCACAGACATGGTCGCCTTCTGCGTTTCCACCTCCATGATCTCCTGATCCGAAGCCAGCTGGTCGCCCACCGCGATGCCGATGTGCTTCACGGTGGCTTCGGCGATGGACTCGCCCAGTTGGGGCATCAGGATGGGAATCTGCAGCATGAGAAAAAGCGGTGCGGGGAGACGGTGGAAAATGGGACAACCGCACCCCGCATCGTTACGGAGCCTCGCAGGTTTCTCAACAAGAAAGGAAGCGTCGCCGCCACGCGACGGCCTCCCCAGTTTGCCTCAATGCCCGCTGCCGCCCTTTTCCGCGCCAAGGCCGGTGTTGGCCCGGACGGAGAGTTCGGCGTATTTTTCCTCCGCCTCCGGGTCGCGTGCTGTCAGCACGGTGCCGAGGTAGGCGGCCAGAAAACCGAACGGGATGCTGATGATGCCCGGATTTTCCAGCGGGAAGGGTGCCTGCTTGCCAAAGAGTCCGTTCGGGCTCAGCAAAATGAGCAGGATGGACGAGGCCAGACCGCCCGCCAGCCCGCAGACGGCTCCGGTGGTGTTGAAGCGCTTCCAGAAGACGGAAAACAGGATGACCGGCAGGTTCGCCGAGGCCGCCACGGCAAAGGCCAGGCCAACCAGGAACGCCGCATTCACCCCGGGCCCGAGGTAGATGGCCACCCCGATCGAGGCCGCGCCGACAAAGAACGCCGTGATGCGGGCGACGCGAATTTCCTCGTCGCTCGTCTTGGGCGTACCGTGGTGGATCACGTTCGTGTAAAAATCATGCGCAAACGAGGTGCTGGCGCTCATCGTGAGGCCGGCGACGACGGCGAGGATGGTCGCAAAGGCCACCGCGCTGATGAAGGCAAAGAAGACCTCGCCTCCGAGTTTTTCCGCCAGCAGCGGGGCGACCATGTTCGTATTTTCCTTCCCGTCCGCAGTCAGGATGGACGCCTTTTCCATGATGGTGGCGGCGCCAAAGCCGAAGAACGTGGTCATGATGTAGAAGACACCGATGATGGCCATGGCCCAGACGACGCTGGAGCGCGCCGTCTTCGCATCCGGCACAGTGTAGAAACGGACCAGAATGTGTGGCAGCCCGGCGGTGCCCAGCACGAGCCCGAGGCCGAGCGAAACCAGATCCAGCGGCCCCCATGGGTTGATTGTGGCTCCGAATTTCATGCCCGGCTCCAGCAGGTTCTTGGCCGGTGCGGTACCGGCGTAATCGGCGGCGGAGACGCTGTTAAAGAACTCCGTCAGGCTGAAATGGTGGTGTTTCAGCACCAGCACACTCAGCAACAGCGCCCCCCCCATGAGCAGGACCGCCTTGATGATCTGCACCCAGGTCGTCGCCAGCATCCCGCCAAAAACCACATAGACAAGCATCAGCACCCCCACGCCGATGACAGCCGGGGCGAATTCAATGTGGATGAGCTGCTTGATCAGCCCGCCAGCGCCCACCATCTGGGCGATCATGTAAATGGTGGAAACGGTGAGCGTGCTCAGGGCGGCCATGGCCCGCACCGGTCGCGGTTTCATCCGGTAGGCCAGGAGGTCGGCCATGGTGTACTTGCCCGCATTGCGCAGCGGCTCGGCCACCAGAAACAGGACGGTCAGGTAGGCGACGAGGAACCCGACCGAGTACATGAACCCGTCATAGCCCTTAAAGCAGATCATCCCGGAAATGCCCAGGAAGCTGGCCGCGCTCATGTAGTCCCCGGCCACGGCCAGGCCGTTCTGCCAGCCGTTGATCGAGCGACCGGCCGCGAAGTAGGCGGCGGAGCCGGTGGATTTCCGTGCGCTGAAAAAGGTGATGACCAGCGTGAGAGCGACAAAGGCCAGGAACATGCCCAGCGCAGGAGTGAAGACGAAAGCGAGTGGAAGCATGGTGATTTTCAGCGGAGGTGGTGGTCCTTGATGACGGCGTCGGCCTTTTTGTCCCAGCCCGCCGCCACGCGGACGTAGATGAAAGCAAGAGCCCAGGCCATGAAAAACTGGCTCAGCGCGAAAAGGTAGGCGCCGTTGACCTTGCCGAGGAGCGGCTTTTTCATGAGGTCGGGAAACCAGCCCACCAGCACCAGCAGGGCGAAGTAGTAGATGATGAAAAAGATGCAGGCGGGAACCAGGAAGCGCACCTTCGTGCGGGCGAGGTCCCTGAAATCGGCACTCTCAGAGAGGGCGTTCCAGTCGGGCGGGCGGTTGGGGTCAGACATGGGCTTGGGTGTTTTTCCAGAATTCAGGGCGGAGACTAGGTGAGCGAAACGAAATGATCAACGAGGGAATCTCGCCGGAGGCTCAGTCCTCGTACCAGCTCCAGCGGAGGACGCGGCCCACCTTCACCTGGTTCTCGGACGTGTGGCTCTCCGGCCAGGACAGCTCAGCGACGACGGGGAAGCGCTCTCCTTCGGCAAACCGCTTCGCCACTTCGGCTCCCAGCGGGCCGTTCCGCTCGACGTAGCCGAAAAGACGGAAGTCCGGCTGTCCAGGGTAGTACAGCTCCACGCAAAGCCATTCCTCCTCGTTTTTGAAGTCCTTGTTGTAATAGTCCCCATCCTCGGGCTCCCGCATCTTCACCCGGAATGCCACCGGATCCACCGGCTTCTTTGTCTGGAATTCACTGAAGTCCATCGGCTGCCAGCCACTGCTGATCTGCCAGTCCACCCGGGCCGTCCCTTCAGGCTCCAGCTCCAGGCAGAAAAACTGCGCCTTGTCCTCAGGCTGCACCATCACGGCGACGGTGATGAACGTCAGCTCTCCCACGATTTCCTTCTGGTTCAGCAGCTCCACATTTTCCGGCCGGGTGAAGGTCTTGGGACCGGCGTCACGAGTCGCGTACCAAGCCTCCATGAGCGGGCGGACGCGCTCAGGATGGCGCACGTAGCCGGCCTTGCCTGCGGCGCCCGAGGCGGCCAGGAAATTCCGCACCGTGTCCAGCGCAGTTTTCAGCTCGGCTGCCGGCACGTAGCCCGGGCCTTTCGCACGCCCGAACAGGCCGTTGATCTCCTCCTGGCTGAGGGCCGCCGGCGGCGTGTGCCTGCCGCGGTAGGCCCGCAGCCCGGCGTAGACCAGCCCCGCGACCAGAGCCACCCCGAGCGCCAGCAGCGACCACGCGGCCACCGCCCCCATCCGCTTCCAGAATCGGTCAAGCTTGGTGGGCTGCCGCTTCTTCTTGGTGCGGCGGCGCTTTTCCACCGTGCTGCCATCCTCCAGAGTCAGGACCTCCACCACCTCGGTGTCCGTCCTTGTGCCTTCTTCGTCCTCGTCTTCGTCATCTTCCACCTCCTCCTCATCGCGGTCCCACTTCTCCTCCTTTTGCTGGGACACACGGCGCTTTTTGCGCTTCCTGACGGTGATCCCCTCCGGCGGAATGGCAAACTCGGCATCAGCGGTGCTGCGGTATACTCCGTCCAGCCGGTCCTGCGCCAGCCCGGCATCGATGTCGATCTCCACCGGCAGCGCACCCTTCGCATCCGGATTTCCCTGGCTGATCAGCGGCCTCTGCGGCGCATCAACACCCGCCGTCCGAAGTGACTCCTCCGCACCGGCCCCGGTGGGCGCCGGCAGTGTGGGCAGCTCGGCATGGCAGTGCGGGCAGTGAAGCCGCGAGTGCAGGTGCTCCATCCGCACCTTTGTCGGCTGGTGGCACTGGACGCAGGCCAGCACCAGCCACTGGGGCGGGGCGGGGTCTGAAGGACTGGACGGGGTGGACATCGAATGGGGGGGCTGTTTTTATGCGGCGGGGGTCGACTGTGTGCGGAGGATCTCGTTCAGGCGTCTCCTATTTTCCAGCAGCGGGCCGGGCCGCACTGCTGTCAATCCATGAGTCTTGCACGAGACGAATGATTTTCACCTGATTGTTGGATTTTGCATCCACCGGATACGCCACCTCCAGAATGACTCCCGCCATCGGATCAAAGCCCAGCATCGCCTCAAGTCCTGCCCCGAGGGCGCCCGGCTTTTCCGCGTAGCCATAGAGCACCTCGCCCCCCCGCGGGTAGCGGATTTTGAAGGCATACCAAGTGGATGCGTCCGAAAATCCGTAGCTGAAATAATCCGTCTTCTCGATCAGGCAGCGCAGCTTCACCGGTGCGGTCGGTTTCTTTTCCATCAGCTCCTTCCAGTCGATCGCCTGGTAGCCGGAGCTGGACTCCCAGTCAACCTTGTAGCCCCCCTCCTCGTTCACCAGCGCCAGAAACACCGGATCCGAGTTTTTTATCAGCACCATCAGGCTCACCACCTCCCCACGCCGGTAGCCCCGGTCGATGTCCACCTCCTCTGCCGGCACGTCCGGGTGAGAGGCATACCATTTTTCCATGACCGGCGCCACGCGCTGCGGATTGCGGACAAAAGCCAGCCGCTTCTTCCAGTTGGGCGCCTCCAGATAGCTCGTGGCCACTGCACTGGCCTTGTTGTATTCCTCCTGGCTCAGTTCGTAGGGGCTCACAGGCTTCATCCGCTCCACCAGCGCCCTTCCCTCCCCCATTTTTCCTACCAGGAACGCCCCAAGCATGATGAGCATCGCCGCCCCCACAATCCCACCGATCACCGTGTTCCGGTCCAGCCGCCCGTCACGGTACAGCCAGCCGGTGAACATCGAATTGTGCAGGAAAACCTCCAGCGGGTCCTGCTTGAAGTCCTCCTCCTCCGCCTTTGTCTCCTCCAGCAGCCGCTGCCAGTTGTCCTGAAACTTGAGCTTCCACTCCTCCTCGATCTCCGGTGCCCCCGTCCAGGTGTAGACGTCCTTCCAGTCCTCCGGCCGGTTGTGCTCGTCCACCTCCGCCAGGAAATCCACGTACTTCTTCTGCCACCGGTAGATGGAGGACGGGGCCAGACCCAGTTCCCGGGCCACATCGCCCACCACCGCCCCCTCCTGAATGATCCGCCGCACCCCCTCCCTCACCCTGTCAGCGTCAGCCAGCGGGGTGAAGCGCGGCAGCGGCGTCCCCACCTCGGACTGGGTCGGGTTCTGTTCAAACTCCAGCCCCAGATTCGGGCGCGGAGCCACGCGGAGAGCCGCCGCGTCCGAAGGCGCGGCGCTGCCATCCTGCGGCGGCGGGCCGGGCTCAGGCTTTGGATTGGGGTCTGAAGGGGACACAGGAAACGGCGCGGGAAGCCACCGGACCGCCACCCTGGAGGCGACCCCGGGGAAATCAACCCCCAAGAGATTTCCACATCCCGGAACCGCGCTTTTACCCTGGCGCATTTGTATTGTGCTCCCGTCCCGCCACTGCTAGTTTGCCACCCACTACAGCACCCACCATGAAACTCCGATCCCTAGCTTCACTCGCCACCATCACCGCAGCCCTCTGCCTTTCCAGCTGCATCGACCAGGACCAAACCCTCACCGTTAACCCGGACGGATCGGGGAAAATTGAGATTAAATTCTCCGCCGCCGCGGCTCCTGCCTTCGGCGCCGGCGGTGCCATGCCCAAGCAGTCCAGCAAGGACATCGCCATGGCCCTGCTCAGCGGAACGGAGGGCATCGACGTGTGGAGCACCCTCACCCACTCCTCCGACGCCGCAGGAAAAAACAGCCTCACCGCCACCGGCTATTTTCCCGACCTGAACAAGCTCAAAATCAAAATCGCCGCCGGCGGCATGATGCAGCCCGATTCCTCCTCCGGCTCCACTATTTCCAGCGGCAGCATGACCTCCCGCAAGGATGCCGACGGCAACTGGGTCATCGAAATGGCCAGCGCCGCCGACGCCGCAGGGGAAAAAGCCGCCCCCTCCACCCTTCCCGAAGACGAGGTGAAAAAACAGCTCGCCGCTCAAAAAGAGCAGTGGGCAGGCGCCAAACCCATGGTCAGCATGATGATGGGAGGATTCAAAGTAAAGAACACCATCATCGCTGGTGGCACCATCACGAAGAGCGGCGGCTTCGACAAGAAGGACGACCACACCGCCTCCCTGGAAATGAACGGCGAAAAACTCATGGCCGCCCTCGACAAAATCAACAGTGACGACGCCCTCCTCCGCGAGATGGTCGCCTCCGGCGGCGCGCGCAACCCGAAGGGAATGAAAAAAATGCTCATGCCCCTGCTCTCCGGCGGCGTGGAAAACCCCTCCGTGACCCTGAAACCCGGCGCCCCCGTCTTTGACTACGCCGCCGAGGTCGCCAAGGCAAAGTCCGCCCAGTCCGAGGAACTCAAGACCCTCATCACCGAGTCAAAAACCTCCCGCAAGGTCGTCCCTCCCACCGGCTCCGTCCCGCGCCCTCCGTCCTCCGGCCCCAAACCTGCGGCTCCGGCCGCACCCGCCGCCCCCACACCCAAATCACCAGCTCCCGCCACCCGCTAAACACTTTTCCGCAAACAACAAACCAACGTCACACGTCATGAAACGCCTCCTCAACCTTCTCGGCGCAGCCGCCCTGGCCTGCACCGCCACCAGCTGCATTGAACAGGATCAGAAGTTCACCCTGAACCCCGACGGCTCCGGCAAGGTCGTCATCACCACCGCCAGCTCCATGGCGGGCGCCCTCGGCGGACTCGGTGGCCTGGGTGGGCTTGGCGGACTCGACGGCGGGAAATCCGGAGGCAAGCTCGACCCCGGCGCCCTCGGAGATGAAATGACCAAGGGCATGCTCGGCGGCACCATCGCAGAGGCCGGCGGCATCGATGCCTGGAGCGACCTCAAAATCACCAAGGGCAAGGACGGCAAATCACGCGGCACCATTACCGGCTGGTTCACCGACGTGAACAAAGTCACCCTCGGCTCCGCCATGAAGAGCGGCAAGGAAGGCAAGGGCGACGCCAAAGCCACTCCCGTCCTGCACTCAGGAAAAGATGCCGCCGGCAACTGGGAAATCCGCCTCAGCGGTTTTGACAGCAATCCCGCCCCATCCGACGCCAAGCCAAAAGACGAAACCAAACCCAAGCTCAGCGCCGAAGAAGTCGAGGCCAAAGTCGCCGAAATGCGCGGCCAGTGGGGCCTGATGAAGGGCCTCATGTCCGGATTCCTGACCGACATGAAAATCAGCGTCAGCGTCAAACCCTCCGGCACCATCAAAGACACCGGCGCCCTCACCTCCACCGGCGAGGGCGAGGCGGGCATGGTCGTCGATGGCAAAAAAATGCTCGACCTCATGGACAAGGTGATCAGCGACGACAAGCTCGCCGCCGGTCTGGCCGCCTCCGGCAAAGGCATCGACGACCTCGACCCCACCGCCATGGAGGGCATGGAAAAGGAATTCTCCAAGCAGCTCTTCGGCAAAGAGGGCGAACCCCGCCTCCTCGTCACCCCTGGCGCTCCCCTGCTCGACTTCCAGGCCGAACTCGCCAAGGCCAAAGCCGCTCCCCACGCCGAGATCGACGCCCTCATCGCCAAAGCCAAAGAAGATGCGAAAAGCGGAAAAAATCCGCTCAATCTGAACTTGGGCGGCGACGACGACGACGCCCCGAAAAAAGGCACCGGCAAAAAGAACGGAAAGAAGATCAAGATCGACTGATCCCGTTTCCTCAACCCCTCAACCCGGAATCCAAAACGCACAGCCCGCGGCCACCCCGCGGGCTGTTTTTTTGCCAGCCAGCTCCGTCAGCCCACAGCTCCCCGGCGTTCCGCCACCTCGATCAGGTTTCCATCCGGATCCCGGAAATAGACCGAGAGCAGCGGCCCGGTGGCTCCGGTGCGAGCGACGGGGCCTTCCAGTACATCTATACCCTCCTCTTTCAAGTGGGCCAGCACGTCCTCGATCGGCCCGGCGGCCAGGAAACACATATCCGCACTCCCCGGCGTGGGGCGGTCCGCATGAGGGGAGATCGGCGCCGCCGCCGGGTGCAGGTTGATCTTCTGCCCGCCAAAAGCCAGCGCCCGTCGCCCCGCCCCGAAGGTCACCGGCACCATGCCGAGCACCCGCGCGTAAAACGCACACGTGGCCTCGACATCACGCACCGTCAGCACCAGGTGATCCAGTTGTTCGATTTTCATGCTCCCCATGCTGGGGCAAAGGTCCAGCCTGGGCAAATGCGTTCTTTTTGCCCCCGATCCCGCCGCCAGGCCGATAGACAGCCCCCATCGCCATTCCTCCGCCCATGCCGCCCGGAAAGTCAGACAAAAACCCCCTGCCCTTCACCGGGGTTCTTCGAGACCTCACTTCACGCAAGACACCTTCCCTGTCGTTTCTATTCGCGTCCCTTCGCGGTTGACCTCCCCGCTCCGGGCATGCCGAAATCCGCATTCCGAAATTCCCCTTTTCACCCCGCCAGAAGCCCCGCCCGCATGGCCTCAAGAGGGGCCTCCTGCTCGAACCAGTGCTCGAACGACACCGCGCCCTGGTGCAGGAGCATGGAGAGACCGTTCGCCGCCTTTGCCCCGGCGGCCCTCGCGGTCTGGAGCAGCCGGGTTTCCGGCGGGCTGTAGACCATGTCGTAGACCAGGTGACCTGACCCCAGCGCTCCGGCGGGCAGGAGATCCGGATCCTCCGGTTTCATGCCCACGCTGGTCGCATTGATCACCATATCCACCCCGGCCAGCGTCGCGTGGTCCAGTTCCGTCACCACCTCCAGCCGGGCCTGCGGGGCAAAGGACGCCACCTCGGCCCGCACCGCTTCCACCTTATCCGCCGTGCGGTTCACCAGCACGAGCCTCGGGCAGCCGTCCAGCGCGCACATGATCGCCGCCGCCCGCCCCGCCCCGCCGCCAGCGCCCAGGATGAGCACCCGCAGGTCCCGCACCGCCACGCCGAATTCATCCCGCAGCGCCCGCAGCAGCCCCGGCCCGTCGGAGTTGAAACCCAGCGTCCGCCCGCCGCGAAAGACCACCGTGTTCACCGCCCCCAGCCGCCGCGCCAGCGGGTCCGCCTCGTCCACCGCCTCCAGTGCGGCGAACTTGTGCGGGATCGTGCAGTTCGTCCCGTAAAAGCCCAGCTCCCGGATCAACCCCAGAGCCTCCGTGAACTCATCCGGCCTCACATGCAGGCGCACGTACTGCGCGTCGATCCCGCACGCCCGCAGCGCCGGATTGTGCAGCTGCGGCGAGCGCGAGTGCGCTACCGGATCGCCAAAGACAGACAGCCGCGCCGGCGGCACCAGCGAGCCGGCCGCCTCGCGCAGCGTGGACAGGGTGAAAAAAGGGTACGCCATGATTTGAAAAAGGAGCCCGTCTCATCGCCCAGCTTCCCCCCGCTGACAAGCCGCGGCTTTCCCCATTGACCCGCCCCGCCCCCGCGCCACCCTTCCCTGCATCACCGCCATGAAGAAGACCCGCCCGATTTTCCTCCTCCTCGCCCTCCTCGCCACCAGCCACGCGGCGGACGCTCCGCCGGCCGGGTTCAAGCTCGTCAAAACCGAGGGCCGGATCACGGAGTACACCCTGGAGGCAAACGGCCTCACCGTTCTCCTGCTGCCGGACCACTCCGCGCCGGCTGTCACCTTCATGGTGACGTACCGTGTCGGCTCGCGCAATGAATCCTACGGCACCACCGGCGCCACCCACATCCTGGAGCACCTCATGTTCAAGGGGACCGCCGCCCACAACAAGACGGACGGCACCGGATTTGACCAGATCCTCGAACGCACCGGCGCGGAAACCAACGCCACCACCTGGCTGGACCGGACGAATTATTTCGAGACCACCGGCCCGCAGGACCTGCCCCTCGTCGTCGAACTGGAGGCGGACCGCATGAGGAACCTCCGCCTCCTAGACGAAGACCGCCGGCCGGAGATGACTGTGGTGCGCAATGAATTTGAACGCGGCGAAAACAACCCCGCCTCCGCCTTGGAAACGGAGATCTGGTCCGCCGCCTACATCGCGCATCCGTATCACCACAACACCATCGGGTGGCGCAGCGACATCGAGAACGTCCCCATCGAAAAGCTCCGCGCCTTCTACGACACCTACTACTGGCCGGACAACGCCACCGTCTCCGTCATTGGCGATTTCGAGCCCGCCGCCACCCTCGCCCTCATCGCCTCCCGCTACGCCGCCATCCCGCGCGCCCCGCACCCCGTCCCGCAGGTCTACACCGAGGAGCCGCGCCAGAGCGGCCCCCGCCGCGTCACCGTCCAGCGCCCTGGTGAGCTGCCCCTCGTCGCCATCGCGCACAAGATCCCGCCAGGGACTCATGCAGATTTCCCCGGCCTCCAGGTCCTCGGCAGCATCCTCACGGACGGGCGCAACAGCCGCCTCTACCAGACCCTCACGGACAAAAATCTCACCACCGCCGTCACCGCCAACGCCAGCTTTAACCGGGATCCCTCCCTGCACATCCTCATGGCCGAGCTGACTCCCGGCACCGCCACGGAGAAAGTGGAGAAGCTCCTCATCGAGGGAGTCGAGAAGGTGAAAAAGGACGGCGTCACACCCGCCGAGACGGCCTCCGCCATCGCGCGCATCACCGCCGCCACCGCGCTGGCTCGCGACGGTTCCTTCGCCATGGCGGATGCGCTCAATGACTGCATCGCCGTGGGCGACTGGACGCTCTACGACCGCCTCTCCGCCGCCGTCCGCGCCGTCACCCCGGCGGACGTCCAGCGAGTCGCCCGCACCTGGCTCCTGGCAGACCAGTCCACCACCGGCCTCTTTTTGCCAAAGGACGACGCCCCCGCCGCAGAGCCCGCGCCCGGCGCAGCGGAAAAACCAGCCGACATCGCCGCTGCAGTTCCCGCTCCTGCCGAAAAACCCGCCGCCGAGGTCACCCCCGGTCCCGTCCGTTTGCCCAAGGCTCCGGCCACCGCCACCCAGGGTGCCGAGGCCGCCGTCTCCCTCCTCGCCCCCCGCATCCTGCGCAGCCGCACCGCCGGGCTCGACCTCTTGGTTTGCCCCACCGGCGTGCAGGACGTCATCACCGTCACCGGCAGCCTGCCCGCCTTTTCCCCGGCCAATCCCGCCCTCGGCTCGCTCACCGCAGGCATGTTTGAGCGCGGGACAAAGCAGCACACCGCCACCCAGCTCGCCGGCCTGCTGGATGCCGTGGGCGCCCAGATCCAGTTCACCGCCAGTCGGCAGACCATCGACTTCAGCGCGAAGTTTCTGAAGAAGGACACCGCCCTCGTCATCGGCCTCCTCGCCGAGCAGCTGCGCCAGCCCGCCTTCCCCGCAGACGAGTTCGCCAAGCTCCAGACCCAGCTCGCCGCCGCCACCGAGTCCTCCCGCGAGGACACCGACCACCAGGCTGCTACTGCCTTCAGCCAGGCAGCCTTCCCCGCCGGCCACCCGAACCGCCGCTCCACGCCGGACGAGACCCTCGCCGCGCTGAAAAAGACCACCCTCGCCGACGTGAAAACCTTCCATCACGACTGGTGCGGCCCCGCCGCCTTCACCGTCGTCGCCGTGGGCGATCTCGACCCTGCCTCCTTCACCGCCGCCGTGGAGAAATCCTTCACCGGCTGGACCGGCGGCCGTCCCCTGCCCGCCGTCACGCCCGCCCCCGCCCTCGGCGCCGCCACTCCGGTCAGCGTCTCCATCCCGGGCAAGGAAAGCCTCTCCGTCGTCATGGGCCAGCCCAGCGGCCTGCGCGCTTCAGATCCGGACCACCTGCCCCTCGCCCTCGCCACCGCCGCCCTTGGCTCCGGCTTCACCAGCCGCCTCATCGGCCATGTCCGGGATACGGAGGGCCTCACCTACGGCATCGCCAGCCGCCTCGCCGCCGACACTTTTACTGACGGCCAGTGGGCCATCCGCGCCACCTTTGCCCCCGCCCTCCTGGAAAAAGGCCTCGCCTCCACCCGCCGCGAACTCACCGCCTGGCACCAGACCGGCCTCACCGCCGACGAGTTCGCCTACCGCCAGAACGCCCTCGCCGGAGCCCACCGCGTCAGCCTCGCCACCACCGAGGGCCTCGCCGGAGCCATACTCGGCACCCTCCAGGCCGGCCAGCCCCTCACCCGCCTCGACACACTCCCCGCCGAGATCCACGCCCTCACCCTCGACCAGGTGAACGCCGCCATCAAAAAACACCTCGACCCGGAAAAGATGATCCAAGTCATCGCCGGCAGCCTCGACAAGGCACCCGCAATCAAAAAATAGTCCCCACCAACCCAGGCCCAGCCAATCCCCCAGCGAATAGGTCCTACCCGACCTATCCGCCCCATTGGACCCATGGGCCCCATCCGCGCCAGCCTGCGCTCGCCCAGCTAACGCACCCGCTCAGGTGCCCCATCAGCCTATCCCTCCAATGAGGCTAATGCACCCTGTTCCGCTGCAGCGCCAGTGGCGCTGCAGCGAAACGCAGAAGGGGGATGTTCGCCATGAGAATAACCCCGAAATAGGAACCGCCAATCACGGCATTGTGCACTGCCGGGCTGGTCCACAGGACGCATAATACCTGCGCCGCGATCCCCCAGACCAGCGCGACCCCAGCAAAGTATCCCCAGCCCGCCAGTCCCTCCCTAACAGATTTCCGCGCGAGCCAGCCTGCTGCGAAAATTTTTCCCAGCAGAACGAGAGGAATCACCGTCCTGCCCAGCCAGGGGTAATCAGTCCAGGCAGTCAAAACAAAACTGGGCAGCAAGAAGCTAACAAGAAAACTCAAGAGCAGAGCGGACCTGCGGCTGGAGCACCGCCCCGCCAGAGCCAGAGGCCCCACGATGGGGACAAGACCGAGGAACCAGCTCTGCAGCCAGATCGCAGCCACAGAAGGCGGGAGTGCCCGCTGCGCCTCCGCAACGGAACCTTTGGGGAAGTGCAGCACGTGCCAGCCAATGATCCCTGCCAGGGCGACCCCTCCCACCACTCCATAGAGGCAGGCGGTCTTGGCCAGCAACTGCGGCACGATCCGCAGCGGCAGGGTAGCAGAAAACGAACTGAGCGGAAACCGGCACGAAGCCGGATCTCTGAAGAACCCGCACCCGGTCAGCACGAGCCAGAAATACCCCAGCAGGGAAAGGTTCAGAAAGGCTCCCGTGGGGAAATTTTCAGGGTTTGTCGCCCCCCTGCGGAGTCCCCCCGTCTCGAACCACAGGAGCGCCAAACTCGACAGCACAACGGCGAGGCCCCAGAAGAACGCCGCCCTTCCATTGACCCGCCACTCCAGCCACAGATAGGCCCGAAAGGGCGATCCGAAACGACGGCCCGCATCCCACTTTTCCAAGAAAGCTGGTCCTGCTTCTTGAAACGGCTTTTGTGTTGCAAACAGAGTTGAGCGGCCGAGCAAAAAACCACTGCCCCCACTCCTCGCAGCCCTGAAGGCTACTGCCTGGACGAGGATGCCCAGACAGGCCACAAACACCCCGAGGATGGGAAGCCCGCCATAGCGCCACCAGAGCAATGTGAAACGCGGCCCACAACGGTCCTCACGCCACAGCCCAAAGTGGTAGTTGTCCAAGGCCAGTTCAACGCCCAACGTGGCAGTGACGAGGAGCACGCCACCCAAGACCACGTACAGCCACCTCCGCTTAGTGAAGGCCACCATTTGGATGAGTGTACCCAGACAGGCGACCGCTACCCCGAGAAAAGGAAGCCCGCAGTATCGCCACCAAGGCGTTTCGATAGACGCCCCCAGTCCAAACAGGTAGTCTTCCAACGCGAGCCTAATGCCGAACGCGGCGGCAACGAGAAGCGCACATCCAAAGGCGAGGTGCAGCCACTTCCCCTTTATGAAGGCCAGCCGCAGTCCACTGCGCCACCCGATCAAACCCGCGAGCGGAACCACCCAGAGCAGGCTCCGCGGCAACCGGAATCCGTCAAGAGAGTCGTCCATAAAACTGGCGATAATGAACCACAGGATAAACCAGAGGGCTGATCCAAAGAGGGGCAGCAGGCTGAGGAGGCAGTGGCCTGCCGGCAGCGTCACCACCCAGCGAGGCAGGGGGGAGGAATTGCCCGTAGAATTCTGCCAACTGCACGCCACCTGCACACCCACCACCACCACGGCCAAGCCGAGGATGCAACTGGAGAGTATCAGGTAGGCTCTGGCGGCGACCCATTCCACCCGGTCGAAATCCAACTGCCGGGCGGCACGGGCGAGGGCTTCCTGGTGGGATGCCACTCCCTTGAGCACCAGCACCAGCGCAAAAAGCCCGAACACATAAACCACGGCCGACTGGTTTTTCCGCCATAGCGCCCAAAGCAAGGCCAGTGATGGCGACCTCATGACAGCACACCGGTCAGGGGTTTCTCCGCCGCCACTGCTCCTGCCACAGGAGCTACCGCCGAACGGCAGATGAACACGTCCTCCAGGCTCGCGGGGCGTTCGTCCACGATGGCACCGCCTGCTTGGGCGAGTGCTGCGCACAGGGCCGGGCGATCCCCGTGGCTCACCAGCGACCACTCCCGGCCTGAGCCGCCGATCCAGGCTGCGTCGGGCATCCGGGGCGGGGAGACATCCTGGTCCAGCGGCGGATCGAACCGGACGACCAGCCGAGAGTGCGACTCCATGATTTCCGGCAGGGAGCCAGACAGCACGAGCCTCCCGCCCGCCATCATGCCGATGTGGTCCGACACCCGCTCCACCTCGTCCAGCAGGTGGGAGGAGAATACCACCGTCCGCCCTTCGTCCGCCACGGCTCGGATGAGCGCCTCCAGCATCTCCCGCCGCACCACCGGGTCCAGCCCCGAGCTGGGCTCGTCCAGCACCAGCAGCTCCGGACGGTGGGCCAGCGCCAGCAGCAGGCCCATCTTCGCCAGTTCTCCGCGCGAGAGCACCTTCAGCTTCGCCCTTGGGTCCAGCTGGAACTGCCCCATGAGCGCCGCCGCATACACGTCATCCCACTTCGGAAAAAACGCCCGCTGGTAGCGCATGAGTTCATCCACCCGCATCCAGAGCGGCACGTCCCGGTCCTCGGAGAGAAAGCCGATCCGCCCCAGCACCTCCACTGGGTGCCGCACCGGATCCAGCCCAAAGACCCGCACCGTGCCAGACTCCGCCCGCAGCAGACCCAGGATGTGCTTCAGCAGCGTCGTCTTCCCCGCACCATTTCCGCCCACCAGCCCGAAAACCTGCCCGCGCGGGATGCTCAGGTTCACCTCCTCCAGTGCCGCCTTTTTGCCAAACCGGCGCCGCAGCCCGGCGATTTCGATGATGGGTGTCGTGTCCATGGTGTTTCGGGTTTTGGGTTCGTTCAGTCAGTCAAAAGTTGTGTCCTCCGTTCAAGCCTCCTCCTCCGGGTGCGTGCGCTCCGCCCGAGTGCGGACGATCTGGAGCAGCGCCTCCAGCTCCACCCCCAGGTGCCGCGCCTCAGCCAGCAGCGCATCCGCCCGCTCGTTGAGGATCTGCCGCCTCGCCCCCGCCTTCAGCGGAGATCCCCCCTCCGCCACATAGGTGCCCGCACCATGGCGCTTCACCACCACCCCGTCCCGCTCCAGCTCCAAGTAGGCCCGCGCCACCGTGTTCGGGTTCACCACCAGCTGCCCCGCCAGCACCCGGATGGCCGGCAGCTCCTCACCCGGCGCCAGCCGCCCCGCCGCCACCAGGTACTTCACCTGCGTGACGATCTGTCGGTAGATCGGCACGCCGTCGCGAGTGTTCAGGTGGAGCTGCATTGTGTATTAATGTATGCATACACTTTTCCCACACGAAGGGCAAGGGAAAAAGCCGGGGCGGCTGAAAATGGGAGAAACCCGTA
>JANOAS010000130.1:0-39599 GCA_031411255.1 bacterium
CGCGCCCATGTGGAGGCCTTCCTCATTTACCGGGCCTCGCTGACCTTTGAAAAAATCCGCCCCTCAGTCACCGAGGAGCGCCCTCCTGAAGTTCGGGACACGGAGGCTGACAAAAAGCTGCGCATCACCTTTGCCGAGTCCATGACCGCCCCGGGAAGCCCCGTGCGGACCAGCCTGATGCATATGATCGAGCGCCACGCCGACAGCAAGATCGACAACCTCGGCCCCATCAACATGAAGTCCTTCGGCGTGGCCGAGGTTTTCAATACAGAGCTGAAAGTCTCCCTCTACGCGGCCATCATCATCGCCTTCCCGCTGCTCCTGTATTTCGTGCTCCAGTTCGTCCTTCCCGGGCTGAAGGAGGAGGAGAAGAAATTGCTCTGGCCGTCCATGGCCGTCGGGTTTGGCCTGTTCCTGCTCGGCGTCGGCTTCTGTTATTTCCAGGTCGCTCCTGGCGTGCTGAAATTCTTTTACACCAATGCCAAGAGCCACGGCATCGACTCCGAGTACCGCATTGGCGACTACATCACCTTCATTACCCAGTTCACGCTCATTTTCGGCCTCTGCTTTGAGCTGCCCGTCATCACCACCGCCCTCGTGAAGATCGGCCTTCTGAACTACGACCTCATGGCCAGGACGCGCTCCTACGCCATCATCATCATCGTTTTCCTGGCGGCCATCATCACGCCCACCACGGACATCTTTTCCCTCGGCATCCTCGCCGTGCCCATGGTCATTCTTTACGAGATCAGCATCTGGATCGCCTGGTTCGACAAGCGCAAAAAGAAGGCCCAGGAAGCGAAGGAGGACGAAGAGCGCCGCGCCTGGCTGGCCAAGCAGGCGAAGTCCCCCACCGACTACACCGCGGCCAATGACCCGCACGCCCTGCCCGAGCATTCGGCAAACCCAGAGCCCGAGGCCGCCCCCGGTCGTGAGCCCTTCGGCGGCGGCGGCCACGATGACCCCGCCCACGATGCGGCGCACTCGCACTACCACGATCCCACCCACGACGAGCATGGGAACTACATAGGCGATCCCCACCATGATGAACACGGGAACTACATTCCCGATCCCCACACCAGCCACGACCACCACGCCGGCCAGGGTGAACTCGGCACCGATCCGCATTTCGTGACAGAGGAAGTCCAGCCGGACATCCCTTCCGAGGAGCTGAACCGCAGTGAGCCTCTGCCCTCCGACCTGCCGGCCCCCGGCGAGGAGCAAAACCCATCCAAGGACTACCCCATCAGCTGATTTCCTCCAAACCCCATCCTCCCATGAAAACCCGCACATTTCTCCTCACCCTGTTCGCCGGAGCCGGTTTCGCTGGTGCCTCGTTTGCCCAGGACGCCGCCACCGCCCTGTCGCTCAAGGACACTGCCGGACAGCACCTCGACGTGCTCTCCGGCGGGAAAATCCTGGCGCGCTACATGTACGCCCACGACACCTCGACTCCGGCCAAAAAGGACGAGACCTACAAGCCCTACCTCCACGTCTTTGACGCAGAGGGGAAGGCCCCCATCACCAAGGGGCCGGGTGGCGAATTCACCCACCACCGCGGGCTTTTCATTGGCTGGATGAAAATAGGCGTGGGCGGCAAGACCTATGACCGCTGGCACATGAAGGGCGGGGACCAGATCAGCGAGGCCATCGAAAACCAGACCGCAGCCAATGGCTCCGCCAGCTTCACCTCCAAGGTGAAATACACCGGCGAAAAAGACGAAGCGATCCTGGCCGAGGAGCGCACGCTGAGTTTCCTCCCCGCGCCAAAACCCGCCTACGCGGCCATCGAGATGACCTCGAAGCTCACCGCCGTGGCGGGCGAGACCACCCTGGGCGGCGATCCGGAGCACTCCGGCCTCCAGTTTCGCCCGGCCAATGAAGTGGACCGCACAGCCACCGTCTACCTCTACCCGAAAGCCGACGCCAACCCGCACAAGGACGTGGACTACCCGTGGGTGGGCGAGAGCTACACCCTGGACGGAAAGCGCTACAGCGTCATCTACCTGAACCACCCGTCCAACCCGAAGAACGCCCCCTTCTCAGCCTACCGCGACTACGGGCGCTTCGGCGCGTGGTTCCGCCCCACCATTCCGGACAAGGGCAGCGTGACGCTCAAGGTCCGCATCCTCGTCTCCGAGGGCGAACTGCCCCCCGTCGATTTCATCCAGCAGCAGTGGAACACCTTTGCCGGAAAATCCGAGCCAGTGCCCGTCACCACCCTGAAGCCTGCCGAGCATGGAGGCCCCAAACCGGCCGCCGCCAAAAAGGCCGCCGCAAAACCAGAGGCGAAACCCGCGCCCGCCGCAAAATAATCCACTCCATGGCCCCCAAACTCGTTGACCTCGGCTTCATGGACGCCCGTTCCAAAGTGCTGGACGTGGCCGCCTTCCTCGACCGCCTCCAGCGCCACGGCCAGGCCGCAGACTACCGCGTCCAGGCCCTGCGCGACGTGCTTCCCCTGCTCCTGGACAACCAGCCGGACCGCGTCCGCCGCATCCTGGAGGCCCTCAGTGATCCCACCCTGGAGCCCATCCCCGCCGCCACCATCCAGGGGGCCTTTGGCGCGTATCAGAAACCCGAGCCCGCCCGTCCATGAGATACATCGAACCCCACGGCCACATGGTCAGCCGCACCACGGCGGACTACGAGGCACTCGCCCACGCCGGTTGCGTCGCCATCTGCGAGCCCGCCTTCTGGGCCGGCTTTGACCGCAGCTCCGCCGACGGCTTCCGCGACTACTTTCGCCAGCTCACCGAGTACGAGCCAAAGCGCGCCGCCAAATTTCACATCCAGCACTTCACTTGGCTGTGCATCAATCCCAAGGAGTCCGAGGACACCGGCCTGGCCCGCGACGTCATGGCCCTCATCCCTCCCCTGCTCTCCTGCCCGAACGTGCTCGGCATCGGCGAGATCGGCCTGAACAAAAACAGCCGCAATGAACTCGCCGTGCTCGAGCAGCACATCCAGATCGCCGCGGACCACGACCAGCTCATCCTCGTCCACACGCCCCACCTGGAGGACAAGCTCAAGGGCACCCGCCTCATCCTCGACGCCTTGAAAAACCACTCCCGCATCACCCCGGAGCGCGTCATCATCGACCACGTCGAGGAGCACACCGCCCCGCTAGTGCTCGATTCCGGTTTCTGGGCCGGCATCACTCTTTACCCCGAGTCAAAGTCCACGCCCAACCGCGCCATCGACATGCTCGAACTCTACGGCAGCGAGCGCACCTGGCTCAACAGCGCCTGCGACTGGGGCGTCAGCGACCCTCTGGCCGTCCCGAAGACCGCCCTGGAAATGCGCCGCCGTGGCAAGCCCGCCACCTTCATCGACAAGGTGCTCTACCAAAATCCAGTCCGCTTCATGAGCCAGTCTCCGAAGTTTCATCTCGCGGAATAGCGAGGAAATCCGCCCCCCATGGGCATAGGCCACGCGCACTCACCCAATTTTCAATGGGATGCGCCCCTTTGCCTTTGTCCGAACAGCCTGACCAGGATGACCGAGCAGGCTTCGCACGGAGGAAATTGCCGAGATTTGTAACCAGCATTGCGCTGCCGCGTCCTGGCCTCGAAGCCCAATTCAGGCTGCCTGCAATCAATCGCCTCTGCCCCGCCACCACTGCCAGCAAACTTTTACACTCCCTTAACAACTCCCCGCTCCCCCCTTCATCATTCCTTCACGAAAGAGTGTTCTTCTTTGGAATCCACCTTCCCCCCCGCTCCAACCACCATGAAACGCATCCTCTCTCTCTCACTCGGGCTTTTCGCCAGCCTCGCACCCGCCCATGCCGACCCGCAGCAGACCTCCTGGTTCACTGCGGATTCCGGAAAATACGCCCGCATCTACCAGTCCACGGCGGCAGAACCGACAGCAACTTCAGCGGGGACGAAATCCACCACCTGGTCCCGCGGTCAGGGCACGCAGACGAATCCGGTTTATGCTGGAGTGAGCGAGGTCAATTCTTCCGCCAGCTGGGTTTACATCCGCACGTCGGGTCTGGCCAGTCACATGATGGGGCCATGGTATCTTGACGCGGCCAAGACGCAGAATTTCCCGAACTTTCCGTCCAACACCGCGACGGTGTATCGCATCCCGAGGACGCCGGTGATCCCTGCAGCGAAAACGCTCACCGGGCTGGGCGCGACGGGGCGGATGGTGAATGGAGTTTCCATGTTCGACAGCCGGGATGCCTTTTCCTACAAGGGCACCCCGAATTTCACGGACGCCACTCCGGTCAATGGCCTGACCGGCGACGGCATCTGGAATCGCGACGGCTACCACAACGAGGGCGTCACTTTTGACCCGGCGCTGGCCCACCAGGCGGGGAACAACTACCACTACCATGCCCAACCCATCGGTCTGCGCTATCAGCTCGGAGATCACGTGGACTACAACGCCACCACCAACCGCTACACGGAAAGCGCCGCACCGGTGACGCAGCACTCCCCCATCGTGGCCTGGGCAGCGGACGGGCTGCCGGTTTACGGCCCCTACGGCTACAGCGATCCGACGAACCCCTCCAGCGGCGTGCGGCGGATGGTCTCCGGTTTCGCCCTGCGCGACGGCACGAACGGCACCACTGCCATCACCGTTCGCCAGGCGCTGCCGCTCTGGGCTCAACGGGTGCAGGGAAGGACAACGCTCACGACGGATCAATACGGTCCAGCAGTCAGCTCCACCTACCTGCTCGGCCACTACCTTGAGGACTTTGATTATCGCGGTGACCTTGGCCAGACGCAGACCACGGGTGCCACCATTCGGGATTTTGACCTGAACGAGCAAAACGTGCGCTTCTGCGTCACGCCGGATTTCCCGTCCGGCACGTGGGCCTACTTCACACCCATCAATGCCGACGGCACCCCGATGTATCCCTACACCACTGGGCGCCAGTATTACGGCACGCCCAGCGGCGGCGGCACGACGCTGGCCGTCATGAATGCGGACACGCCGCTCACTCAGAGCTTCCTCGGCGGGGCCAATGCCGCGCTCACCATCGCCACGCCCGCCGTTTCCGGCACGAATGTCACCCTGACCTGGAGCGCCGTGGAGGGCGGCACCTATTCCGTCGAGGCCTCGCCCACCCAGGCCTCGTGGACGACCAAGGCCACCGGTGTCGCCGCCGCCACGAATTCCGCCACCTCCACTTACACCGCTCTCGCCAGCAGCGGCACGGAATTTGGCCGCGTCTCCCGCATAGCCCTCGCCACCTACGACACCAACGGCTCCACCGCCGCCACCGTCGCCCAAAGCGCCGTCACCAGCTACAGCCTGAGCGGCACACCGAACACCCCGCCGACCATCTCCAGCGTCGCCGCGCAATCCACCACGCAGAACACGGTGACCTCCACCATCGCCTTCACCGTCGGCGACACCGAGACGGCCGCCGGCAGCCTCACCGTCACGGGCAGTTCGGCAAATACCACGCTCGTTCCCAATGCGAACCTCGGCTTCGGCGGCAGCGGGGCGGCCCGCACCGTCACCATCACGCCCGCCACCAACCAAACCGGATCATCGGTCATCACGGTCAGCGTGAACGACGGCATCACCTCCACCAGCACGACCTTCACCCTCACTGTTACCGCACTGGCGCCGTCGATCTCCAATATCACCATTTCCCCGGCCAGCCCTGCCAGCACGGATGCCGTCGTCGTGAAGGCCAGCGTCACAGCCCCCGCCAGCCGCACACTGAATACCGTCCAGCTCACCTACAACACGGGCAGCGGCAGTTCCGGCACTGTTTTCAGCGAAACAATGGCCGCCGCCGCCGTCGCACCATGGACGGGCACGAACGCCAATAATCCGTGGACCGTGGTGGCTCCTTTGGGAGCCGGTGGTCCGCCCCCGCCAAATCCTTTCAGCCAGACGGCCGCTGCCAATCACACTGCGGTTGGCTCGGGAAATCAGTTCGGTCTGGAAGTGGTGGGCGGTCCTCCCATCGCAGCCATTGGCGACGGCACGGTTTCTACGACAAACAACATCAATGCCACCGGCACGTCGGGCACCGTCGAGTTTTACCTCGCCGCAGTGAATCAAAGTGCAGCCACTGGCTGGCGCATGCAGACTTCCGTTGATGGCGGCGCCACGTGGACCACCCGCATGACCGAGACCAACGTGACCCGCAACACGCATGCCCTTCTCACCTACACGCTCCTGGCGACCGAACGCGTCAGCACGCTGCGCCTCCGCTTCAGCTTTGCCGGCGGCGGTATGGGCGGCACAGGCACCTTTCGCGTGGATGACCTGAAGGTCAATGTCGGCGGAGCAAGCACGCCGGTGACAGTCACCATGTTTGACGACGGAGCGCACGGCGACGGCGCAGCGGGCGACGGTGTCTTCGCCGCCTCCATTCCCGCGCAGACCACCGGCACCACGGTGAACTACACCATCGCCGCCACGGACAGTGCCGCTGCCTCCACCACCAGTGCGAATCAAAGCTACACCGTCGCCGCTGCGGCACCGGTGCTCGCCGTCACCCCTGCCACAGGCCTCACTGCCAGTGGAAATGCCGGAGGCGCTTTCCCTCCGGCCAGCGCCACGTGGACGCTGACGAATACCGGCAACGCCTCCATGAACTGGACCGCCGCCAAAACCGCTGCCTGGCTGAACCTGAGCGCCACCAGCGGCACACTCGCCGCCGGTGCCAATACGACCGTGACCGCCAGTTTCAACGCCACGGCCAACACCCTCGCCGCCGGGCTCTACAGCGACACCGTGACGTTCACCAATTCCACCAACAACAACGGCAACGCCTCGCGCAGCGTGAGCTTGACAGTGAACGCCAGCACCGCTCCAGGAGCACCTTCGCTTGCGGCACTGACCACCTACACGCAGGGCAGCGGAAAATCCCTGAGCTGGTCCGCCGTCGCCGGTGCCACCAGTTACACGGTGCAGGTTTCCACCAGCCCCACCTTTGCCACCATCCTCGCCACCGCGAACGTCAGCACCGGTAGCGCCTCGTTCTCGAATCTGGTCAACGGCGTCACTTACTACTACCGCGTGCTGGCGACGAACAACATCGGCTCATCCGCCTACAGCAACGTGGTTTCCTCCATGCAGGACAGCGCTGCGCCGCTCGTTGCCATCACCTCCCCCGCCAGTGCCACCTCGACCGCAACCGCCACCATCACCGTCAGCGGCACCAGTGCTGATGCCCTCTCCGGCATCAGCAGGGTCACTGTAAATGGAGTGACCGCCACCACCTCGAACAACTTCGGCAACTGGACCGTCACCGGCCTTCCTCTTGGCTACGGCACCAACGGCATCACCGCAGTCGCCTACGATGTCGCCGGGAATGCCACCACCACCGCTCCGGTCAACGTCACCCTGACCGCCGCGCAGACCTACAATCCTCTCATCATCCCGGAGGTGATGACCGGCACCACGTTCAATCTGAACCTGCATCAAACAGCCAAACGGTTCGGCAACTCCACCTTCCAGAACACCGCCGACACCACGACGTATGCCTACAACAACATGCTCATGTGGGGACCGACCCTCATCATGAACAAGGGCGACTGGGTTCAGCTCAACGTCACTAACAATCTCTCCGCCACCACCACCACCCACTGGCACGGCTTCCACATCCCCGCCATCATGGACGGCGGACCGCACCAGACCATTCCCGCCGGCACGATATGGTCTCCGTCCTTCAAGGTAGATAACAATGCCGGCACCTACTGGTATCATCCCCACCTGCACGAGTTCACCCAGGACCAGCTCACCAAGGGCGGCGGCGGCATGATCATCATTCGCGATCCTCAGGAGGCAGCGCTCAATCTTCCCCGCACCTATGGCGTGGATGACATCCCGCTCGCCCTCACCAGCCGCCGCTGGACGGCGAATCAGTTCGTTTCCGGCACCGCCGGCGTCACCAACAGCGCCTACGGTGACTACATGGTGGTCAACGGCACGCTCAGCCCGCAGGTCACCCTGCCCAAACAATATGTGCGCCTGCGCATCCTCAATGCAGAGATCGAGCGCAGCTACAACCTCGGATTCAGCGATGGCCGCACCTTCTACCAAATCGCCACCGACGGCGGCCTCGTCAATGCACCCGTCGCCCTCACCCGGCTCGTCCTCGCTGTCGGCGAGCGCGCAGAAATCCTCGTGGATCTGACCGGAGCCACCGTTGGCTCGTCGGTCGACCTCCAGGCCTTCAACAGCGGCCAAGCTCAGGATTTCCCCGGCGGCGAACCCGCCCAAACCGGCCAGTTCGGCAGTCTCCTGAACAACAAAACGTTCACCATTCTCCACATCAACGTCGGTTCCGCGAAGGCCAACGCAGTCACCACCCTCCCGGCTTCGCTCACGACGAACACCTTCTACACCCAGGGGCAGGTGACCAACACCCGCACCGTGACGATCACGGGTGGTTTCCCCGGCTCCGCCACTCCCCTCTTCACCTTCGACAATCTCGCCTACTCGACCAACGTCATCAATCAGACGCTTGATCTCAATGCCGTCGAGCGCTGGAACATCACGAACTCGTCCGGCTTCAGCCACTCCTTCCACATCCACGACATTCAGTTCCATCTGATCTCGCGCACCGGAGGAAACAACACGGGCATCAAAACCTACGAGGAGGGCTGGAAGGACACGCTCTTTATCGGTCAGAACCAGACTGTCAGCTTCATCGCGAAGTTCGATGGCTTCGCCAGCAACACGAATCCCTTCATGTATCACTGCCACTTCTCCAACCACGAGGACGAAGGCCTCATGGGCCAGTTCGTGGTGGTCAATCACGCCGTCGAAGACCTCGCCATCGCCAGTTTTACCCGCTACGGAAACAACAACCTCATCCAGCTCGACTTCAAATCCACCCCCGGCACGACCTATTCACTGAAGTGGTCGCCTGACATGAACACCTGGAGCGATGTGGGCTCCGTCACCAGCGACGGGACTTCGGCCACCTTTGTGGAAACAGATGCCAACCGGCTCGCGGGAGCACGCGGCTTTTACAAAGTGAGCATCCCCACAATTCCCTGACCGCATGAAAGGCCCGTCCAGCAGCACGTCCGGGTGGTTGCTCCTCATCGCCGTGGCTGCTGCGACGGGCATTTTCGCGGGGCGGCATTTTAGCCGAACGACAGCGTCCGCTAGGTCTGGGAGAATCATCCTTTTCTACCAGAGCCCCATGCACCCATGGGTGAGATCCGACAAGCCCGGCCAGTGCACGGTCTGCGGCATGGACCTTGTGCCGGTTTATCAGGGCGAGCCCGGTTTTGAAAAACCGGCTGCCGGTCTGGTCATGCTGCCGCAGGGCAGTCCGCAGGTGGTGGGAGTTCAGACGGCGGAGGTGAAAAAGAAGCCGCTCGTGCGCACGCTGCGCGTGGCCGGCATGATCGGTGAGGATGAATCCCGTCACGGCATCATCAGTGCGCCGGTGGAGGGACGTATCGATGGGCTGTCGATGAATCATCCCGGACAGCAGATCACTAAACGACAGCCTCTGGCTACCATGTTCAGCCGGACGCTGCTCAATGCCGCAAACGACTACAAGCTCGCCCTCGCCCAGGGGGAAGCCGCCGCAGAACCTCACAAGCGCCGCCTCGAGCAATTCGGCCTCGTCTGGGAGCAGATCAAATCCATCCCCACCCGGCAGCCGGAGGATCCTTACTTCGGCATCCTCGCTCCCATGACCGGCACCATCGTGAAGAGTTATGTGGCGGAAGGCCAGTATGTGAAGGAAGGCGAGCGCCTCTTTGAAATCGCCGACTTCAAGACCATGTGGTTCATGTTCAGCGCCGCCGAGCAGGACCTGCCCTGGCTCAAAGTCGGCCTCCCCGTCAGTCTTCAGACTGCCTCCCTGCCCGGCGAAACCCTGAAAGCCCGCATCTCCGGCATCGACCCGAACCTCGACGACATGAGCCACACGGCCATGGTTCGCGTGGTCGTGGAAAATCCCGAGCGCCGCCTCAAAAACAAAATCTTTGCCGAGGGCACCGTCGATCTCGAAGCCCCGGAAGTGCTCGTCATTCCCCGCACTGCCGTGCTCTGGCCGGGCCATGCACCGCGGGTCTATGTGGAAAAGGGTGCGGGCGCCTATCAGCAGCGTGAACTCAAACTCGGCCGCAGCGGCGATGCCGTGTGGGAAGTGCTCGAAGGCATCATCGAAGGCGAACGCGTCGTCATCAGTGGAAACATGCTCATCGACAGTCAGGCTCAAATTGAAGCCCTGGCCGCCCCTGCCGTTACGATGCCTGACACCCACGCTCCGGCCGTCGCTTCCGACACCGCGATGGACACCTTTTTAAAATCAGCCGCCGCGCTAGGCTCAGCCCTGGCGTCTGACGATCTGGCGGCGGCCAACGCCGCTGCGGCACAACTCACCCCGCCGCCGACTGCCATTTTCAAATCACCCGTTCCCCACTCCGCCCCGGACCTGAAAGCACTGCGCCAGGTCTTCCTGCCGTGGAGCCAGGAACTCGCCACTCTGGCCGCCGGGCTCACTCCGCGTCCTGACGGATTGAAGATTTTCAACTGCCCCATGACCGGCCGCCTCTGGGCCGGCGCGCCCGCCGGGGCCCGGTGGATCCAATTCACTCCCGAGCCGCGCAATCCCTACTGGGGCGCGGAGATGCTCGACTGCGGTGTGGAAATCAAACCCTGACTCCCCCATGCCACGCCTCATGAAATCCATCCTCTGCCTGCTCCTGCTGCTCGTCTCCATCGGACACGGGGCGTCCAACATCCTGCTCATCATCGCCGACGACTACGGCATCGACAGCAGTTCCCTTTACAACTCTAGCCCCGGCGCGGTCCTGCCACCCACGCCCAATATCAATGCCCTCGCGGCAGGTGGCGTTCGTTTCACCAACGCTTACGCCTATCCACTCTGCTCGCCCACCAGGTCGTCGCTGCTCACGGGACGCTATGGATTCCGCACCGGCACAGGGTCCGTGGTGACTGGGGCGGCGGCGAATTCCCTCAAGGCCTCCGAGTTCACCCTGTCCGATGCCTTCGCCGCCAACCCACAGCTGGGCTACAGCCTCAAGCATTTCGGAAAGTGGCACCTCACTGCCGGGGCTAACAACCGCGCCCCGGTCACCCTTGGCGGCTGGCCTGCCTATGCCGGATCCTTGGGCGGGGAAGTCACCAGCTACACGAGCTGGACCAAGGTCATCACCGACGGCACCGCCGCCGGCACCTCCAGCAGCACCGTCACCACCTACGCCACCACCGATGTAGTGAACGACGCCGTGCCGTGGATTCAGGCCCAGCGGGCAGCCAGCAAACCGTGGTTCGCGTGGGTGGCGTTCAATGCGCCGCACTCCCCATTCCACCTGCCCACACCCACCAGCCTCTGCCCGCACTACACCGGACTCAGCGGCACCACGGCGGACATCAATGCCAACCGGCTTTCCTACTACAATGCCATGGTCGAGGCCATGGACACGGAAATCGGCCGCCTGCTCGCCGCCGTGGACCTCGCCACCACCAACGTCATCTTCATCGGCGACAACGGCACGAATCTCCAGGTGCTCCAAACGCCATTCCCCAGCGGGCGTGGCAAGGACACGCTCTACGAAGGCGGGGTGCGGGTGCCCATGATCATCCGTGGCCCTGCCGTCGTCTCGCCGGGCCGCACGACGCCGGTGCTCACGCATGTGGTCGATCTTTATTCCACCATCCTTGAGTTGGCAGGCATCAATGCAGCCACCACGCTGCCTGCCTCGCTCACCTTCGATTCGCAGAGCCTCGTGCCTGTGTTGAAAAATGAGGCCGTCACACGCTCGCGGCTCTATTCCGAGAGCTTCGACACCAGCGTGCCAACCGACGGCGGACGCATCCTGCGGGATGACCGGTTCAAGATCATCCGCAACAACACCGGCACCGACCAGTTCTACGATCTGCTCAATGATCCCTACGAGAGCACCAATCTCCTCGCCGCCGGAGTGGCTGCCATGACGGCGGAGCGGCAGGCCTATTACTACCGGCTGAAATATGCCCTAGGCAACTACGCCGCCGCCCCTGCTCCGGCCATCAGCAGCATCTCCTTTCAATCCGGTGCCCTCTCCCTCACCATTCCCAAAAGCACCACCACCGCGCAGACCCTCTATCGCTGCACGGATCTGGAAACCGGCTACTGGTCTCCCGTGCCGGGAGCTTCCAGTCTTGTGACGGGCTCAAACCTGACCCTCACCGATCCCGCGCCGCCCGGCAGTCGCGGATTCTACAGCGTGCTCACCGACACGCCTTGAACTAATGATCGACACGCTCATCACCTGGTCGCTGAAGAACCGCTTCCTCGTGGTTTGCGCCGCGCTGGCTGTCGTCGCCTTTGGCATCAAGGCGCTGCGGGAGACGCCCGTCGATGCCATCCCCGACCTCAGTGAAAACCAGGTCATCGTTTACGCCGACTGGATGGGCCGCAGCCCGCAGGAGGTGCAAGACCAGATCACGCGTCCGCTTTCGCTGAGTCTTCAAGGCCTGGCCGGAGTGAAAGCCGTGCGCGCCACCAGCATGTTTGGCTTCGCGCTCGCCACTGTCATCTTTGAAGACGGAGTCGACACCGCCGCAGCCCGCCAGCGCATCACCGAGCGGCTCAGCCTTGTCGAACTGCCTGAAGGAGTGAAAGCGAAGCCCGGCCCTGACGCCACCGGCCTTGGCTGGGTCTATCAGTATTACCTGCTTGTCGATCCCACTACTGGTCATCAATATGATCTGGGCGAGCTGCGATCCATTCAGGACTCCCACATTCGCTACCAGCTTAATGCCGTGCCGGGAGTGGCGGAGGTGGGCAGCGTGGGCGGATTTGTCAGGCAATATCAGATCGAAGTAGACTCGCAGAAAATGCGCTCGCTCGGCGTTTCGATGAACATGGTTATGATGGCCGTGGGCCAGTCGAACCTCAACGTCGGTGGCAAGACCATCGAGGAAAACGGCATGGAGTTCGTCGTCCGCGGAGTCGGTCTCATCAAGGATGCCGCCGACCTGGAAAAGATCGCGCTCATGGACAAAGACGGCGTGCCCATTTCCCTGAAGGACGTGGCCCGTGGCGAAATCGGCGGCGACTTCCGGCGCGGCACGCTGGATGAGGGCGGGCACGAAGTGGTCGGCGGCACTGTGGTCATGCGCACCAGCGAAAATCCCCGCGAGGTCATCGCGAAGGTGAAGGCGAAAATCGAACAGATCGCGCCAACGCTTCCGCCTGGCGTGAGCATTCGCGCTTTCTACGACCGCAGCGAACTCATCGACAGCACCATCGCCACGCTGCGCACCGCCCTGACAGAGGAAATCATCCTCGTCACCCTGGCTCACATCATCTTCCTGTTTCACTTCCGCAGCATCCTCATCGTTACCCTGCCGCTGCCGGCCAGCCTGCTGATTTCGTTTATTCTCATGCGGCAGTTCGGCATCACTTCGAACATCATGAGCCTCGCCGGCATCGCCATTGCCATTGGCGTGCTGGTGGATGCCGCCATCGTCATCACGGAAAATGTCATCCGCCGTTGCGAGCAGGCCGGCAACACTTCGCACGACACCATCCTGGCTGCGGCAAAGCAAGTGGGGCGCCCCATCGTCTTCGCCATGGGCATCATCCTGCTCGCGTTCGTGCCGGTGTTCGCTCTCAGCGGCCAGGAGGGAAAACTTTTTCACCCGCTCGCCTGGGCCAAGACCTTCGCCATGCTTGGGGCCACCCTGCTGGCCGTGACACTGGTGCCCGTGCTCTGCACAGTGCTGGTGCGCGGGCCATTTCATGCGGAGGAGCGAAATGTCGTTATGCGGTTCCTGCTGCGGCTCTACGATCCCGCGCTCGACTATGCCCTGACGCACCGGAAGACCGTGCTGGGACTGGCCGCCGCATTGCTGGCAGGCGCGCTGGCACTGGTGCCGCGCATGGGCAGCGAATTCATGCCGCCGCTGAATGAAGGCAGCCTGCTTTTCATGCCCAGCTTTGTGCCCGCCACCTCCCTCAGCGAGGTGAAGCGCGCCATGGCATGGCAGGATCGGGTCATTGCCAGTTTTCCCGAAGTGCGCAGCGCGGTGGGGAAACTCGGGCGTGCCGAAACCGCCACCGATCCCGCGCCCACCGAGATGATCGAGACCACCATCATGCTCAAACCGGAAGCGGAGTGGCGGCCCGGCATGACGCGGGAAAAACTCGTCAGTGAAATGATGGACGCCCTGCGCCAGGTGCCCGGCAGCGTGCCCGGATTTCTCCAGCCCATCGAAGGCCGCGTGCTCATGATCTCCACCGGCATCCGCTCGCAGTTGGGCGTGAAAATTTTCGGCGACGACCTGACGAAACTCCAGCAGGCCGCACTCGACGTGCAGCGCGTCGTTGAAACAGTGCCGGGAGCCACCGGCGTCACGCCCAGCCGCGTGCTGGGCAAGCCTTACCTCAACATCGAGGTGAACCGCGACGCCATCGCGCGCTTCGGCATGAGAGCGCAGGATGTGCTGGAAGTCGTCGAGGCCGGCCTTGGTGGAAAGACCGTCACTACCGCCATCGAAGGCCGCCAGCGCGTGCCCGTGCAGGTGCGGCTCCAGCGCAGCGAGCGCGAGGACCTCACCCGGCTCAAGGACGTGCTCGTCACCGCTCCCAATGGCAGCGTCATCCCACTCGGCCAGGTCGCCACCATCACCCGGGCCGAGGGGCCTAACGAGATCGCCAGCGAAAACGGCCAGCTGCGCGCCTACGTGCAGGCCAACGTCACCGGGCGCGACCTTGGTGGCTTTGTTGAAGAAGTGAAATCCCGTCTCCAATCTACCATCGCTCTCCAACTCGCGGCACAGGGCATGACGCTCGACTACAGCGGCGAATACGAGCACCAGCTCCACGCCGCCCACACCCTGCGGCTCATCATCCCAGCCGTGCTCGGCATCATTTTCCTCCTCCTCTTCCAGCTCTACCGCAGCGCCCGTGAGGCCGCCCACGTCTTGCTTGCTGTGCCCTTCGCCTTGAGCGGCGGCGTCTTTCTCCAGTATGCGCTGGGCTGGCATTTCAGCGTCGCCGTATGGGTCGGCTACATCGCCCTTTTCGGCACCGCCATCCAGACCGCCGTCGTCATGGTCGTCTATCTGGAGGAGGCCGTGCAGCGGAAGCAGCAGCAGCTCGGCACCGCCTTGACCCACGCCGACTTGGTCGCCGCCGTGAAGGAAGGCGCCCGCCTGCGCCTGCGGCCAAAGGTGATGACCGTCGCCACCATCATCGCCAGCCTGCTCCCCATTTTCTGGAGCCACCGCACCGGCAGCGAAGTCATGCAGCCCCTCGCCGCGCCCATTCTCGGCGGCATGATCAGCAGCCTGCTCCACATCCTCATTGTCACGCCGGTCATCTTCTTGTGGCTGCGAACGAGCCAAATCTCCAAGGGTGTCCCGGCGTCGTCACCACGATAAAATCCCTCCTTGCCGCACTGCCGCCGCTGTTCGTCTCGAAAGCCCTCTGTGGTCAGACCCTCACGGCCTTGTCACCCGCAGCCGGGCAAAGCGCAGCGGTGCACCTGCGCCGCCGGAGTCGAGCACTGTCACCAGCCCCGCGATGTTTGCCGCTCCGGTGCTCATGGCGAGCGTCTGCCAGTCGCCTTCAGCCATCGTGCTCGTCGCTTCCACGATGTAGGTCAGCTCCGGCCTCGCCAGCCGCCGATAGGTCACCCGCATCGCCCCGTCTGGTGCGGAGTAGCCTCCTGCCAGAACAGGCTCCGGGTTTGCCTGCCGGGGATGGCTGCCCACGGCGTATTCCATCAGGTTCAGCCGTCCATCGCCATCCGGATCCGCACCATCCTGGGCTGGGCCGGTTGAAGCGGTGGTGGAGAAATGGACAAACCGCCAGCGTTCGATCCCGGCCGGATCGTTGAGCGGAGGCAGCCAGGTGACGGACAGTGCCGCAGAAATGGCGATGCCCGCATCGTTCCTTGCCTTCACCCGCAGCCAGACCGGCATGCCCGTCACCAGCCCGTCCACTTCGGAGAAAGTCACATCCATCGCCACCGGACCCACAGTCGTAAAATTCACGCCGTCCCCGGAGCGCTGGACTTCGTACGAGGTCTCCGCATCCACGTCGTCCCACCGCAGCAGCACGCTCCCGCCCGGGAGCGGCAGCGCAGCCAGCCCGTCGGGAGTTCCGGGTAAGACTTCCGGCCCGCCGTCCTTCTTCAGCAGGGTGAAGTGGTCTCCCGTCACGCCCGGCAGTTCGCGGAGAAAAGTCACATCCATCCGCTTGTCAGCCACGTCGATCACCATGGACCCCAGCGACTCCCCCTGGCTCGTGAACATGGCCGGCATCGGCTCCACGTAGCCGTTTGTCTTTCCAGAGCAGCCACACACCACGTAGACCGTCCCCTTCCCGGCCAGTGGCCCGCCGATGTATTTACGGTAAACCCCGTCCCCGTCGTCCCGCCCGTCCCCGGCCTGCACCTGGTGCAGCATGGGGGAAAACGTGTCAGACATGCCGTAGTGCCCACGCATGAACCACGACCGCTCATACGCGTGGCTGTGCCCGCACAGCACCAGATCCACCCCGCCCTCCTCCAGGATGGGCACGATGTTTGTCCGCAGCTCCGCCAGGTCCTCCTCGTAGTCGGAGTTGTGCGATCCCAGCGTGTACGGCGGGTGGTGGAAAACGGCTATCGTCCACATGGCCGTCGACGCCTGCAGGTCCTGCGCCAGCCACTGCGCCTGCGCCCCGTCCGCCAGCCGGCTGCTCTGCTCCGGATCCAGCACCACGAAATGCACATTGCCGTGGTTGAATGAAAAGAAATGCTCCGTGCCGGAGGCCACTCCGCCGCACTCGCCCGCCGCAGGGAGCGTGAACATGTCAAAATACGGAGGCGCCGCCTCGTTGGCATACGTCTCGTGATTTCCCAGACACGACCACAGACAGAGCTGCCGCAAAAAAGCAGGATACATGTCAAACACCGCCGTCTGGTATTCAGTGTCCGCTCCTTCTTCGTAGGCATTGTCACCCAGCATGAAGATGAAATCCGCAGGCTTCACCGCATGTTCATCGGCAAAGGATTCCCGCACAGCCTCCTGGAATTCGTCACCCGTGCCCGCATCCCCCAACGCCCAGAACCGGAAGGGAGCCGTCGAGCCCGCTGCCGGAGGTGTGGTGAAATGATACTCGCTCCCCGAGGCGAGTGTCACATTGTCCACCTCGATCTTGTAGAAATACTTCGTCGCCGGAGCCAGTCCCGCCAGCCTGAGCTCGTGATCCAGAACCGCCGCTCCCTCCTCCAGAGTGCCGGCCAGATTTCCCGCAGTCAGGCCATACCGCACTACGCCCCGGCCCGCCGCGTCGGTTCTCCAGCGCACAGTCATTGCCGTTGGGTTCGCCATCTGGAGGTACGGCCCGCGCGTCATCCCGGCCTGCCCGTGCGTCAGGCCTGCGGCGAAAACCAGGGCAGTGAGTATTCGCTGCGTCTTCATCATTTCAAGGACGCGTCACACGCAGCCGGGCGAAGCGCCGCACGGCTCCAGCCGCGCCGTCGTCGATCACCGTCACCAACCCCTCTACATTCTGTACGCCCGTGCTGGTGAAGATGGATTCCCAGTCTCCCGCCGCCAGTGACGCCGTGGCCTGCACCGTGTAGGTCAGGTCCGGCCGGAGCTGCCGGGGGAAGGACAGAGAGAGCGCCTCATCGTCCGGCGAGTATGCTCCCGCCAGCACCGGCTCCGCGTTTCCCTTCCGGGGGTCGCTGGCCACGGCGTATTCCATCAGATTCACCCGCCCGTCGCCGTCCGGGTCTGCTCCGTCAGCCGCCAGCGGGGTCTGGGCAGTCGTGGAGAAATAAGCGAAGCGCCACGCCTCCAGCGGCGTCGGTGGGATGAGCGGCGGCACAAAGTAGGTCTGCAGCGCCTCCGAAGTCGCCGCACCGTTGATGTTCCGCGCCGTCACCCGCAGCCACACCGGCACCCCCGTCGTCAGGCCGCCTATCTCCAGCGACGTCACGTCCGCCACCGTCGTTCCCGCCGGGGTGAAGACCAGCCCGTCCACCGACCGTTCCACTGAATAGGAGGCCTCCGCCACCACATCATCCCAGCGCAGCAGCACCTTTCCCCCGTCCAGCGGCAGCGCCGCCAGCTCCGCTGGCTGGCCCGGGAGCACGCTTGGTCCGCTGCTGGTTTTCACGAGGGTAAAATGATCGCTAAAATGACCTTGGTAGCGCAGAAATCTCACATCCATTCGTTTGTCGGCCACGTCGACGATCATGGATCCCAACGCCGGTGCCTGGCTGGTCGCCATCGCCGGCAGGAATCCCACCGATCCAGCCGCCGCTCCAGAGCAGCCGCAGACAACGTACACCGTTCCTTTGCCCGCCTTCTCCCCATCCACGTATTTTTGATAAACCCCGTCGCCATCCTCCTGGCCATTCCCTTCCTGTACCTTGTGCGTCGCCGCAGAGAACGTCCCCGACATCCCGTAATGTCCCTTCATCAGCCATGACCGCTCGTACACGTGGCTGTGCCCGCACAGCACCAGGTCCACCCCCGCCGCCTCGATGATCGGCAGCATCTGCGTCCGCACTTCGATCAGGTCGCCCTCCGCGTCGGAGTTGTGCGACCCCTTCGTATACGGAGGGTGGTGCCACAGCGCCACCGTCCACGGGACCGTCACCGCCTGCAGGTCCGCCCGCAGCCACTGCGCCTGCGCCCCCGTGGCCAGACGGCTGCTCTGCATCGCGTCCAGCACGATGAAGTGTACATTCCCGTAGTCGAACGAGTAGTAGTGCTCCGTCCCCGAGGCCACCCCGCCGCATTCTCCGGCCGTGGGAAAAGTGAAAATGTCGAAATACGGAGGTGCCGCCGGATTTGAATACGTCTCATGATTTCCCAGGCACGACCACAGGCAGAACTCCCGCAGCAGCGTGGGGTACATGTTGAACACCGCCGCCTGGTACTCGGGGTCCGTTCCAGAGGCGTAGGCGTTGTCCCCCAGCATCAGCATTAAGTCAGGATGCAGCGTCGAGTAGGCCGTCAGCAGGGAGTTCCGCACTACCACTTGGTTGAAATTGTTCGTCCCCGCATCCCCCAGCGCCCAGAACCGGAAGGGGGCCGTCGCCCCCGTCACCGGCGGCGTCTTGAAATGATAGTCCGCCCCGCCCGAGAGCACCACCCCGTCCACCTCCACCGAGTAGTAGTAGGTGGTCGCCGGACTCAACCCCGTCAGCCGGATTTCATGGTTCACCGCCCCCGCCACCCCGGTGACCGATTCCGCCAGATTTCCCGCAGCCGTGCCAAAGCGCACCATCCCCTGCCCCGCCGCATCCGTCCGCCACCGCACCGTCATCGCCGACGAGTTCGCCATCTGAAGGTACGGCCCCCGCACCAGACCGGCCTCCACAGGCACAGTTGCAGCGGCAGCCAGAAAAAGGGAAAGGGCAGGGAGGTTGAGGGTTTTCATGGGGACGGGGATGGGCTCTCCCCGTTTTTACCGCCCTGCCTCTGAATTGGCAATGCTAAAATCTCAAATTGCTAAAATCTCAAATCAAGCGTGCCCCCCTGCGGGAAAGTCCAAGCGCTGCAGGCGATCCGAGTCCGGGGGCACAGGGATATCTCAGAGGTGTGGCCATAAATAATGAGCAAATCCAGGTCTCTGCCGTCTGCGGACGGTGAATGCCGAATGGGACCACCTTCGCCTCCGGTTCCAGATCGTGATCGAGGGCCTCGTGCACACGCCGGCTTCTACCGCAGCGGCTCAGATTGCCGATGGGCACGGTGGTTTTCGTATCGATTGAAATGCGAACGGTGCCTTCGTCAGCTTCCGCCTCCGCGATGAGCCGGCGCACGTTGCTTTTCTGGCGGGCACACTGCTGCTGGGGAAACTCTGAGCCGTCCTGCTCAGCACCTCCGGCTCATTTACCAGAGCTGGGCCGGTCGGGCCGCCCATCGGCCACTGGCCGGGGTCCACAAGGCGGCTCCTGCGCCGCATCAGGTTGCGCCGGGGCGTATTCCTGCTCGCCATTGTCCTCGCCTTCTGGGGCGCTTCGCACCCGTGAGCTGACTCACGACACCGCCCCCGCCGCCGTCCTCCGCGCCCAGGCATCCGCCTCCAGGATTTCCTCGAGCGATGGATGCGCCACCACCCGGTGCGCTGCCATCGTTCGGCCCACCGTCTCCCAGATTTGGGGAAATCCTGTCCGGCGCTCCAGAAACGCCGCCACCGCCACCTCATTCGCCGCGTTCAACACCGCAGGCAGAGTCCCGCCTGTTTCCCCCGCCTCCCGCGCCAGCCCCAGCGCCGGAAAGTCCGCCACCCGCGGCGCCTCAAACTCCAGCCGCCCCAGCTGCGCGAAATCCAGCGGCTTCAGGCTGTTCCTCGTCCGCTGCGGCCACGTCACCGCATACTGGATCGGGAAGCACATGTCAGAGTGGCTCAGCTGCGCCAGCGTCGATCCATCCACAAACTCCACCATGCTATGCACGATGCTCTGCGGGTGCACCACCACGTCCACCCGCGCCATCTCCACGTCAAAGAGCCACCGCGCCTCAATCATCTCCAGCCCCTTGTTGAAGAGCGTCGCCGAATCAATCGTGATCTTCCTTCCCATTTCCCACGTCGGGTGCTTCAGCGCCTGCTCCACCGTCACCCCCGCCAGTTGCTCCGCCGGCCACGTGCGAAAGGGACCCCCGCTCGCCGTCAGGATCAGCCGCGACACCTCCGCAGGGTTCCGCCCCTCCAGGCATTGAAAGATCGCATTGTGCTCACTGTCCACCGGCAGCACCCGCACCCCGCGCGCCCGCGCCGCCGTCATCACTGCCTCCCCCGCCATCACCAGGATCTCCTTGCTCGCCACCGCGATGTCGCGCCCCAGCGCTATCGCCTCCAGTGCCGGCCTCAGCCCGGCCGTGCCCACTATCGAAATCAGCACCAGCTCCGCCTCCACCTCCCGCACCAGCTCCACCAGCCCTGCCTCACCGGAAAAAACCCTCACCCCATCCCCCAGCGCCCCCGCCAGTTCCGCCGCCGCAGCCTCGTCCGACAGCGCCGCGTATTTCACCCCAAACTCCCGCACCTGCCCCGCCAGCGCCTCCCCGCTCCGGTGCGCTGCCAGTCCCACCACCTGCATCCATTCCGGAAGGTCCCGCGCCACCTTCAGCGCACTCGTCCCGATCGACCCCGTCGATCCTAAAATAATCACCCGCTTCCGTTTCCGCATCGCGTCCCCTTCGTTACACCACGTGCATCAGATAAAACCACGCCACCGGCGCCGTGAAAAGCAGGCTGTCCATCAGATCCAGCCCACCGCCAATCCCCGGCAGGAAATTCCCCGAGTCCTTCACCCCCGCGCAGCGCTTCAGCACGGACTCCGCCAGATCCGCCACAATCGTCACCAGCGCCAGGATCACCGCCAGCACCGCCGCATGACCGTGGTTCAGCAGCGGCACCTTGCTTCCGAAGAGCGCCACCACCCCATGGCTCGCGATGAACGCCCCCAGCAGCGCCCCGCCAAACCCTTCCCACGTCTTCCCTGGCGAAATATGCGGGATCATCTTGTGCTTCCCGATCAGGCTTCCAATCGCATACGCCCCCATGTCAGTGAACTTCGTCACCGCCACCACATACAGCACATAGAAAAGCCCGGGCAGCTTGCCCTCCACCGGCTGGCCCAGCACCATCAGCCTCAGGAAAAATCCCGCCAGCACCACCGTGTAGACGTATCCCGCCAGCGGCACAAAAAGCCTCCACAGAGTTTCCCGACCCTCCAGCGGACGCGCCAGCACCCGGGTGAAGAGCCCCAGCAGCAGCACCGCCAGCAGCAGCCCGTCCAGAAAAATGGGATCCAGCACCCCCCTCATCCAGAAGGCACCCGGCACCGCCCAGAAAAGCACCCCGCACACCAGCGTCCACCGTCGCGCCCCCGCCGGCAGAGGCCCCATCATCTTCAGAAATTCCCAGAGGCACAGCAGACTCGCCCCGGCCACCAGCGCGAAGAGCAGCGCCGGATTCCCCGTCACCATCCCTGTCGTCACCACCGCCCAGAGGGCCAGCGTACTGGAGAGCCTCCGCACAAAGATGGCCGCCTTCGAGGCTGGAGCGGGAGAGGGTGCCGGGATGGGTTCGGGGACTGGCGTGGGCAGGTCGGACATGATCGTCTGGGGTTCGTTCGCTGCCATCTATCATGGCCACCCCTGAACCGGTCAAGCTGGAACACAACCATCCCACCACCATCCTCATTTTCCCCTTGCCCCCGCCGCCCGCCACCCCACACTTCCCCAATGAACAACAAGCTCCCCCTCCTTGGATGCCTCGCCCTTCTTGTCATGGGCCTCTTCGTCGCCGGCATCGGCGGCTGCACCAGCTACAACGGCCTCGTCGGCAAATCCGAAGCCGTCGACAAGCAGTGGGGCCAGGTCGAGGCCGCCTACCAGCGCCGCGCCGACCTCATCCCGAACCTCGTCAAAACCCTCGAGGCCCAGGCCACCTTTGAGAAATCCACCCTCACCGAGATCGCCAACGCCCGCTCCAGCATCAACCAGATCCGCCTCGCCCCCGGCCAGGTGCCCGACGAGGCCATGATGGCCCAGTTTGAGAAAGCCCAGGCCCAGATGAGCGGAGCCCTCGGCCGCATGATGGCCATCTCCGAAAACTACCCCCAACTCAAGGCCAACGAGGGCTTCCGCAGCCTCAGCGACGAACTCGCCGGCACCGAAAACCGCATCAACATGGAGCGCCTCCGCTTCAATGACGCAGCCCAGGTCTACAACACCAGCGTCAAACGCTTCCCCGCCTCCATCGTCGCAGGCATCGGCGGCTTCCACCCGAATGCCTACTTCAATTCAGCCGCCGGCTCGGAAAAAGCTCCCGAAGTCCAGTTCAACCTCGGCCAGCCCAAACGCGCCGAGGCTCAGTGAGCAACTGACTCCCGGGCAAGGATGCTCGATTTTTGAAGCCAGCCTCCGCCCATCTCCTCCCGCAGAATCAAAAATCCTTGCTCATCAATCCTCATTCTTTTCCGCCACACCTGCGCCCCATCCTCGCCGTCCTCCTCGCGTGCCTGGCCTGCCTCTCCGCCGCCCTCGCAGAGCCGCTCCCGCCCAAACCCGATGGCTACCTCTACGATCCCGCGCACTGGCTCGACCCCGCCACCGCAGACTCCATCAGCCGCCAGCTCGAGACCAACGAGCGCGCCTCCTCCAACCAGATCCTCGTTGCCCTCATCCCCGCCCTGCCGGAAAACACCGCGCTCGAAGACTTCTGCTTCCGCACCTTTCAGTTCTGGGCTCCGGGGCAGAAAGGAAAAGACAACGGTGCCGTCCTCTTCATTTTTCAAAAAGACCGCCGCGCCCGCATCGAGGTCGGCTACGGCCTCGAGCCCGTCCTCCCCGACGGACTCGCCGGCAGCATCATCAGGGAAAAAATCGCCCCGGCTCTAAAAGAGAACGACCCCGCAGGAGCCGTCCGCGCAGGAGTCTCCGCCATCATCCAGGCCACCCGCAGCGAGTACAAAGGCACCGGCCAGACCAACGCCGACAACTTTCTCCAGCGCCACCCCGCCCTCACCGCCGCCTTGGTCGGCATCCTCCTCCTCATGCTGGCCATTTGGTCCCACACCGGAGACACCGTCTATCAGCGCGCCGGACGCTTCGTCTTTTACAACATCTTCGACCTCTTCCGCCTCATCCTTTTCGCCCTCCTCAGCGGAGCCTCCGGCGGAAAGTTCAAAGGCGGCGGCGGTCGCTCCGGCGGTGGCGGAGCCTCTGGCAGCTGGTAGGATGGTCCAGGTGATCAGCTGCCCCCTCAACAACACTTCCCCACAGCACCTCCCCAATTAGCAATTAACAATCCAAAATTAGCAATTTCCGGAAAAGCCCCTTCACCCGGCAGCCCACCCCCGCCCCGCTTGCCCCGAAAATAAATCCGCATTCCATGAAGCTTCCTCCACTCCGCATTTTCATCCCGCTTCTCCTGCTTGCCTTCGGGTTCGGGTTGATCGTGTTCAACTACAAGCTCTTCACCCGCTTTGGACAGGATGGCGTTGAGACCCGCATCGCAGCCAATGACCTCGCCCGCCAGCAGTTCGTCATCAGCCTCGGCTTTCTCGGCCTCGCCTGCGCCGGCCTCTGGTTCGGGCTGAACTGGTCCATCACCCGCCGTGCCAACCGCATCATCGCCGACACCCGCCTCATGGACACCGGACAGCCCCCGCCACCGCCCCTCGGCGGCAGCGACGAGCTGGCCCAAATCTCCCGCGCCTTTCGCGACGCTCACCTCCGCCTCACCGAGCAGGACCGCGTCCTCCGCATGCGCGAGGAGCGTTACCGGAACATCATCGAGACCATCCCCTCCATGGTCTGCGTCAACCGGAACGGAAAACTTGAACTCATCAACGACTACGGCGTCCGCCTCATGCGTGCCGACAGCAGGGAGGACCTCCTCGGCACGGACCCCTTCCTCTTCATCCACCCGGACAGCCTACCCGCCGTCAAGGAGCGCCTCCGCGCCATGCGCGCCACCAACCAGCCCGTTGGCACCCTGGAGGAAAAACTCATCCGCTGCGACGGCACCCTCGTCGACGTTGAGGCTGTCGCGGCCCCCTTCACCGACGACCAGGGCTCGGCCCTCCTCGTCATCTTTAACGACATCACCGCCCGCAAAGCCGCAGAATCCCGCCGCGAGGCCCTCGCCGTCGAGCTGGCCGAGAAAAACCGCGAGCTGGAGACCCTCATCTACGTCGCCTCCCACGACCTGCGCTCCCCCCTCGTCAATATCCAGGGCTTCAGCCGCATGATCGAGCGCGACTGGAAGCTCATCGACTCCGCCCTCAGCCAGTCAGACCTCCCCGGTGCCGCCGCCCTGCGTGAAAAAGTCGGCGTCTCCACCCCCAAGGCCCTCGGCTTCATCAGCGCCGGCGTAATGCGCCTGGACGGCCTCCTCGAAGGCCTCCTCCGCATGTCACGTCTCGGCCGCCAGGCCATCCAGCCGCGCGACCTCGACACCACCACCCTCGTCAATGACATCCTGCGCTCCCAGCATTTCCAGATCCAGCAGCTCGGCGCCACCACCCGCGTGGATCCACTGCCCCGTTGCCACGCGGATCCCACCATGCTCAACCAGGCCCTGGGCAACCTCCTCGACAACGCAATTAAATACCGCTCCCCCGACCGCCCGCTCGACATCCACGTCAGCGGCCGCCGCCAGGAGGACGTCGTCATCTACGAGGTCGCCGACAACGGCCTCGGCATCGCGCCCGAGCACCAGCAGAAAATCTTCGAAATCTTTCACCGCCTGAACCCCTCCCTCGGCGAGGGCCAAGGCCTCGGCCTCACCATCGCCCAGCGCTGCGTCGAGCGCATGGGCGGACGCATCGCCGTCCTTTCCCGCCCGGATGACCAGCCCGGCTGTCTCTTCACCATCACCCTCCCCCGCGCCCGCCAGGACACCTGATCCGCCGCCCCCCGTCATGCGCAAGCAGCCCTCCATCACCCTTCTCATGGCCGAGGACGACGACGGCCACGCCCTCCTCGTCGAGGACATCCTCGCCGGCACCGGCCTGCCCTACCGCCTCATCCGCTTCTCGGACGGTCAGGAAATCATGGACTTCCTCGAAGGCCGCCGCCCCGGCGAAAACTACGAGCCACACCTCCCCTGCGTCCTCCTCCTCGACATCCGCATGCCCAAAGTCGACGGCCTCGAAGTCCTCCGCCGCGTCAAGGAAAACCCCGACTGGCGCCTCATCCCAGTCCACATGCTCACCACCACAGACGACCCCCGCGACGTCGCCCGCTGCCACGAACTCGGCTGCAACAGCTACATCCACAAACCCGTCGACTACGCCAAATTTTCCGAATCCATCCGCCGCCTCGGCCTTTTTCTGGAGGTGAGCAAGGTTCCCGTGCGGCTTTGACAGCGCGGGGAGGGATTCCCCTCTTTTTTACGGGGCGAAATGGGGTGGACAAAATCGCGAAAAACTGAAATAACCGTCACGAATTCGAAACAATTCGCCCCGGCTTGCCCCGATCAACGTTCGGCGTAGCGGTCGCAGATCATGAAAACCCAACCCTGCCCCTGACAAATCCATGAAAAAACAACCTCTCCTGCTCACCCCGGTGCTCCTGCTGGCACCGCTCGCAGCCCCACTCCATGCCGACCTCACGCTCACAGCAGGCCTGACCTACGTGCAGCAGGGCGGCACCCTTGGCGCTGGAAACATCGGCGCTGCCGGCACCGCCTTTGCCCTCGACCTCATCGCTGGTGGTGGCTATGCCCCGACCCACACCATCCCCAACGTCAATGACAGCACATTTGGCAACTCGAATTCCTGGATCGGCGACACGCCTGCCAGCTATGTTGGCGTTGGCTTCAAAGCCGGCGTCGGCCCCGGCAGCCCCCAAACCATTGCCGGCTTTGCCTTTGGTCGCGACAACACCGGCACCTTCGGTGATCGCGCCGCCGGCACCTACACCGTCCAGTACACCACCAGCGTCGACCCCGCCACGAACCATGCCACCGCCACTTGGAACACCATCGGCACCATGTCCATTGCCTCCGGCTCCGGTGTCCTGACGAACGCCGCCCTTCGCCACCAGTACAACATCGACACCCCCGTCGTCGCCACGGGCTTCAGGGTGTTGACACCGGACGGCGCCGCCATCGATGAACTGGAGCTTTTCTCCTCCGCAGCCCCCGGCGGCATTGGAGCCATCGTCACCACGGCCAATCCCGGCTACTCCGTCTCGTGGGATGGCAATGACGGAGCCCACTCCAGCCCGGGGGCAGTCGTCCCGAACAACATCGCCCTCGCCTCCAACGGCGGCGTCGCCATCGCTTCGGGAGCATTGGGCCCGCAGCTTGGCATCGGCTACCACATCATCCCCAACCTCAATGACGGCCTCTATGGGAACGTAAACTCATGGATCGGCGGGGATGGCGACCCGGGCCCGGCCCACGCCGGCGTCATGCTCAGCGATGTTTACGAAGTCACCTCCATCGCCTTTGGCCGGGACAATACCGCCACCTACGGTGACCGCAGCCAGGGCACCTACACCGTCCAGAGAACGCTCGACGGCTCACTCTGGGAAAGCATTGGCAGCATCGCCTACAACTACAACCAGGACACCGGGCTCGGCGGTGGCTTCACCGCAAATCTCCGTCACGAATTCGATCTGAGCGACGGCTCCGGCGGCGTCCTCGCCAAGGGCATCCGCCTCCTCGTTCCCGGCACGGGCCTCAACCCCGGCGGCAGCGACATCGACGAACTCGAAATCTACGGCACCCTCGCCGTCGTCCCTGAGCCCGCCAGCGCCGGCCTCCTCGCCCTCGCCGCCGTCTTCTTCAGCCGCCGCCGCCGCCGCGCCTGATCCAAGGCCCCCGGAGTCGCAGCCCCGGAAAAACAGGCCCGGCCGGATTCATCATCCTGCCGGGCTTTTTCATACATGCAGCATCCCCCCCAAAATACCCCCAAATTCACCGCTACCCTCCACCACCCCGTGCCAGCTCCCCCAGCGCGCGAACCAGCGCAGGCTTCACCGCTTCAGCAAACTCCTCAACCGTCACCTCCCGCCCCAGCTCGCGCGAAACACTCGTTATTTCCACCCCGGACAGCCCGCACGGCGTGATGGCTGAGAATGCCGCCAGATCACCGCTGACATTGATGGCAAACCCATGCATCGAAATCCAGTGGCGCACACCGACGCCGATGGAGGCCAGCTTCCTCGGCCCCGTCCACACCCCGGTCATGCCCTCCCGCCGGCCCGCCGTCAGCCCCAGGCTCGCACAGGCGGAAATGAGTGACTCCTCCAGCGCCCGGAGGTATGTGTGCAGGTCCGCCCCGTAGTCCTGCAGCGCCAGGATCGGGTAGCCCACCAGCTGCCCCGGCCCGTGCCACGTCGCCTGCCCGCCGCGGCTGATCTCCACCACCGGGTGCGGCAGGTCCGCCGCTGCGCGCAGGCTGGACTTGTCCGGCGTCCGCCCGATCGTGTACACCGGCTCGTGCTCCAGCAGCAGCACCGTGTCCGGGATTTCCCCCGCACGCCGCCGCGCGACCAGGCTCTCCTGCAGAGCCAGACCATCCGCATAGGCCACCCGGCCCAGCCACTGGAAATCCGGAGCCCTCATTTATTCCAAGGCGCCCGGCTCAGGAGCAGCCCCATCCCGCACCAGTCCGTCAGACCCGCAAAGACGAGCCCCGCTCCGACAAACGCGGACAGCCCGTAAAAACCAGGATGCACCAGCGCCCCAAGGATGACGCCCAGCAAAACCAGTCCGCCCGCCGCCATGCGCACCTGGCGCTCCACGGAAATGACGCCCTTCTCCCCCCGCAGCACCGGCAGTCCGGCCGCATCCCACGCCAGCATTCCGCCCTCCAGGACGGTCACATTCGTCATCCCGGCTGCCGCCAGCTGATCCGCCGCCTTGAATGCCCTTGGCCCCATCCGGCAGATCACCAGACACGCCCGGTCCTTCCCGATTTCACCCGCCAGCCCCCCCGCGTCCAGCTTGTCCAGCGGCACGAGGCGGGCGCCATCGATGTGGATCTCGCGGAATTCAGAAGGCGTACGGACGTCGAGCAGCACGGTCTCGCGGCAGGCGGCGCAGGCCTTTGCCGCCTCCGCCGGGCTCACGGTTTTGGCAGTGGGTTTCATGCCCTCACCTTTCCCCGGACTTCACGGGGAAATCAAGCCGCCATCTGCCCCGTCCACGGCCGCCGGCGGGCCGTGAGCAGGAACGCCAAACCGAGCGGGATCATCAGAAACGAGTATACCTGACCCGGCGTCATCCAGCCCAGCACACGCGGCGCATCGGGATGGTCAGGCACACGCACGAACTCCACCGCGATCCGGAAAATCGCGTAAAAGATGAAAAACAGCCCCGTAAGCACGCCGTGCGGCAGGTTTTTCCACCGGCTGCGGACAAAATACAGGATGGCAAAAAGCACCAGCCCCTCCAGCACCGCCTCATACAGCTGGGACGGGTGCCGGTCCGGGAGTATCTGCATCAGCTCCTCGCGCAGCTCCGTGTCGCCGTGCCTCAACCGCGAAATAATCTCCTCGTGACCCTCACCCACGATCCCCTCCCTCGCCGCCTCCTGGGGGAACTTCACCCCCCACGCCAGCCCTGGCGCTTCCGCACCCCAGAGTTCCCCATTGATGAAGTTCGCCACCCGCCCCAGGAAAATCCCCAGCGGCGCCGGCACCACGATGATGTCCCCAATGCCCGTCCACGACACCTTGTTCCGCTTCGCGTAAATCCAGGTAAAAATCACCGTCCCGTAGGCCGCCCCGTGAAACGCCATGCCGCCCTGCGTCAGCTTGAAAAACATCAGCGGATTCGCAACAAACTCATCCCACGAATAAAACAGCATGTAGCCCAGCCTCCCGCCCAGCATGATGCCGAAGATGGCCGTGGCTACTATCAGGTCGCTGATCTTCGACTCCGGCAGCACAGTGAGCCCCCGCTTGGCGAAACGCGTAGCCACCCAGATGGCCACGAACCAGCCCACCGCGTAGGCCAGCCCGTACCAGCGGACTTTCAGCGTGTCAGTGATCTTGAGGGCGACCGGGTCGAGGTCGTTGAGCCAGGTGGCGAGGTGCATCGTGCCGGGAACCTGCGGAGCCGCAGAGAAATGCCAAGCGGCAAGTTGGGATTTCCGCGCCTCACACCCCGGCCTGCGCCCGCAGTGCCGGCCAGTGCCGGGCCACCGCCGCCACGATCAGCTCCCGCCCGCGCGGGATCGCCTCCTCCACGGTCAGGCCTTCCGGCTTCACGGCCAGCGTAGCGGAAAAATGTGGCACCACCTCCGGCGTGACCAGCCCGCCCACGCCGATCACCGGCTTGCCCAGCCTCCGGGCCATCTGCGCCACACCGTGCGGCCCCTTCCCGTTCAGCGTCTGCCCGTCCAGTGACCCCTCGCCCGTGATCACAACGTCCGCCGCCGCCACCGCAGCCTCCAGCCCGGTCATTTCCGCCAGCAGGGAAAAGCCCGACACGATTTCCGCCCCCAGAAAAGCTGACAGCCCCCACCCCATGCCCCCTGCCGCCCCGGCTCCGGGCCGCCCGGCCAGCTCCGCCGGGAAGAAGGACGCCAGCCGCTCCAGCGCCGCATCCCACGCGGAAAAATCCTCCGGCTTCACCCCCTTCTGCGGCCCAAAAACCCGCGTGCAGCCCTGCGAACCCAGCAGCGGGTTCTCCACATCACACGCCGCCAGCACCCGGCACTTGGCCTGAAAATCCGGAGCCTGCACCCCTTCCAGCCGGGCCAGATCAATGGGCAGCACCCGGCAGCCCTCAAATTCCCAGCCCAGCGCCCGCGCCAGCCCGCTCCCGGCGTCGTTCGTGGCACTGCCTCCCAGCCCGATGATGATCGTTTCCGCCCCCTCCCGCAGCACCTGCTTCACCAGCAGCCCCAGGCCAAAAGTGTTCGCCAGCCATGGCTGCAGCGGCACATCATCCACCTGAGTCAGCCCGGCCGTCTGCGCCATCTCGATCACCGCCCGCCGTCCGGGCAGCATCAGCCATTTCGCCCGCACCGGACGCCCGCGGGCATCCACCAGCTCCTCCTCGTGCTCCACCGCCCCTTTCACCGCGGCCTTCACCGCAGCCAGCGTCCCCTCCCCCCCGTCCGCTATCGGGTGCCGCTCCACTGTCGCCCCGGGCTCGGCCTGCGCCAGCCCCTCAGCCACGGCGGCACAGGCCTGGCCTGCCGAGAGGCAGCCCTTCCATTTGTCTGAGGCAACGAGGATGCGCATGAAAATTTCTTAATCGTCCGGCAAGCTCCATCAGGCAGCGGCCCCGCGCCAGGAAATATCACATTCTTTCCACACCGCCAAAAAATCCCAGTACCGCCGGCCCGCGCTTCCGGGGGAAAACGACAGAGCCCGCCTCGTGAGAAGCGGGCCCTGGCTTTTAGAACCAAACCCCGATGGCATGCCAGCCACCGGAACCAAAATTAGGACTGAGGGGGGAAATGGGGCAGCCGCGGGGACGGCCTAACGCATCGAACTCGCGATCGCCTCCACTCCTTTTTCACCGGTCCGGATCCGGACTGCCTGCTCAACCGGGGAGACGAAAACCTTACCGTCGCCGATCTTGCCCGTGTTCGCAGTCTTCACGATCGCGTCCACCACGGAGGCCACCTGGCCATCGTCAACGACGATTTCCAGCTTCACTTTTGGAAGAAAATCAACGGTGTACTCGCTACCCCGGTAAATTTCCGTGTGGCCCTTTTGGCGGCCGAATCCCTTGACTTCAGTGACGGTCATTCCCTCGATCCCGATTTCGGAGAGGGCTTCTTTCACGTCTTCCAGTTTGAATGGCTTGATGATCGCTTCGACTTTTTTCATGGCGGTAAGTTGTGATGGAGTTTAGCGCCCTGGATCAGTCATCCAAGGGCCTTTTTCGAACTAAAGCCAGATTCATGCCAAACTTCGAATCGCGCCAGAGAAAACTTTTTCAATCTCTCCATACCCGCCCGCACCCGGCCCGTCCTTGCACTGGACAAGCCCCGCATCCCGTGGAAGGAAACCAGCCTCATGAAACAGACGATTGTGACCCTGGACCTGGAAGGCGTGCTCGTGCCGGAAATCTGGATCGCCGTGGCGGAGAAAACCGGCATCCCGGAACTCCGCCGCACGACCCGCGACGAGCCGGACTACGACGTGCTCATGCGCGGCCGTCTGGAAATCCTCAACCGCCATGGCCTGAACCTCGCTCTCATTCAGGAGGTCATCGGCACCCTCAGCCCGCTGCCTGGAGCCCGCGAATTCCTCGACGAACTCCGCTCCCTCACCCAGGTCGTCATCCTTTCAGACACGTTTGAGGAGTTTGCCCAGCCCCTCATGCGCCAGCTCGGCTGGCCCGCCATCCTTTGCCACCGCCTCCGCATCGAGGACGGGCGCATCGCGGACTACACCATGCGCCAGCACAATCAGAAGCAAAAGGCCGTGGCCGCCTTCCAGTCGCTGAACTACCAGGTCCTCGCCGCCGGGGATTCGTTTAACGACACCGCCATGCTCCTCCAGGCGGATGCCGGCTTCTTTTTCCACGCCCCGGAGTCCATCCGCGCCCAGTTCCCCCAGTTCCGGGCCTTCGACGAATACCCCGCCCTCATGGCCGCCCTGCGCGGCGCCTTTCAGGCTCCCTGACCCCGCCCGCCCGGCGCTTTTTCCACGCCCTGGCAGTCGATTGCCCCATTGACCGGAGGCCATTCCTCGGTTCAGACTGCGGGGCAACATGAAACACGCCATCCCCGCAGCCAGCTTTGGTCCGCTGGGCAGTCCCATGGCGCAGGCGGTCCAGACCTGCGTCCATTGCGGCTTCTGCCTGCCCACTTGTCCGACCTACCAGGTACTGGGTCAGGAGATGGACTCCCCGCGCGGACGCATCGTCCTCATGAAGGAGGTGCTCGAGGGCACCCTCCCCCTGGCCGCCGCCCTGCCGCATGTGGACGCCTGCCTCGGCTGCCTGGCCTGCGAGACGGCCTGCCCCAGCGGCGTCTCCTACCGGGACCTCATCAGCCCCTTCCGGGACATGGCTTCCGCCCGTCGCGAGCGGAGCACGTTTGAGCAGTTGAAGCGCTTCGCCCTGCTCCAGACCCTGCCCCATCCGTGGCGCGCCCGCATTGCCCTCAGCCTCGGCGTGCTGGCAAAAAAGTTCTCCCGCGTGCTGCCGCGCGCCCTGCGTGAGCCGCTCGCCTTCCTGCCCGCAAAGCTCCCGCCAGCCTCCCCGCTGGCGGAACGCTACAGACCGGAGGGGCCAGTGCGCGCCCGCGTCGCCCTCCTCAGCGGCTGCGTCCAGCAGGTGCTCGCCCCGGAGATCAATGACGCCACCCTTTTCCTCCTCCTCCGCGCCGGGTGCGAGGTCCTCGTGCCCCGCGCCCAGGGCTGCTGCGGCGCCCTCGCCTGGCACGTGGGCGAGGGCGGCCTGGCCCGCGAGCAGGCCGTGCAAAACCTGGCCGCCTTCCCTGTCGAGAGCGTGGATGCCATCATCACCAATGCCGCCGGGTGCGGCTCCGGCCTGCACGAGTATCCCCTCATCCTGCGCGGCACACCGCTGGAGGAGCCGGCCAAAATGTTCGCCGCCAAAGTGCGCGACGCCTCCCAGTTTCTCCACCAGCTCGGCTTCCAGGCCCCGCCACCACTCGCGGCCCCCGTCACCGTCGCCATGCAGGACGCCTGCCACCTCGCCCACGGCCAGGGCGTCCGCTCCGCCCCGCGCGCTCTCCTCCGCTCAGTCCCTGGGCTCCAGCTCCGCGAAATCGCCGACCCCGAACTTTGCTGCGGCAGCGCCGGCACCTACAACATCGACCAGCCCGAAATCGCCGCCGAACTCGGCCGTCGCAAAGCCGCCACCATCGCCGCCACCGGCGCAGACTTCGTCGCCTCCGGAAACATCGGCTGCCTCACCCAGCTCGCAGCCCATTTGCCCAGCACAGGTCCGAAACCGCAGCACACCCTCGTCCTCCTCGCCCGCACCTGCCGGGGCGAGCTGTGAGGCGGCAGTTAAAAGTTACAAGTTATCAGTTATCAGTTATCAATTATCAGACCGAAACACAAAGCGGCCTCAATTTCGCACCTCCTAAATTAGCAATTAACAATCACCAATTAACAATCTCCTAAAACCCCGTCACCCAGCCTCCCCCCCAACGAAACCCGCCCCAAAAAACTCCGCATTCCAAATGTCTCGTCTCCTCCAGATCCTCGCCTTCCTCACCGTTTCCGTGCGTATCCTCATCGCGGCGGGCCCGGCCGACTCGGCGGACACCATCGAGCGGCTGGAGAGAAACCTCGAGGCCCGGCAGGCCATCAGCGCCCAGATCGACAGCCTGCGCGAGCAGCTCAAGGCCGGCCCCAACGACAACCTCGAAACCAGCCGTCGCGAGCAGCAGGACCGGCTGGCCCGGCTGGAGCGCGACTTCGAGGAGGCCGCCACCGGGCGCAAGAGCGGCGAACTCGATTCCAAGTCCGGCACCGGGTTTAACCTCGCCACCGAGGCCAACGACCTGCTCAAGCCCCTCGTCAGCGAGCTGAAAAACCTCACCGAGCGCCCCCGCGCCCTGGGGCAGCTGCGCACCGACCTTGACGACGCCCGCAGCCGCGCAGCCGCCGCCCAGCAGGCCGTGGAAAACCTGCGCAGCCTCATCGCCAAACTCCCGCAGGACAACGGCACCCATCCCGGCCTCCAGAAGGACCTCGCCCGTCAGCTCGACACCTGGAACGCCCGTCTCCTCGAGGCCCGCAGCCGCATTGCCAATCTCGATCACCAGCTCAACGAACTCCAGAACACAGGGCAGAGCTTTTGGTCCACCCTCTGGAAAGGGGCAAAGTCCTTCCTCCTCACCCGCGGGCGGAACCTCATCCTCGCCGTCGCCGCCAGCGTGGCCGCCTTCTTCCTCCTGCGTTTTCTCCATCGCGTCCTCATCCGCATCAGCCCCGTTCACCGCGGAAAAGACCGCACCTTCACCGCCCGGCTGCTGGATGTCATCTGGTACGCCCTCTCCTCCATCGGCACCATAGCCGCCGGGCTCGCCGTCCTCTACGCAACCGGAGACTGGGTCCTCCTCGCCCTCGCCCTCATCAGCATCGTCGGCATCACCCTCGCCGCCAAGCACGGCCTGCCCCGCTTCTACCAGCACGCCCGCCTCCTGCTCAATCTCGGCCAAGCCCGCGAGGGCGAGCGCGTCGTCATCAACGGCATCCCGTGGATCGTCGGCTCCATCAACTTCTCCACCCGCCTGACCAACCCAGACATGACCGGCACCGGCCTCTTCCTCCCCCTGGAGCGCCTCGGCGAACTCGTCTCACGCCCCTGGGACCCGCACGAGCCGTGGTTCGGCTGTGGCGTCAATGACTGGGTCCTCCTCAACGACGACACCTTTGGCAAGGCCGTCGCGCTCACCCCGGAGTTCGTCCAAATCGTCATGCACGGCGGCGCCCGCCGCACCCTCGCCACCCAGGCCTTCATCTACATGCAGCCTGTCAATCTCAGCCACGGCTTCCGCGTCACCTCCACCCTCGCCCTCGACCACCGCCACCGCGCCGACCTCGCCGCCATCTCAGCCACCCTCCACGACGCCCTCACCTCCGGCCTCGCCCCCATCATTCCCCTGGCCCAGGTGAAGAGCCTGAAAGTCGAGTGCCGCGGCGCCGGCGACTCCTCGCTGGATTTCGAGATCCTCCTCGACGTCGACGGCCAGGCCGCCAGCCACTACCGCGGCCTCCAGCGCGCCCTCGGCCGCCTCGCCATCGAGACCGCCACCACCCGCAGCTGGACCCTCGCCACCTCCCGCCTCCTCCTGCCCGCCGTGGGGAAATAAGCGCCGCCCAAGGGATTAGTCACAGACTTCCACGGCCGGGTCATCGCGCTGAAGATCGCCCCTTTTCAGCTTGCTCCCCGTCTCCGGTTCCAGTAGCCTCCTCTCATTGTGCCTTCAGGGCTCAAACCTCACTCATAAACCCATCCACCACCATGAAATCGACATCCCTCGCCTCATGTCTTGCCGCGCTCACCCTGCTCCTCAGTGCCGCCCCTCCCCTCATGCTCGGTGACACGCCGCCGCCTGCCGCCGGCACCGTGACCGACGCCGAGTCCACCGCCAACAAGGCCAAAGCCAAAACCGCCTGGGCCACCGACCAGAAGAAGCTCGGAGCCAAAGAGTTCACCGAGATGGAGAAGGAATACCAGGAGATCAACACCAACTACAAGATGCCCGAGGTGAAGGACCTCCTTGAGAAGTTCATCGCCAAATGGAAGACCGGCAACCGCGTCGGCTGCGCCACCCTCTACCTCGCCCAGAAAAGCTCCGGAGAAACCCGGGAGACACTGCTGAAAAAATGCGCCGGTGAGTTTAGCGACACCTGGTATCTCGACGGCACCCAGGTCGGCGGCCTCGGACGCCTCTACCTCGCCAGCCACTACAAGAAAACAGGCAAGGCTGACGAAACTACGAAGCTCGTTGCCGAGCTGAAGAAGGATTTCCCCGCCGCCCAGGACCACTCCCGCCGCCGCCTTGTCGACCAGCTGGCCGAGCTGGAGAAGTAGGGCCCCGCGCCGACAACTGGTGTGCCCGCAGCCCCCTCCACCCTTCTAAACGAAATGCCTCCTCGCTGCGGGTCTCATCACTCTCACAACCGCTCATCCACTCCAGTCTGCCATGCCTGCTGCGTCCGGGCTTCGGCGTGCGCAGGTGCTCGGGGCATCCCTCAGGCCTGATGCAGGCGCACGAGCAAGCGGCAGGCCGCACAGTGCCGTGACCGATCCACGCGCAGCTGATATTTTGATCAGCACCGGCCCTGCTCCCACCGTGACCGGCCTGTCTCCGACCAGCGGCATCAACACCGGCGGCACCATCCTGACCATCACCGGCAGTGGTTTCACTGGTGCCTCGAAAGTGACCATTGGAGGTGCCGCTGCAACGTCGCTCACCGTCATCAACGACGCGAGGCTCACCTGCATCACCCCCGCACATTCCGCCGGCACGGCGGGCGTCATCGTCACCACTCCCTGCGGGGTGGTACTCGCAGACACTCCCTTCACCTTTGGATTGCGGAATTCCGCCCCAAGCTTCGCTCTGCTCGACGGTGCGAATCTTTCCGCCGGCGTGAGTTGGACGCCACAGCCAGACGCAGGCACCAGGAGCTGGCTGCCGATCGCCTGCTCAGCCGACGGCACCAAACTGGCGGCAGCCCCATCCTCCGACAAGATTTACACCTCAACTGATTCCAAAGTGAGCTGGACAGCACTGGAAAGCAACAGGTTCTGGCATTCAATCGCCTCCTCTGCCGATGGTGCCAAGCTGGCTGCAGTAGTTTTCGGCGGCCACATTTACACTTCGACGGACTCCGGAGTGAGCTGAACGCCCCGAAACACCCGCTTGGACTGGTGGTCCATCTCCTCGTCGGCCGATGGGACGAAGCTGGCGGCAGCGCCTGAGTTCGGCGCGATACAGACCTCTGCGGACTCCGGCGTGACCTGGACTTCGAGACCCAGCCCCGTGGACGCGCTAACGATCATTTCTTCGGCCGATGGGACAAAACTGAGGGCCCCGACAGCAGCCACCGAAAGCAGCCATGGCGCGATTCCTGCAAACGTTTATTGTGCATTTGCCGATGAAACACCGCCCGCTTGCCCAAACTCTCCCGCTCCGCCTGACCCTGCTGCTCACGCCGTGGGTGTCCTCCGCCGTCGCACAAACTTGGAACAACTTTTCCAACTCCGCCACCCAGTGGGGCACGGCGGTGAACTGGCAGCCGTCAGGAGCGCCGGCCAGTTCGCTTGATACCACCCTCTTCTTCTCCAGCGCGGCGGGCTACACGACTTCTAACAACCTGGGCGGCTTTGATTTGAACCGCATGGTCTTCACCGCGCCGGGCAGCCCGGCCGGGAACGTCACCGTGACGAACCTGACCGCCTCAGACACGATCAATTTCAAAACCTCCACCCTGGGCGCGGCTCCCGCCATCGTGCAGGACGGGTCGGGGCGGGTGACCTTCCGCCATGCGGTGGCGGGCTCTGCCGGCATCACCCTCGCAGGTGGCGCAGCAGGCACAACGCTGGAGTTTCTCGGCTCCGGGCTGGGGGACATTTACGCGGATGCAACGGTGGTCTCCACCGGCACCGGGGCGAGTGGACTGCGGATCAATCAAACGGGCGGCCGGAGGTTCGGCACCGGGAGCGCAGTGCGCCTCGGCGGTTCCGGCAGCAGCTTCACCGGCGGCGTGGTCCTGGACAGTGGAAATCTGATGCTGAGCAGCGTCCTGGGCACGACGGGCGCCATCAATCTGACCGCCTCCGTGGCGGCGACGTCCGTGACCTCCCTCGGCTCCGGCACGCTCACGGTGAATGGCGGCACGATCCAGTTTGACCCGGCATCCGTTTCCTCCGGCGCCTCTCCCACGGGCATCACGGGCACCCTGCAGGTGAACAACCCGATCCTCCTGAACAGCAACCTGAACATCGCGGGTGCCCCCGCCGCCTCGAATGTCCCGAGCGGAAACCTGATCGGCATCTTCGCTGGCGATATTTCCGGTGCGGGCGGCATCAACCTGAACCCGGTGAACGGGACAAGCCTGCACGCCTTCACCGGGAGCAATTCCTTTTCCGGAGTGGTCACCGCCGCAGGCGTGGGCAACACCGTCGCGGCGGCCCAGGTGGGCACGGCAGACGTCTCCGCCGGGAACTTTGCCGGAGCCTCAGGCCTGGTGGCGACTGGAAACAGCTCGATCTCCCTCATCAATGTGGCCGGCCTTCGCACGCGCCTGAATGCCGTCACTCCGCCCAGCCTGACGCTGAACCGCGGAAACTTCAGTCTCTTCGGCCACGCCACCACGGACTCCGCAGAGACGCTCGGCCAGCTGACCGTGGTGGGAATGGGGAGCGTCTTTGCCCTGAACGGCAGCGCCAGCGCGACGACGACGACGCTTACCTTTTCCAGCCTGAACCGCGGCCCGGACAACCGGGGCACACTCTCGCTGGCAGGGACAAACCTGGGCAGCGGCACCGGGGCAGGCGAGTCGGTCATCCGCCTCACGACGAACCCCGGCGGCGCCACCGGCGGGGGCGGCGGCACAGGCACCGTGACGCGGGACATCCTGCCCTATGCCGTGGTAAATTCCCAGGCAAAACTCGCCCTCATGAACGGCCTCACCTCGCCCGCCGGCACACCGATAGCCGGCAGCTCCACCGCCCTTGGCGGCCCTGTCATGAGCCTGGTGCGCTGGGATGCAGGCACAAACCGCATGATGCCGCTCAACCAGGCCACGGAATACGCGGGCAGCCTTTACCTCTCCGGCAGCGGGCCCGCGTCGGCGAACCTCCGCCTGGCCACCACCGCCGCGCAGCCCGCCGGCCTTGGCGCAGCCGGGCTGAACAACCCTGCCAGCCGGCCGTATTCCATTAACAGCCTGACCCTCGACACCGACGCCGCCGCCGCCTCCCAGACTGGCGTCTCCGTGGCGGGCAGCGGCGTGCTGAAGGTGACCGGCGGGGCCATCCTGGCTGCCAGCAGCGGCGGGGCGTCCGGCATTTCCCTGCCCAGCCAGATCAACACCGGCGGCTTGGATTTCGGAGCAGCCCCAGGCTACCTCCACACGGCGGCAAACCTGACCGTGAACGCCCCCATCACCGGATCCGGCGGCGTGGTGAAATCCCAGCTTGGCACCCTCGTTTTGAACGGCACCAACACCTTCACCGGCGGTCTTTTTGCCAACGGCGGGTCGGTCCAGTTCGTCAGCGATGCCAGCCTCGGCGCAGCAGGGGAAAAGCTCGTCCTCAACAGCGGGCTGACCACGGCGCTCACGTTTCAGCCTGGCAACGTCCTCCAGTCCGGTGCCGGGTCAGCCACGGTGAACCGTCCAGTGACTGTCGGCGATGCTGGCGCAGTGATCAGCGTGGCACTGGCCAACACCACCCTCACCCTGCCCGGAACGATCTCTGGCACGGGCCAGTTCGCCAAGAACGGCTCTGGCGTCCTGAACCTCACCGGCACGAACACCTACACCGGAAACACCGTCGCCATTGGGGGCACCCTGCGCCCGTCCAGCGATGCCGCGCTCGGCGCGCCCACCTCGGCGGTCATCCTAGTGTGCTGCCTGAGAAGTAGCTGAACAGAATTTTTCAAGCCCGCTGACTTTTCCCACTGCCTCCCTGGCTCTCTGGAGCTTGGCTAAAATTTCCTCACCCTTTGCCCTCCACACGTATCGTTTCGGATTTAGTTCAC
>JANOAS010000131.1:0-8627 GCA_031411255.1 bacterium
GGAGGCCGACACCCTCGCCTGGGTTTACCTGAAATCCGGGGACAAGGCCAAAGCCGTCGCCACCATGAAAAAAGCCCTCAGCCGGAACACCCCCGACGCCGAGATGCGCTACCACGCCGGCATGATCGCCGCCGCCGCCGGCGACCGCACCTCCGCCCAGCGCCACCTCCAAGAGGCCCTGAGTTTTAATTCCTCCTTCAGCCTCCTCCAAGCCCCCATCGCCCAGAAGACCCTCGACAGTCTCGGCTCCCGCGACACTGCCGACACCAAGTAGCAACCCTGTTCGGCAGCGTCCGCCACACGGTCTTCCGCGCCCGACGCCGGGAAGGCAGGGCAGGCTGGTCCTCCAGCCGCCGCCTCGCACCGGGCCGGCGTGCACTGGGGGCGGACACCGGGTGGGAATCCGGGGGTAGCTCGCGAGGGACGCGAGTCTCGGGGCTCGCCGGGGCGACACGGCTGTGGGTGCGAAGCTTGGGGGGCGCGATGCTGGGGGCGCGCGGCTGGCAGCGAGTTGCCTCGCCGAAAGCGGCAACCAGTTGCCGCAGTCCACAGCGGCTGCGCCGCGACACGGATTTACCCCTGCGAGCCGCCTGTATAAAGTCGAACTGCGTCGTCGCCGCCCCCGGCGTCTGCACGACAGCCCCCGCCCATTTCCCCTCCTTGATTCGCGTCAATTCGCGTCCATTCGCGGTTGGCCTTCTCCGTGCCCCGTGCTCCGGGGCACTGAGGCTTGGGGCGCGGCGAGACTTGCAAAGTCTCGTTCCCTGGGCCGGCACCCCATTTTCTTGCTCCTCTATTTGCTTTTATTCGCGGCCATTCGCGGTTGACCTCCCCCGCCGCCGGCGCATCGCGAGCGCCGTCCCGCACAGGCCGATCAGCACCACCGAGCCCGGTTCCGGGACCACCTCAGGCCGCGCGATGAGGAAACCGCGGATCTCCCCGCCAGGAAAGGCTGTGGTGTGGATGTTCAGGTAGGCCTTCCCATCCTCCATGGCGAAGATGAAGGCGTTCAATGCATCAGAAAGCAGCGGCCCATTCGCCGAAAGAAAGGCCGGATTGTAGCTGGCGGAATCCGTCAGGTCATACGTTTGACTGTAGCTCCCGCTCGTCAGTCCGGTGGGAAATCCCGTAAAGCTCGGCGTGATCGTCATCACCCCCGCCGTGCCGCTGCCGGCAGTCGCTGTCGGTCCGTGGATGTGGGCTGCCGTGGTCGTACCCGTCAGCCCGGAAAAATTGAACTGCACATCCAGCGTGATCAGGTCCAGATCCATCGTCACCACCGCCGTGCCCGTGGCCGGGGAGGCATTTGCCGGGGACTCGGCTGGTCCGCTCAGCACAGCATCCAGGATCACGAGGTGCCCGTGGGCCAGACCACCCAGCAGGAGGAAGCAGGAAAAAAGAAGGCTCAGGGATTTCATGAGAGAAGGAGAGAGAGAGATGGAGGCCGGCAGGAGAGAAAGGAACCGCCTGCCAGACCGGAAGCCTGGCAGGCGGTTGTTGGGGAACAGTGGCAGAACTTACGCGCGACGGCGGCGGCGGGCGGCCAGGCCGGCTCCGCACAGGCCGATCAGCGCCACCGAGCCGGGCTCGGGCACGGGAGCCAGAAAGCCGCGGATTTCACCCCCGCCAAAGGTGCTCGTGTGAATGTTCAGGTAGGCTTTGCCTGCGGCGATGCCGTTCTGGAGCGCCGTCCAGGCAGTGGCCGTCGTCCCGCCGTTGGCGGTGATGTAGGCAGCATTAAAGTTGGACGCCACCGTCATGTTGAAGGTGGTGTCCATCGATCCGCTCGTCACGCCCAGCGGAAATCCAAAGAACGAGGGGGTCTGCGTGGCCACGCCGGCAGTTCCTGTGCCAGGAAGCGCCGTGGAGGCGTGAATGTGGGAGGCCGTCGTGGTGCCGGTCAGGCCGGAAAACGTGACCTGCACCCGCATCGAGTTCCCCGTGGTGTCCAGGGTGACGGTCGCGATGCCCGTGCCGGGTGAGGCGTTTGCCGGGGCTTCGTTCGGGCCGCTCAGCGCGGCGGTGTAGACCAGGATCGCGGCCTGGCTGGCGCACGTCATCACGGCGAGCGCGGAAAGAATGAGGCTGATTTTTTTCATGTTGGGTGGTTCAGTTGAGTTGGTTCGACAGCAGCCCGGCCCGACGCTGGGAAAAGCGTCCTGGAGAGCATCCTGCGCGGTTTATCGGTTCCAGCGTCAAATGTCAATCCCGTAATCCCACGCCCGGCCCCTCCCTCCCGCCCCGCCCCGCCCCTCGCGCCATCCTTCTCCCACAGTTTCAGCCGCCCGCGCCCGGGACGGCCCGCCCCCCCGCCTCCCCGGGAAAAATAGTAACTGTTTTGAAAGATTTCCCCTACCCCCGGCTTCCCACCCGCCACGACCCGCCACGACCCGCCACCGGGCCGCGAACGCTGCGCCGAGCCAGCCGCGCGGACGGGGCAGCACGCCGCTGCGCTGGGTCCCGACCCCGCCCGCGCGGCCGTCAGGGCCAGAGCGACCTGATTCCCTCCCCGGTCTATCCCCCGATCCCCATCAGCTTCGCGATCCCGGAGGCAGTCGCGAGCACCGGCGCGGCGAATTCCCCCACGCTCTTCGCCGCCTCCACCAGTCCGGCCCAGGAGACCGAGAGTACCCCCCGGTCCCGCTCGGCTTCCAGTTTGGCGGCCTCGGTCTTGAGGACTTCGATGTGCCCCTCCAGCACCTTGTAGTCCGTTCCTATTGCACGGCACGCAACCGCACAGCTGCAACACCATCGTGTGCGCTTTCCATCGGGCACCTTCACAATTTTAGTGGAAATATTTCTGGCATTTCCGCTGCCTACCGCAAGCTTGCAGGCCAAAGTAAAACATTACCGAGACCATGAGTTCCACCACCTCTGCCACCAATGCCCCTGGGTTCGCCGACCCAAAAGCGCTAGTATTCGGATTTGACCTGGGCACCGCCTCTATTGGCTATGCCGTGAGAAGGGGGCCCGTGTTTCTTGATGTGGGCGTCCTCCTCTGCCCGGAGGAAACCGCCGACCTCTCCACGCGGCGTGGACTCCGCCGCCAGCGCAGGACTACCCGCAGCCGCAAACAGCGTCGCGAGTGGTTTGCAGCAGAGTTGATCAAGCTGGGCTTCCCAGCGCCGACGGAGGCCCAGCGCAAGGCAGACAAAAGTCTGAACGACCCGGTGGCCCTCCGCTGCCGCGCTCTCGACGGCGAAAAACTCGAACCCCACCAGTTCCACGCCGCCCTCGCCCACTTGGGGCGGCTTCGGGGATACCAAGATCACGTCCCATGGGAGAATGTCTCAAACAAAGCCACCGGCGCAGGCGACGGGGAGGAGTCCATGGAAAAGGAACTCACTGACGAAGAGAAAAAGCGGGCCGCTGACGACAAGGCGACCAAAGCCGCCGTCGCAAGCCGGAGGCAGGCCATGGCAGACTTCAGGGAAAAGTTCAGCGCCGTCCATGGCCGCGCCGCCCAAGCGGCGGACTACCTGGCCGAGCAGAGCAGGGGGCACGCCTTGTGGGTTGAAGCACGCCGCAGCGGACTTCCGCTGGCCGACCTCTGGCAAGCGGCCGGACTTCTCATTCCCGCCCCTGCGGCGGACGAGGAACCCAACCAGCGCCGCACCCCATGGCCCCGGGAATTTATCGAACAGGAACTCAGAGCCATCCTCGCCGCACAGAACACCGCCGCCACCGTCGCCGACTGGCTCCTCTGGGGCGCCTGCGGAGAACGAAAGGACAAGCAGGGTGAGACGTGGAGAGTCTTCGAGCGGCGCACCGACCCCGGAGCCGCCGCCCCGGGCCTGCTCGGCCTTCGGTGGCCGAGGTTCGACAACAGGGCGCTCATGACAGACCTGCTCACACCCGAAGACGAGGAAGGGCGCCCGGTTTACGTGGCAAGGAAGAACAAACCCGAAGCCAAGGCCGCGCTCTTTGAGCAGGCCATACTAAACCTGCGGGTCATTGATATACGCTCGGGCAAGAAAGTGGTACCACCGGAGCGGAGCCTCGCCCGCCTCCGGGAGCGTTACGAAGCAGACAAGGTCAACCAACGGGCAAGAGCCGCAAAAAAGGCTGCGAAGAAGCTCGCCGCCAAAGCCGGCTCCACCACATTGCCTTCCCTCTCAACAACGCCCGAGTCAGTCAACATCGCCGCGGCACTCCTCGACCGTTGGGCGGCCGAGTTCTCGTCGGAATTCGCGCTCATTGAGGGACAGAAGCCCCTGACGGCCAGCTTGGGCACTGGGCGTGCAAGATTCTGCCGCGCGAACCTCGTCAGGCTGCGCAAAAACTTCATGGCCATCGCAGCAGGCCAACAAAACCAAGAGGCGATTCAACCGGTGCTTGCCGAGCGCGGAACCAGCCTTCAGGACGCGGAGAAAGAATTCCTGCGCAAAATCAAGCACCCCTTGGTGCAGCACCGGCTCGGGCTCTTCCTACGGTTACTGGGGCGGCTGGCGTCGGAGCACGGCACGCCCGATTTCGTGGTCTATGAGACCGCGCGGTCCCTCTCACTAGGCCGCAGCAAGCGTGCAAAACTGATGAAAGAGCAAGCGCGAAGGGAAAAGGAGCGCCAAGGGGCGATCACCAAACTGGTGAGTGACGGGCGCTCCACCAGCAAAAAGGCCATCCTACGCTTCCGGCTCTTCGGGGAGCTGAGGGAGGATGACAAGAAGACAGCGATCTGCCCGTTCTGCACGCGGCCGATCAGTTTTGCCGACCTCACAAATGGGGAAGTGGACATTGCCCACCTTTTCCCGAGGGCCTGGGCGGAATGCAATGAGATGTGGAACCTCACGATTTCCCACGTTGCCTGCAACCGGGTGGACATGCTCAACCAGATTCCCCGCGTGGCTTTCCAAGAAAACTGGGCGGACTTGGAGGCTCACGCCCGAAGGCGGTTCAAGGGCAAGAAACTGGAGTTGTTCCTGGCAGGGTCGCGCGAGGAGGCGGAGGCTCTCGTCCGCCCCGGGGACTCCCTGGCAAACACCGGGTACATTTCCAAGATGGTCCGCCGGGCGTGTCTGGTCCATTTTAAGGACCACGGCTGGCTGACTGCGGATGGCAGGGACCCCACGGGGCAGCCGAACCATCCCGGGGTGCTCTCACTGAAAGTGACGAACGGCCAGATCACCTCGTCGCTGCGCAGAGCTTGGGGACTCGATGCTATCCTGCACGACCGCCCTGAACGCCTCACAGCAGAGGCGGAGCAGAGCCTCACAACCGGACAGCTCAAGGAGCGGGCGGACAAGCGTTGGGAGGTGTTCCAAAAGAACCGTGGCGACCACCGGCACCACGCCATTGACGCAATGGTCATCGCCTGTACTTGGCCGGCCAAGGCGCTCAGTGTTCATGAGCTGGCAAAGGAGCACCTGCCTGGAGAAAAGGACAACCGGGGCAGGGCGGATGTCGAGCAGGGCTATTTTTATTACGACCAGAGGCGCCAGCACCTGCTGGCCCGGCACCCGCTCTACGAGGACAGCAGGGAGATGCGGCGGGTTGTGACTGCGTGGCGCGACAGGCTGGAGGCGGAGGGGCGCATCACCCACCAGGTGTCCATGAGCAGTCACAAGAAGGGCTACGAGCTTTCGTTGGTCTCCGGCATCCGCTGGGACCGCGCCGACCCAACCGCCACCGGGTTCTACAAGCGGGAGAAGGTGGAGAAGCTCACCATTCAAAAGATTCGCAACACGGCCGACCCCCAGCGGGCGAACTACATTTACCCTGTGGAAATGGGCCAGTACCTCCGCCTCCTGTGGGCCAGCTATGAGTCGGACATGGGGCGCTTCCTGGAGCTTGCCGCGGCGCAGTTTGCAGCCCTCGCTTCCGGCGATGAGGTGCTGCGCACCAAAAAGAACGCCGAGATCGAGAGCGCGCTGCTCGACCACCTGTGCTTTGAGGCGTTTCGGGAATGGCAACAGGGCGGCGGCGACACCGCAGACGTTAAGCTTTCTGCACAGCCAAGGTCCGCCATCCGCGGACTTCTAGAAGTGGCACCGACCCTGACCCGCAAACCAACCAGCGAGGGACAGCCCGAGGAGCCATGGTCATTCAGTTGGCATCTCAAAAAGGGCAAGGGCAAGGGCAGGCCGCTGCATGCCCTCCTGTTTAAGAAGCTTCCACCTGACTTCAGGGACCGCCTGTGCTTCGCCGCTTTCCAACGCTGGAGAGCCCGACTGGCGTCTCGGACCGAAGGGACGAAGCCCGGCGCGGGTGATCACAAAAGCCGAATGCCCGGCCTGCTGGAGCCAAAAATGCCCGACCGCGTTGTCATCCCTGTTGGTTCGTTGCGGATGCTCGTCACCGAAAATGCCGGCCAGCTCAGGCCGACAAAAATTCCCGGCCGCAACGGCCAGCCTGCCTACGTCGAGCGGAAGGAATGGCGGGAGGCCAGGCTGGTGCCGCTGAAGGGTCACCCGAACGAGGTCGTCCCCGTCTTCGTCCCCATGTGGAGGGGCGAAACGGAGGTGTACAGTCCTTTCGCCCTCCTCGACATCCTTGATTTGCACGCCCGGCCAAGGATGATCCTCAAAAAGGGGCAGCGAGTTGAATTGGTCGTGGCTTGCGGTGGCAAGCCAGCTGGGGCCTACATCCTAACCGAGCTAAATCCCTCAGGACAGGTCCACCTGATTCCACCCCACGTCGCTAAAACCGACGACGCTCAGGCCGCGTTCGGCCTGTCCCTCAGTGGTTGGAGGCCATCATGGAAGACCATGGTCCCGTGCCTTCCCGGCGGCATGGCTTGGGGCGGTGGCGTTGACTCTCTGGCGGGTGGCACCTCTTCTCCGGACGAAGTGAGGGACGATGATGAGGACTAACTATGTCCCACCACATTATCCATCTCCTTAGCCCCGGCCTGCGCGTCCGGATGCGGCTGGACCAGTTGCATGTGACCGACAAGGGAAAGGGCGCCGAAAAGAGCATCCCACTGCGGGACATCGCCCTCGTGGTCTGCGCCGCGCCGGATGCCTCCTTCACGGCTGGAGCGCTCCGGCGGGCGGCGGAGCTGGGCGTGGTGGTGCTGGTGTGCGATGAAAAGTTCTCCCCCGCGTGCCTGACGGTGCCGTATTTCCGCGCCACCACGGCGGACCTGCCCCGGCGGCAGGCCGCCTGGTCGGTGGAGTGGCGGGAGGCGTGCTGGCGGGCAGTCATTTCCGCCAAGGTGGCCAACCAGGCCGCCTGCGCCACGCCCGTTAGCGCAAAAACGGCGGAGGCCCTGCGGCACATCGCCACCCGTTGCGCCCGGGAGCCCGTGCGGGCCGCCGCACTGCCCCGCGACCCAAAGCGGCTGGCCAGAGTGACACTGAGCCAGCGTGATGAGTTCCGCACCTGGACGCCGGACGCGTGCGAGAGCCGGGCCGCCCGCCTTTACTGGCGGGCCGTGCTCCCCAAACTGGACCCGGCGGCCAGGCGCCGGGAGGGCGGCACACGGGACGGCGTGAATGGAATGCTCGACTACGGCTATGCCATCGTCCGCACCGCTGTGCTGCGCAGCCTGGCCGGGCACGGCTTCATCGCCGCTCTCGGTATTCACCACACCACCAAGCCAGGCGCCCAGCCGCTGGCGGATGACCTCATGGAGCCGCTCCGCCCCTTCATCGACCGCGCCCTTCTCGCCTTCCTCCAGACGCCAGCCGCGCTGGCGCCGGACCATGCGGAACGGATGCGGGCTTGGATTCCCCGGGCCGCCGCCGTGCTCATGGAGCCGCTCCCCCTGCGGGAGGGAAAGGTGCGCCTGCTCAACGCCATCGACCTCTACATCCAGAGCTTCGCCACTGCCTGCGGACGCGGGCAGCCGGAGGAGCCCGTGCTCCGATTCCCCTTTTTGCCGCCTCTGGAGTCTTCGCCCTCCCCGCCATGAAAACCGCCCGCAACTCTTACGCCTGTAAATACCGTATGGCCTGGGTCCTTGTCATGTTTGATCTTCCCGTCCTCACCGCAAACCAGCGGCGGGAAGCGGCCAATTTCCGCAAAGATCTCATCAGGGAGGGATTTATGATGCTCCAGTTTAGCGTCTACGCCCGCCCCTGCCCGAGCGCTGACCGCGTGGAAAGCCAGGTCCGCCGCTTAAAGGGGCTCCTTCCTGGCGGTGGAGAAGTTCGCTCCCTCACCATTACAGACGCCCAGTGGGGAAGAATGCTTGTCTTCCACTCCAATAAACCTTCTGCCTCGGAGCCCATGCCGGAACAACTCATGTTCTTCTGCCGGCCCGCGCCGGAGAAACTCGTAAAAACGAAAACGCCGCCGCCGCGAAAAGCCCCCAAGGGGGCTTCGCGGCGGCGGCTACCTCGTTCTGGCGGGTTGTAAATGAACCCTGCGGCTCAACAACCTTGCGGTCCAAGCGCCGCCAGTTGGGTAAACTTATTCGAGATGGTGCTCCTCTTTCCGGGGGAAGTAGAATCTGATTAACCTGTAAACGAGCTCAGCAAACCGTCAACTGATTCTACTCCCCCCCGGAAAGAGGGCAATCCCGAACACGCTGGTCCCGGTTGTCCCCGCTGAAGGCATTCTACTCCCCCCCGGAAAGAGGGCAATCCCGAACAACTGGACGGCCATCCGATTGTGCAGGCGCATTCTACTCCCCCCCGGAAAGAGGGCAATCCCGAACCGGCTTGAGCGCGGCCCTGTCCACATAC